>CAWUKA010000006.1:0-38382 GCA_963922965.1 uncultured Gammaproteobacteria bacterium | reverse complement strand
CTTGCGGGCTAAGCCAAAACACAAAGTAGCTAACCAATAAGAAGATCACCAAACCAATTTGCAAAATGATTTTTAACAGCTGTTCGGCACCAAAACCGCAAGCCGATAGAACCGTCATTTCATGTTCATCGTAAAGCCGGCCTAACGCGAGCAAAATACTGAGAAATAATCCAAGTGGCAGCAGTAAACCAAGCAGGCGTGGCAACTGCAACAAGACAATATTGAACAATAAACCACCAGGAAACTCACCAAGCGCAGCACGCGACAAATAGCGCACAAATTGATTACTCAGGAAGATAAACAGCAGTACTGTGGTAACCACAATTAAATTTGTAGTGATTTCTCTTTTGAGGTATCGCCCTATGATCATTTAAAAACCAATTTAATCGGGTGGAAAGACTTTTTTTTGTATTTCGGCTAAACTATCTCGCATCATGCATGACTGATAGGAGTTTCACTGATGAAGTTCAATTGCACAACGGATAAACCAGAATCAATTAAAACTGATTGTCTCATAGTTGGACTTTATGAACCAGGCAAATTCGGTGCCACAGGCTCCCGGCTAGACAAAGCCAGCCACGGTTATCTGTCACAAATTCTTGAGTACAATGATATCCAAGGCAAACAAAGCCAAACCTTGCTCGTTCATGAGGTGCCAAACATCCAAGCTGCTCGAGTTTTACTGGTTGGCCTCGGCAAAGAAGAACCGATGTCAGAAACTCGATTCCGTCAAGTCTTAGCAACCGCAATCAAGACACTGAAAACAACCGCAGCCACCAACGCTATTTGTTGTCTGACGACCTTACCGATCGAATATGATTTACGCTGGGAAATACGCCAAATCATTGAGACCACGTCCGATATTTATTTCAATCTCGGTGATTTCAAAACTAGCGATAGCACCGAACAAGAGCAAGCCTTAACTGAACTGATCCTATATGCCGCTAATCCCATCGATGCCGACCTGGCGCAAACAGCTACCCAACAAGCCGATGCTATCGTCAAAGGTGTTGAACTCACCAAGCATCTCAGCAACCTGCCCGGTAACATCTGCACACCATCCTATTTAGCTGAACAAGGTATCGATCTTGGACGCCAATACAAAACGATAAAAACAACCGTCTTGAACGAAGTGCAAATGAAGAAACAAGGCATGGATGCACTGCTATCAGTCTCGCGAGGTAGCCGCCAAGAGGCACGGCTCATTGTGATGGAACACCTGCATGCCGCTGATAAAGAACAAAAGCCAATAGTCCTAGTTGGCAAAGGCATCACTTTCGACACTGGTGGCAATTCACTAAAATCGCCTAGTAACATGATCGATATGCATTACGATATGTGTGGTGCTGCCAGTGTGTTTGGGGTTATGAAAGCCATATCTGAACTACTACTACCGTTAAATGTCATCGGTATCGTCGCAGCCGCTGAGAACATGCCAGGTGGTGAAGCAACTAAGCCTGGTGATATCATAAAAAGTTTATCTGGTAAAACTATCGAAGTCACCAATACCGATGCCGAAGGTCGGCTGGTGTTATGTGATGCCTTGACTTATGCTGAGCGCTTTTCCCCTGAGTATGTCATCGACATCGCGACACTAACTGGCGCGATTATCGTTGCACTCGGCAATGATTTAAATGCTTTATTTTGCAATGATGACGAGTTTGCTGAACAGCTATTGCATGCCGCCAAATACGCTGCTGACTATACCTGGCGCATGCCGCTTTGGGATAACTATCAAGATAAATTGAAAAGCCGGCTTGCTGACTTCACCAATAGTCCAGCCAACGCTGACCGCGCTGCTGGCAGTATTGTCGCGGCAAATTTTCTTGCCCGATTTACTGAGCAATTTAAGTGGGCTCATCTTGATGTAGCTGGCACCGCGATGCCAAAAGATAAAAGTAGTGGCGCAACTGGGCGCCCTGTTTCACTGCTAACACAATTTTTAATTGAACAATGTCAGAAGTCAAAAACCCTGTAACACTAGATTTTTATATCTTAGCCACAGATTCAAGCAACCAACGTTATTCTTTTATTTGTCGCTTACTTAGCAAAGCCCACCGCGCTAAACAGTCGGCCTGGGTCTATTGCCAAGATCGCAATGAACTTGAGTTGTTAGATGACATGTTGTGGACCTTTCGCGACATCGATTTCACCCCACACCTGATCAGCGAGCAAGGTGAATCAGTAGCGGCGCCGATCAGCATCGGTTGTCAGCTACCAAGCAGCGATGCCTGCAAAATTCTAATTAATTTAACCACACAACTGATCGACGAAGTTAATCGTTTTAGTCGAATCATTGAGGTCAGCGATCAAACCCCGGCTCGGCTACAATGTACAAGAGAACACTATCAACACTATCGACAGCAAGGGCTAGAAATAGCAACCCATAAAATAAAAATTTAATAAAAAGTATGATACGCTATCGCAGCGTTAAAACAGGCCACCCAATACTAAGAATTTACCATGGATAAGACTTATCAACCAAAATTAATAGAACCACATTGGTATCAAGTGTGGGAAGACTCAAGCTACTTTACGCCAAGCAAGAAAGGCACGCCGTACTGTATTATGATTCCGCCGCCAAATGTGACTGGAACCTTACACATGGGCCACGGCTTTCAGCACACCTTAATGGATGCATTAATCCGCTACCATCGCATGCTGGGTGATAGCACACTTTGGCAGGTTGGTACCGATCATGCTGGGATTGCAACCCAAATGGTAGTCGAACGCCAACTCAAACATAACGGCGAAGATCGAATGACACTGGGGCGAGAGAAATTCATTGAGCGAGTCTGGGATTGGAAGCAGCAATCAGGTGACACCATCACCAAGCAAATGCGCCGACTCGGCAATTCAGTTGATTGGAGTCGTGAACGCTTTACTATGGATGAGGGTTTATCAACGACGGTGCGCGAAATCTTTATTAGACTACATGATGAGGGTTTAATTTATCGAGGCAAGCGCTTAGTCAATTGGGACCCTAAGCTACTGACGGCCGTCTCTGACCTGGAAGTTTTGACTGAAGAAGCCAAAGGCTCGCTTTGGCATATCAGATATCCAATTTGCGATAGCGATCAGCATTTAATAGTGGCAACCACTAGACCAGAAACCATGGTAGGTGACGTGGCAGTTGCCGTGCATCCTACTGATGAGCGCTACCAGGCCTACATTGGTAAGCAACTCGAGCTACCACTGTGCGACCGCACTATCCCGATCATTGCTGATGACTACGTCGACCCAAGCTTCGGCAGCGGTTGCGTCAAAATCACACCGGCACACGATTTTAATGACTATGAAATCGGCCAGCGTCATCAGCTCGAAGCTATCAACATTCTCACACCGGATGCACACATCAACGATAACGCCCCAGCTGATTACCGTGGCCTTGACCGCTTTGCAGCCCGCGAACAAATCGTTGCTGATTTAGCTAGCGCAGGTTTACTTGAAAAAACTATTGATCATGTTTACCAACTGCCACGTGGCGATCGTTCTGGCGCCATCATCGAGCCATACCTCACCGATCAGTGGTTCGTTAAAGCAACTGCACTAGCACCTGCTGCACTCGATGCTGTGCGTTCTGGCAAAATTAAATTTATCCCTGACAACTGGGCTAACACCTATTATCAGTGGTTAGAAAACATCGAGGACTGGTGTATCAGCCGACAATTGTGGTGGGGACACCGCATCCCAGCATGGTATGACGATGCTGGCAATAGCTATGTTGGCTATAACGAGGCCGATGTTCGCGGCAAACATCAGCTCAACGATAGCATCCAATTAAGACAAGATGATGATGTGCTCGATACCTGGTTCTCCTCGGCATTTTGGCCTTTTTCAACGCTGGGCTGGCCGGAAAAAACTGAAGCCTTCACTACCTTTTACCCGAGCAATGTGTTAATCACTGGCTTTGATATTATTTTCTTTTGGGTGGCCCGTATGATCATGATGGGATTGAAGTTTACTGGCCGCATCCCGTTTCAACATATTTATATCACTGGTTTGATTCGCGATAGTGAAGGTCAGAAAATGTCGAAATCAAAAGGTAACGTGATTGACCCCATTGACTTGATCGATGGTATTGGCTTGCCAGCGTTAATTGAAAAGCGCACCTTTGGTCTAATGCAACCACATCTTGCCGAAAAGATCAGTGCCGATACCACTAAGCAATTTCCAGCCGGCATCGAAGCTCATGGCTGTGATGCACTGCGCTTTACCTACTGTGCGCTTGCCAATACAGGCCGCGATATTCGCTTTGACATCAGCCGTCTTGCTGGCTACCGTAATTTTTGTAATAAAATCTGGAATGCAGCGCGCTATGTTTTGATCAATACCGAGCAACATGATCAAAGCTCCGATCTAAAACCGCTTCAACTCAGTATCGCCGACGAATGGATCATGTCGCGACTGGAACAAACCATCGCTGCAGCACATAAGCATTTTAATAGTTACCGCTTTGACTTATTGGCTCAAACTATTTATGAATTTATTTGGCACGAATATTGTGATTGGTATTTAGAACTGTCTAAGTTCACTCTCAACAACCCAGCAACAACGCCACCAGCTATCCGTGGCACCCGTCACACTCTACTAGTGGTACTCGAATGTTTAATGCGACTAGCTCACCCCATCATGCCTTTTCTTACTGAAGAAATTTGGCAAAAGGTAGCACCGATGATTGGGAATGGTGGCGCCAGCGTTATGCTACAGCCCTATCCGATCTTTAATGAAGCAAATATCAATCAGGATGCCGAACAAACCATTGCTTGGCTACAACAAGTGACCCTTGGCGTGCGCAATATTCGAGGCGAAATGAATATTTCACCTGCCAAAGCAGTGCCCGTATTATTACGCAAAGGTTGTCAACAAGATAAAATCATTGCTGAGCACCAACGTGAATTACTCTGCTTTATTGCCAAATTAACCGATGTCGACTGGCTTGAACCCGATGATACAATTCCTCCAGCTGCAACCGCACTTGCCAATGAACTTGAAATTCTGATTCCAATGGCAGGTCTCATCGATAAAGCGGTGGAAGTGAAACGGCTAGAAAAAGAAATCACTAAACTCACTAAAAATGCAGCACAAATTCAGCAAAAGCTAGCAAACCCCAATTTTGTAGATAAAGCACCAAGCGCTGTGGTAGCGAAAGAAAAACAACGCGCTGAAAAAAGTCAGCTCGCGTTGCAACAGTTGCAAGCCCAACTGCAGCGCATCAACGCGCTATAGTTTAGCGGTTGAATACCAAGGTTGTACGTTACGCGTCTTGTCTTACCCAAGTTATCATCTTATTAGGCATCTCTGATTAGGTTGCTAAAGCGTTCCATCACTTCTCAATCCATGCAGGTAACTTCTTTTTAGCCTTCTGCAAACCACATCAGGGATGTGGCAGCCAAAGCAACTGCAGGCCACAGTCATCTATTGCGGTAGCTACTCTGAGTTAGTCACGCGTTACTATCAAAACCATCAGCTTAGGCACAAGAATTATTTGCATACCTCTATCAATAAAGACGTTAGGGCGATTAGCAAAATCGGCAATCCCAATGATTTTCGCCGCTTCAGCAGATCACTCGCGGCAAATGCAGCAACAGTTTTAGATATGACACCTTCGCACGTGATAGGGAGAGGCAAAGCCGAAGGCACACAACCCGCAGTTGCTGGCGTATAGTCATTTGAGAGGTAGTCTGGCGTGGGCGCTAGTTCACATCAGACTGTTGAGGGGACGGCTGTGGCATAACAGTTGTCCCCTCAGTCGAGGCTGTTTCCGGGTCAGTGACTGCCGAACATGTCCTGAGACTAGCGACACGCTTGATGCTAATGACATAGGCGTGTCAGTGCCAACGATCAAGTGCTGGCTATCAATTTTAGAGGCGTGTTCTATCATCTATTTGCTTTACGCTTACCCTCGCAATTTTAATAAGTGGTTGATTAAAGTCCCGAACGTCTATTTTTACGATACTAGCCTTATCAGCCCATCTCACTGGTATTAAAACCTTCGAACACTATAACGGTGGCCCGATGGCAGGTGCAGTATTTGAAAATTACATTATCACCGAGATGGCGAAATACCACGACCTAGCAAACCTGTATTTTTACCGTACCAGTGACAAGCTTGAAGTTGATTTAATCATTGACCATGGGTATCACAAACACTGCATCGAAATAAAGAAACCGCATCATTTAAGTCACCCAACACTATCGATGTTATTAACTACAAAGATTATTTTATCCAGCTCAATGTCTAATTAGCGCGCCTACCTCAAATGATGCTACATCTTAATCAACTCTGGCTACTAGAGATTATTCAACTTAGACCCGGCTTATTCCAGCACTAATTCATCTTTAGTTATCACTGTTAAGGCTATCTTAAGCTTTTTTTGGTAAAATTTTGATCTATTACGGCAAAAAAGTTAATAAATATTAGAATTAGGAGCTTATCATGACAACAGAGATACAAGCGCGGAATTGGGAACGCGCAAGAACTGCAAATGGGACGAGTGACAATTTAATAGATAAATTAACAGTAGGATGCGTAACAGCATCACTACTCGGCTTGGGTAGTTTTAGCTTTTTTACCATGCAAGCATTGCTGGCAGCAAAGTTAGCGTCACTACTCGCCACCACTATCGCACTGGCTATCACTATCGTAGTCGGACCATTTGCGCTATTACCTGTCGCTATGGTGATCGCTATCCCGTTGTTAACACTGCTAGTCACTGTGGTTAGTGTTGCTCAGTCTGGGCTCCAATTACTGAGGCAACCATGGATCTCTCAAGCAAATGCTCCTGCCTCAACCACACGGCTCCAATCACCACGTCAAACTAGGCTTGGTGGCGCTGCTACTACTGAGCCTCCGCAGGCTAAGCAGTTACAACCCAATGAGGCTCGCCAAACTACTTGCGGCTTAACAGGAAGACCCACATAAAACCTTATTTTTTGTATATAAATTAGCCTATAATGGGTTAATATGGTAAAATAATTTCCAAATTTATTGATTTTGACCAAAAAGGATGGACTCAAGTAATGATAAACAGCAATCACCCTCTACAGAAAAAATCACAGAGTAAATTAACGAAGGCAAAAGAGAGATTGCTTTCACCATGGAACAGATTGGAAACGTCTGAAAAGCGGAAGCTTGTCGATAACTTAACACAATTCTGGGTAAACCTACTGAACTTTGGTCTATTTGGTCTAGTCGTCACTATGCGGGTATTAGCCGCACTTGGCGTCATTAACGCCGCATCGTTCTCAATGTGGTGGATTATTGGAGGAAGTATCTACATCGGTGGTTTAATCCTGACACCAATTTTAGTAGGACTGCTAATCTTTGTACTACTTTATGTAATACCAGCCTCGATTAACGCATTTGTCGCATCAATACAGCTATTGGCAATCGCTTGGCAGCGACTAAAAGCGTTTAGTGTACGAAGTGCCGCTATCTTTCTATGGAACAAGATAACAAAGACGTCAGCAGCATTAATGAGATCGATGGCAACTAGCTGGCAACACTTAAGGGCATTTATTGTGCAAAATCCCTCTATCTTCCAATTGATCAAATTGCCAACGATTACAGAACTTTCGATGATTTGGGGATCATTAGAGGTAATATATCTAGCTGTTCTGAGTATTGGTGTACTAACCGTGTCTATGTTAACGGTACTGGGGGTAATCAATATTTCAGGCCCTGCTTTAATATACGGCGTCGTCCTGGGTGGCGGCCTGGGTGGTTTGTTTACTGCGCCACTTGTATTAGCAACACTAGTCTTTGTAGGGGTTTACGTCGTCATACCAACGATCAATGTATTAGCGGCACCAATACAGCTAATGGCGATCGCTTGGCAGCAACTTAAACGTTTGTTTAGGCGAAGTGATCCAGTTGATACTGACAGCAGAAATTCAACAATGGCTCAACTATACGAACATCTATCAGCACTCAGGCGACCAGCTAGAACATTTATTATTGAACCAACTGAAGACCAGTACCAAGCTGTAGCTGTTGTTGAAGCAACTGAGGTCCAACACCAAGAACACCAAGCTGGAGCTGTTGTTGAAGTAACTGAGCTCCAGCACCAAGCTGAAGCAATTGTTGAGGTAAACGACGACTCGCCTCAGGATCATCTACCAGATACCTTCTTCAAGCGCGTATGCACGCTTTTACCAAGATTTCAGCCAAATACAAGATGTACAATTGAAGGAGACCGGGTAGTCAGTGTGGTTGTTCATGGCGAGACTTACTATGCCCACTAGTTGTAACACCAACACCGAGTGCATCAGCTCAACTCTAACCGACTGTAGTTGATGTAGTCCAATACCGCTTGAATTAATGCTCACGAGTCGCAAAGAATTCAAGCTCAGGCCAGCGCTCAATGGTAAGGTTTAAATTGACATGTGACGGCGCGAGATAGGTTAAGCTATCACTGCTATCGAGTGCCAAGTTGTTAAAGGCTTTCGCTCTAAAGTCAGCAAGCCGCTTCTGGTCAGTACAGTACACCCAACGCGCCAGTGTGATTGCGATCGGCTCATAGCTACACTCAGCGTTATACTCAGTTTTTAAGCGATGAGCGACCACGTCAAATTGCAAGACACCCACGGCCCCAACGATCAAATCATTGCTATTGAGTGGACGAAATACTTGGGTGGCGCCTTCTTCTGAGAGTTGTATTAAGCCTTTTTGTAAGGCTTTTAATTTCAATGGATCTTGTAACCTAACACGCTTGAATAACTCAGGCGCGAAATTTGGAATACCAGCAAATTTCAATACTTCACCTTGTGTAAAGGTATCACCAATTTGGATAGTGCCGTGATTATGCAAACCGATAATATCACCTGGCCAAGCTTCGGCAACTTGTTCACGATCGCCAGCTAAAAAAGTCAGTGCATTATTCACTGTCACATCACGCTCGAGGCGCACGTGGCGCAGCTTCATACCTGAGCTATACTGACCCGAACAAACACGCAAAAATGCAACCCGATCCCGATGCGCTGGATCCATATTGGCCTGAATTTTAAAAACAAAACCACTAAATTTATCTTCGCAAGGCTCGACTTCGCGCGTGGTAGCCTGGCGTGGTTGTGGCGCTGGTGCATAAGAGACAAAAACATCTAATTGTTCCTTAATGCCAAAATTCTGCAGCGCAGTACCAAATAATACTGGTGTCATCTCACCATCAAGGTACGCCTCTGTTGTAAAAGATTGACAGGCACCTTGCACTAATTCGATTTCTTCCCGCAACTGCTCAGCGTATAAACCACAAGCCGCGTCCACCTCAGGATTATCGATGCCATCAATCACGCTGAAGTCATGCCTTTTTGCGCCAAAACCTTGTTCAAACAAGATGACTTGATCGTCAGCAAAATGATACACGCCTTTAAACTGTTTCCCCATGCCAATCGGCCAAGTCAATGGCACGCAGTGCATGCCAAGCACGTTTTCGATCTCATCGAGCAATTCGATGGCTTCACGCGTATCGCGATCCATTTTATTAATAAAGGTTAATATTGGTGTATTACGTAAGCGGCACACTTCCATCAATTTAATAGTGCGCTGTTCGACACCTTTCGCAGCGTCGATCACCATCAGCGCTGAATCAACTGCCGTCAAAGTACGATAGGTATCTTCAGAAAAATCAGCATGGCCAGGCGTATCGAGCAGATTAACAATGCTATCGCGATAGGGAAATTGCATCACTGAGGTTGTCACTGAGATCCCGCGCTGTTTTTCTAGTTCCATCCAGTCAGAAGTGGCATGGCGGGCAGCTTTCCGGCCCTTGATAGTACCAGCAAGCTGAATAGCACCACCCCAAAGCAATAACTTTTCAGTCATGGTGGTTTTACCAGCATCTGGGTGGGAAATGATCGCAAATGTTTTACGTTTACCAACTTCGCTGTGCAACTGATTATTTGTCATCATGGCGTTACTCTACATCATATCCACCGATAAAACCAACCTTAACTCGGTGTCTTGATACCAGCAAACTCAAGTAACAAACTAAAATCATTGCTATCAGCAGCACGTAGCGCAGCAATGTACTGCTGACGACGCTGATTCATGCGCGCTACCGAATAACCATCGGACCAATCTATGGCAGGTTGTTGCATTAACTCCGTCAACACTGCATCGGCCATGATCCATGCATGCCGACCATTGCCATTTGGGAATAAATGAATATAGACCAGCCTACGATGAAACCACATTGCAAGCTCAAGGTCAGAATAAGTATCATGTTGCAGTCAATAGCTTGCATCATCTAGCAATTGAATCGGTATTTGAATTGGATCGACACCAATATTTTTCTCTGTTCGACGAAATTGACCCGCCCAATTCCAAACACGATCGAACAAGCGTTTATGTAACTCACAAGTAAATGCTTCAGATGGCACTGCTGGCACTTACTGTTGATGTAGCGACTACATGCCTGCCGTGACACTCGCCTGCTCTAGTTCATCCAACTCTACTCGAGTAGTAACATGGTGAAAGCGCAAACCTACACGCTCATCAGGATCAAGCGGTGTTGCACCGACTGGGTAATCAATTAAATCCATCACTCATCATCCCATAACGCTGCTGACTTATTATCAATGAGTTGTTGCGCAACGCGTGTCACTTCGACTTCAAGCTGCGTATCAGTTAACGTCTGTGCCTCAAGCGCCATATGTACCGACGCTGCATAAACCTGTTGACGTGCTTTCTCTAGCGCGCGTTGCTTTATCACTTCCTCAACCGGTTCTAGTGGCACAATGGCATAAACAAATTTACAGTTCATGGCTGCTGCCATCGCCTGCATAGTCCTTAATGTGACCTTACCTGCGAGCTCATCCTGCTCAATCTTAGCTACTCTAGCTCGGCTAACGCCCTGCCGCCGCGCCTGTTGGATCACTGACATGCCTAACGCTTTGCGAACCGTTCTTAACCAACCCTCTTGCGGCACTAATGGAAACTCAACAAGCAGACTCACTACCCGATTCACTTTATAGCGATATTGTTTAGCAACTATTTTATTAATGCTCATCGTGTCATCTCAGGCTAAAACCAAGTGATAATTCGTCAACAAATTTGTTGACAAATTTTTCAAAAAATCAGCCGAAAACGTCTGAAATTAAATTTCAACTCATTGAAAAACAGAGTATTTAACAGGCAAGAGCCCCAATCCACAATTGGCCATGACTTCAAATAGAGCGCAGCAACCAGCCTGAAAGCTATAAAACCATTGTCAACTGACGCTAAGCCTCAACAATCGAATAACGGGTGATTTGGGTGCAGCGGCTGGATTTACAAGTTAACTACGAGTGCGAATGAGTTAGCGGATAGTTAAGGCCATCAAGATGGCATCCTCACCGTCACGATAATAGCGTGGGCGGATTGCAGTGTTGAGAAAGCCAACTGACTCATACAATTGACGCGCACGAGCATTGCTAGCGTGTACCTCTAAAAAAATCTTGTCAACCTGCTGATGATACGCAACATCAAGTAAGGCTCGTAATAATTTACGACCAAAACCGCGGCCTTGCTGGCCGCGCGCAACACAGAGCTTGTAAAGCTCGATTTGATCGACGTGCCGATGATAAATCATATAGCCAATTAGCTGATCAAGCTGGTACAAGCCAACAATTACATCACCGGCAGCATGGCTGGCTTGCAACTGCTGCAGTGACCAGGCATCTGATTCAACCTCTGTAGCAAGTGCAACAACAGCAGCTAAGCGGCCTAGAGAGACTGGCTGAAGGTCTACTGACAAGATAACAGCATTAAGTTTTTTTCTTTTTCGGGATATACAAATCAGTGATGGTGCCTTCAAACACTTCGGTTGCCATCGCTACTGTTTCTGACAGCGTTGGATGTGGATGCACGGTCAGAGCAATATCCTCAGCGTTACAGCCCATCTCAATCGCAAGTCCGACTTCAGCAATCAAGTCACCAGCATTGGTACCAACAATACCTGCCCCTAACACGCGCTGCGTGACTGGATCAAATAGCAACTTAGTTACGCCCTCATCACGACCATTTGCCAATGAGCGGCCGCTCGCTGCCCAAGGAAAACTGCCTTTTTCATAGGGGATGCTTTGCTCTTGCGCTTGCTTTTCAGTTAAGCCAGTCCAAGCGACTTCTGGATCAGTATAAGCAACATTCGGGATTGACCGCGGATCGAAGTGATGATTCTTACCAGCAATCACTTCAGCAGCAACCCGGCCTTCGTGCACAGCCTTGTGCGCCAACATCGGATTACCAATCACATCACCAATCGCGAAAATATGTTGAATGTTAGTCCGCAACTGGGTATCGGCCGCAATAAAACCACGCTCATCAACCTTAACACCGGCTTTATCAGCATTGATCAAACCACCATTCGGCTGGCGACCAACAGCAGCGAGGATATAATCAAAGCGCTGTGGTTTATCAGGTGCATGCTTACCTTCAAAACTCACCCACAAGCCATCTTTTTTGGCTTCGACCGCAGTCACTTTGGTTTCGAGCATAATTTTTTGGTAACGTTTTTCAATGTGCTTTTGAAACGGCTTCACGATATCAGCATCAGCGCCTGGCATCACTTGATCCATAAACTCAACCACACTGATTTTTGAACCAAGCGCATGATAAACGGTTGCCATCTCCATACCGATGATACCGCCACCCAGCACTAACATTTCACCACCAACACTTTTTAGCTTAAGCGCGCCAGTTGAGTCAATCACGCGTGGATCATCTGGCAAAAAAGGTAGTCGCACTGGCTCAGAACCAACAGCAATGATTGCATGCTCGAATGTAATCGCAGTAACACCAGCATCACCACTGACAACCAGCTCATTTGCCGAACTAAATGTTGCAACACCCTGGACTATTTCAACCTTGCGCTGCTTCGCCAACATTTTTAAACCACCAGTTAACTTAGTAACCACACTATCCTTCCAAGCACAGAGCTTATCTGGATCAGTCTCAACACTCTTAAAAGTAATGCCATGACTCGCCATTGCTGACGCATCATCAATGACCTTAGCTGCATGCAACAAAGCTTTAGATGGGATACAACCAACATTTAAGCAAACGCCACCGATAGTCGGGTAACGCTCTACCAAGATTACTTGCAAACCTAAATCAGCAGCACGAAACGCTGCGGTATAACCACCTGGCCCACTACCAATCACAACGATTTGGGTTTTCTTCACTTCATTTGCTTTCACTAGCCTTACTCCTGTGGTTTAAAGTAAAATACGCCGAATATCTGACAATACCTGACTTAAATATACGGTAAAACGTGCTGCTTGCGCGCCATCAATAACCCGGTGATCGTAAGACAGTGAGAGTGGCAACATTAAGCGCGCAACAAACTCACCCCCTAGGTACACTGGCTTCATAGCCGACTTCGACACTCCAAGAATAGCAACCTCAGGCAAATTAACGATTGGGGTAAAGGCAGTACCGCCAATACCACCCAAACTAGAAATAGTAAAACAACCACCCTGCATATCTGCTGGTAGTAACTTACCATCACGGGCTTTTACGCTAATCTCACCTAATTCTTTTGCAAGCGCATAAATACCTTTTTTATCAACATCGCGCACTACTGGCACCACTAAACCATTTGGGGTATCGACAGCAACACCGATATTGAAATATTTTTTCAAAATTAATTCTGCACCTGAGGCGGATAGTGAAGCATTGAAACTTGGAAACTCGCGCAAGACATGGGTAGCTGCTTTCATCAGGAACGCTAATGGCGTTAACTTAAATCCTTGCACTTCAGCAGCAACCTTGTGCGCTTTGCGAAATGCTTCCATATCGGTGATATCAGCTTCATCAAATTGGGTGACATGTGGTACATGGACCCAGTTGCGATGCAAATTGGCACCGCTGATCTTGTTAATTTTTGTTAGTGGCTGCTGTTCAATCTCGCCATACTCGGCAAAGTCAACCTCAGGTAATTTGGCAATTGTTAAGCCCATTCCTGGGCTAGCGTTGACGCCTACTAATTGTTGTTTAACATAAGCTTGGACATCTTCTTTCAAGATCCGCTGGGCACGACCAGTACCAGTGACTTGCGTCAAGTCAACACCAAATTCACGCGCAATGCGACGAACTGATGGACTAGCGTAAATCCCTGTGTTGATTGCTGGCACAGCGCTAGTCGTTGGCATAGATGGCGGCGTTTTTGATGCACGTATAGGTTGTTGCGGCGATGCACTTGGTGGCGGTTTTAGCGCTGATGGCGTAGCAGGTGCAGCATCAGCAACTACCAAATCTAAAATCAAACTACCTTGCTTAACTTTATGGCCAACTGCAACATGAACCACTTGCACCGTACCGGCGAGTGGTGATGGCACCTCCATGGTGGCTTTCTCACCTTCAAGCACGATCAGGGTGTCGTCTTTATTGAGCGTGTCGCCAACCTTAACGGTCACCTCAATCACATCAACTTCGCTACTATCACCAATGTCAGGCACGTGGACCGGCTGCACACTGGTCGTTGTTGATGTTGCTACTAACGCTTGAGATTGAGCTTCAGTCGCAGTAGCTTGCAGACGTAGCAAACGATCGCCTTGCGAAACTTTATCGCCAACTTGGACAAGAATTTCGGCAACCACACCAGCATTCGTAGCCGGCACCTCCATAGTTGCTTTTTCACCTTCCAAAATGACAATGGCATCGTCTTTGGCGATGCTATCACCAACTGAGATCGGGATTTCGATGACATCAACGTCTGCGACATCACCGATATCAGGTACTACTAATTCTATTTGATCGGCCAAAGCCACCTCCCAAATTCACTAAACACTGACTGGATCAACTTTTGCAGGATCAAGCTGATATTGCCGCATTGCGTTAGTCACAGTAGCGACTGGGATTTTACCTTCAGTTGCTAATGCAGTTAATGCAGCACAGACAATATAACGTCGATCAACTTCAAAGAAATCTCGTAACGCTGCCCGAGTATCACTGCGACCAAAGCCATCGGTACCGAGTACGGTATACTGGCTAGGTATTTCAGCTCGGATCTTGTCGGCATGCGACTTCACATAGTCCGTGGCCGCAATCACCGGCTGAGTCGCATCTTGTAAACACTCAGCAACATAACTCTTGCGCTGTGGCTTGTCTGGATTAAAACGGTTATAACGTTCAACTGCCTGCGCATCGCGCTGTAACTCAGAAAAACTAGTCACACTCCACACATCAGCAGCAACCGAAAAATCTTGTTGCAACATTTCAGCAGCAGCGATCACCTCAAGCAGGATCGAACCGCTACCGAGCAATGTCACGCGGTGCTCACCAGCTTCAGCTTGTTGCAATCGATACATGCCTTTTAATACACCTTGCTCACAACCGGCTGGCAGTGCACCGTGTTGGTAATTTTCGTTCATCAAAGTGATGTAATAAAAAACCGACTCTTGCTCTTGGTACATACGACGCAAACCGTCCTGGATAATGATAGCCAACTCATAGTTAAAGGTTGGATCATAAGCCACACAATTCGGGATCAAGGCTGCCATAATATGGCTGTGACCATCTTGGTGCTGCAAACCTTCGCCAGCCAAAGTGGTACGACCTGCAGTTGCACCAAGTAAAAAGCCACGCGTTTGCATATCAGCAGCTGCCCACGCTAAATCACCAACGCGCTGAAAACCGAACATCGAATAATAAATATAGAATGGAATCATCGGTACTTTAGAGTGGCTATATGCGGTGCCAGCAGCGATCCACGATGCCATCGCACCAGGCTCATTGATACCCTCTTGCAAAATCTGACCGGCAACCTCTTCCCGGTAATACATGACTTGTTCGGCATCAACCGGCGTATATAATTGCCCTTGGGATGAATAAATACCACACTGACGAAATAAACCCTCCATGCCAAACGTACGCGACTCATCTGGTACAATCGGCACAATATATTGACCAATAGCTTTTTCTTTTAGCAAAGCACTTAACATGCGGACAAAAGCCATAGTCGATGAAATCGCTTTACCGTTGCTACCCTGAAAATGACTAGCAAAAAACTCGAGCGAGGGTGTTGTCAGGGCTTGACACTGATCCGAGCGCGCTGGCAATGGGCCGCCGAGTGCAGCGCGACGTTGTTTGAGGTATTGAATTTCAGCGCTGTCTTCCGGTGGGCGATAAAATGGGATGGTTTCAATCGCTTCATCGTCAACCGGTATGGCAAACTGATCACGAAACGACTTTAAGTCGTCCATGTTCATCTTCTTGGTGTTGTGCGTAGTATTACGACCTTCACCACCCGATCCCAAACCATAACCTTTCACTGTCTTGGCTAAGATTACCACCGGTTTATCGACTGTTCGTACTGCTTCATGGTAAGCGGCGTAAACTTTATAAGGATCATGACCACCGCGATTCAAGCGCCAAATCTCATCGTCGCTCATGTTGGCAACCAAAGCTGCAAGCTCAGGATACTTACCAAAGAAATGTTCGCGCACAAAAGCACCATCTTTGGATTTATAATTTTGATAATCGCCGTCAACGGCTTCAGCCATCCGCTGCCGAAGTAAGTCACCAACATCGGATTGTAACAGCGGATCCCAGTGCCGGCCCCACACCACTTTAATCACGTGCCAACCAGCACCACGGAATAAACGTTCGTATTCTTGAATGACTTTACTGTTACCGCGGACTGGGCCATCGAGCCGTTGCAAATTGCAATTGATGACAAAAATTAGGTTATCGAGTTTTTCTCGCGCCGCTAGTGAAATCGCGCCGGTTGACTCTGGCTCATCCATTTCGCCATCACCACAAAAAGTCCAGACTTTACGCTGGCCAGATTGGGTTAAAGTGCGGTTTTCGAGATACTTAAAAAAGCGAGCTTGGTAAATTGCCATCAGTGGGCCCAACCCCATCGATACCGTTGCCACTTGCCAATAATCAGGCATCAGCCAAGGATGTGGGTAAGAAGACAAGCCCTTGCCAGCCACTTCTTGGCGAAAGTGATCAAGCTGCTGTTCAGTTAAACGACCTTCTAAAAACGAGCGCGCATAAATACCCGGTGAAGAATGCCCTTGTGCGTAAACCATATCGCCGAGGTGCTCACCATCAGCAGCGTGAAAAAAATAATTGAAGCCTACGTCATACAAGGTTGCAGCAGAAGCGAATGTTGCTAAATGGCCACCGACCTCTGGCGCCTTCTTCACCGCCCGCAATACCATCGCAGCTGCGTTCCAACGGATCAGTGCATTGATACGCCGCTCGATCTCATAGTCACCCGGCAACCTAGCTTCGTCGGCAACAGCGATAGTGTTGACATACGGCGTATTAAAACCACCGCCCAAGTCAATCCCCTCGTCACGAGCTCGCTGCAAAACTTGCTCAAGAATAAAACGCGCGCGTTCGCTTCCTGCACAGCGAATCACATCTTGTAATGCATTTACCCACTCTTGGGTCTCAAGCTTATCAATATCGTGCTGAGTTTCAGCCATAATGCTTTTTCCTTGGTATTGAGCTTAAAAAATAGAAAGTATTATAGCATAACTGAGGTCATGATGAGACAGATCATAGCTCGAAAACGAAGACTAATTTGGCTAACAACTGAATGAAAAATGCTCGGGCCAGCAAAAACCCAACTAGCGTAACTGCGCTAGTGCCTGACATAGTCGCTCGATGCCGAGCAAAAAACGCGGGCCTGGGCGCAAAATCAAATCAGCAGGTACTGCCACTGTGGTAGCCTTAGGCGCAACCACAGGCAAGTCTGCCGCAGACACGGCTCGATGCTGTGGCAAAACAATCACGTCAGGTTGCGCCTGCAACAGCGTTTCTGGTGATACCGTTGCTACAGGCAGTGCCAGCTCAGCAAACAGGTTGTCAGCACCACACAACGTTAGCGCTTGACTCAGCAAGCTGGTTTTATTGACCGTTAACAGTGGCTGTTGGCTCAGCTGAAAAAATGTACGCAACTTTTTTGCGCCTGGCTGTGCTCGATACTGCGCTTGTATACGCTGCAACTGGGCAAGCCAATCAGCACGAAAACGCCTGGCTGCCGCGGGCCGGCCCAACGCCCGTGCGATTTGCGAACCGGCGCTGGCAATATCAGCGATAGTGTTGATCGCGATGTAGTGCACCGGGCTCGCAATCGCTGCTGGCAACTGATCCAACAACGCGCGCTGTGAGGGTAATGCCAATATCAAGCTCGGTTGTAACTGGATTAATAATTCTTGATTGAAGGCAGGAAACACAGCAATTTTTGGCAGTAGTCGCGCAGGGGCTGGATAATCGCTATATTCGCTTGCCCCAACTAACACCTCACCGGCACCAACAGCATAGACCAATTCGGTTAGATTGGGCGCCAGGCTCACCACGCGTACTGGATGTGCCTTCGCCACTATTAACCAACACGACAATACCAATAAGATAACACGCAAGCTGCAACGACCGCGGCTAACCAAAAGAAAATAGCACCGCCAAAGCATATACCGCTAAAAACAACACCAAGCAGCGATCAGATAGCGCGATCACTGCGCGCTGCTGTTCGAGTGAACCGTCTAAAGGTTGCTGGTGATCAAAACCAAGCGCAGACAAACCAGCTGCAATCAACAATTGGTAATTATGATCCAAGCCAGACAGCAACTGTTGCTGCAAGTGTGGAATGCTCGCGGTAAAATCACCGGCTAACACGTAACCGAGCGCGACCAGCCGGGCTGGCAACCACAACAAGATCGCTAGCAGCTTAGTTGCAAGCTCGGCGTAGGCTTGTAACTCGTACTGCTCACAGCTAGCATAGTGCTGCAAGCGTGCAACCGAAAAATACAACCAGGCACCAAACGGGCCAAGCATGGCAAACCAAAATAACAGTGCAAACACCTGCTGGGTGAAACAACAAATAATTGCGCTCAAAGCAGTGCTCGGCAGCTCGACTTCAGGCACTGAACTGGTCGCAGCAATCAGGGCTTGTAACCCCTCACCGGTATCGACTGCTGCATCAGTGTTATCAAATAAAGACTGCCGATGATGAAAAAAGGCATCAGCCCCCAAACAATACACTAACGTCAAAACACCGAGACCAAAGCGACCGGCATGAACAAATGCACCAGCAAACAATTGACTGAGCACAAAGCATAACAAACCAACTGGCAACACCATACACGCAATCACTACTAGCGGTGGTGAGGCAGCGAGCCGCTGCTGCACCCACTGGTAAAACCGCGGCAACCACGCTTGCCACTCGAGGCTTAAGCTAAAACCAACCGCTCGCATTAAAAACAAACTCACTATTATTGTCATGAAGTCAATCATCATTCGCTTTACTCTCCATTATTCACCGTCAGGCGTTTACTAAAGTATTACTGACACCAATTCGTTGCCAGGAAAAATACGGCCCAGGGTCAGTCTTACGCTCTGGAGCAACGTGACAGTGGCCAACAATCCGTTCCGTACTAATCGCTGGGAACGCGACACACAATAACTGCAGCAGTTGCTGTAAGCGATTGTATTGCTGCTCGGTATAAGCCATTGCATCGCAACCTTCTAACTCAATTCCAATACTGAAATCATTACAACACTTGCGACCGTATAACTCGGACACTCCGGCATGCCAAGCTCGTTGCTGCAACGACACGTACTGCGTTACATTGCCATTCCGCCAAATGCACAAATGGGCAGAAACACGTAACTCAGCCAGCGCAGCAAAACTTGGATCAGCGCTTTGATCCAGTTGATTTAAAAATAGCTTATCAACACGATCGGTACCAAATACGCCTGCCGGTAAACTTATAGCGTGAATAATGATAGCATCGATGACACTGCCTGCCGGACGTTGATCGTGATTCGGTGACACTAACTGCCGCACACCGGTCAACCAGCCATCTGCCATCAAGCTGAATTCAGTCACGCCGCAACCTATCGTTAAAGCCAACTGGGGTCGGATAACGCAGTACTACCCAGTACGATGATACGATAAGAGTAATAATGGTGGTGGCTTGCACTAAATAAGACGCTGACTCACTCAATAAACCGGCACTCACTGCCAAATAAGACACTAACAGTGAGAACTCGCTCGCTTGCCCGAGCCGCACCCCAACTTCCCAGGCGACTTGCTTTGACTCATTGGCGCGAACCAGTAGCAAATGAAAAATCACTGGCTTAACAATAAAAATCAATGCCGCTAAAATCGCTGCCGGCACCAATACTGAACCAAGAAAAGTAGTATTAAAATTAGCGCCGATGGAAAAAAAGAAAATCACTAAAAAAAAGTCACGTAATGGTTTTAAACTCTCTGCAATGAATAATGCAATAGGGCTAGTAGCTAGCGACACTCCAGCGATAAAAGCGCCTATTTCGTCGGTTAAGCCAAATAAATTTGCCAGCTCTGCCAGCCCCAAACACCAACCGATCGACACCAAAAAAATATACTCGCGCACGGTGTCAAAGCGGCGTAATAATTTGAGCAACAAGTAACGCACCGTACAGTACGCAATCACAATCAACGCTGGCAAGCCGATAATGACAATCGCCATGTGCGCAAATGAAAATCCCTCCGACGCACTGTTGATAAACATCAACAATACAATCGCAATTAAATCCTGCAGCAGTAAGATACTAATCATAATCTCACCGGTGTGCTGATGGTGTAACACTGTAGTCGGCAATAATTTTAAACCGATGATGGTGCTTGAAAACATCATCGCACCACCAATGAGTAAGGCTTCGTTGATAGGATAGCGAAACAACAACGCAACAGCGGTACCAAGCAAGGCAAACACTAGCGAAGATAACAGTGCGACAATGGTGGTCTTGCGCAACATATGGATTAAATTTTGTGGCTGTAAGTGCAAACCGAGTAAGAACAATAGAAAGATAATGCCAACATCACCAATTTGTTCAATCACCGAAGGATCGTCAACCCAGCCCAGGCCCCAAGGCCCGATAATAGTGCCGAGCAACAGGTAAGCGACTAACATTGGCAGCCGGGTATAAAGCGCAAGCGTTGACAGCACGGCCGCACCGGTAAAGATAGTGAAAATGGAAAAAACTAATTGCTCACCAGCCATGTTGGCTCCAATTATGGACTCTCGTTGGATTTAGCGTCAATTCGCACAATCCACTGTCAGTTGCTGTCATGTTCTGCATCAGTTGGTCGATACTTCCCGGCAATAGGCGCCCGGTAGAATAAACTAATCTAACATCCATCTTAAAGTCTTGCTGACTGAGACTCAATGTTTCACCGCCTGCTAGCCCCAGTTTCATTGCTTTACACAAGGGATGATCATAAAAAAAGCAAATAATTATTGATGACAAGGCGACAGTTCAAGCTAAAACGTTTACTTTGGTTGCTGTATGAACAAAAAATGTAATTCTTTTTCGATTTTTCGTTGCATATTACTACTATATCCTTATGATGCAATGTTATAGATGACTGACAAGTTTGCAAGAATAGTCATAAGTCATGAAGTAATTTAGGTGAACTAAAATCAACCAACAAAGATATAACTAAATTGAGGTACAAAGATGTCAAAAGCAACATTAGAACGGCACCTGTTCAACGCGGCAATGCAGACCGGTGATTTTACGAAAAGAGATGAGTCAAACGTTTACTATTTTACAGGCAAAACTGCGCCCGAAGATAAGCAAGAAATTGATGTTTTCTCGAGTGGCAGTGATGGTAGTGATCTCGAAATCTTACCTGGTCAGCTCCCAGAATACATTGGTTATGTCCGAGCTCAGCAAACCGCGTACGCAGCTAAATGGAGTAACCCAATTACCTGGTTTACTGGCCTAGCCGCTGCCATTACTTCACTATTCACAACGCTGAAGCGTCACGTTCAGCAAGAAGTGGTTGCGATGGGTGTGTTGATGGAGATGCGAGCTTTATCGCAAGAAAGCGGACTTGATAAAGCCAGTTTCAAGTTTTCTGATGAAGCAGTAAAATTTGCAAAATTTAAACTCGGTATGAAACAAGAAGCTGAAAGTCCTAGTTTCGAAACCATTTTGGCTGTGTTCGAAGATATGTCAGCGGCACGTCGTGTTGGTCTTTTACCACTGCTTACTTTTGGTTACGCTAAGAAAGCCGACAAGGAAGTGTTAGAAGTCGTTAAAGGCATTAAAGCTAAGTTTGAAGATTTCAATCCGAAAGCTAAGGCTACTGGAAGTAGCTGGACAAGTCTGTTTGGTGATTTGGTAGGCGGTGGAGAACCAAGTACTACTACTAGTCCAGAGAAGCCTACAGTTGCTCCAGGGGACAGCTGGTTGTTTCGTCGTGGTTGGCTTGGAAAAAAACCGGCTGAGCAACCAGCTGGAGAGTCTGCGCGACCAGGCGATGGTGAATCTACTCCAACAGCAGGCAAAGCATAAATAATATTTACTGCTTCGCTATCAAAAAGCCTCGCTCCGCGAGGCTTTTTTTATTCGCAAGACCGTCCCTTAATCAAACTCCAACAGCGACACTAAACTCGCATTACCACCGACTGCAGCGGTATTCACGGTGGTAACTTGCTCACTACAAAGCCGCTGCAAGTAGTGCGGGCCACCGGCTTTTGGCCCGGTACCAGATAAACCCATACCACCAAACGGTTGCACTCCAACCACCGCCCCGATCATGTTGCGATTAACATAAATATTGCCGACTCGTGCTTGGCGACAAATCTGCTCGATGGTTTCATCAATCCGGCTATGAATCCCCAGCGTCAAACCATAACCAGTCGCGTTGATAGCATCGATGACCTCGGTTAACTCGTGACTGTGGTAGCGAATCACATGCAACACTGGGCCAAACACTTCATCCGGCAATTGCTCGAGTGAACTCAGTTCAAATGCACACGGTGCAAAGAAGTGACCTCGTTGCTGCAAATCAGTCGCTAGCGGCAACTCAAACAGTAAAGTCGCTTGCTGACGCAAGCGCGCAACGTGCTGATTAAGTCGCTGCAACGCATCTTTGTCAATCACTGGACCAATGTCGGTTGTGAGCTGACTCGGATCACCCAGCTTTAATGCCGCGGCTGCACCGGCCAGCATCGCGATCAACTTATCAGCCACATCAGTCTGTACATACAAGACTCGACACGCCGAACAACGCTGGCCGGCACTACCAAAAGCTGAAGTCAAAACATCAACCACCACCTGTTCTGGCAAGGCTGACGAGTCAACCAGCATTGCATTTTGGCCACCGGTTTCAGCAATAAACGGCACAATAGCGCCAGCGCGAGCGGCCAAGGCACGATTGATGTGTTGGGCGGTATCAGTTGAGCCGGTGAACATGACCCCATCGATCGCTTCAGCACTGACTAAGCCAGCACCGATCCCTTCACCGGTACCCGGCACCAATTGCAGGACAGCTTGGCTGATGCCGGCTTCATGCATCAGCGCAACTGCTTTTGCTGCCACCAGTGGTGTTTGCTCAGCTGGTTTCGCCAGCACACAATTACCGGCAACCAACGCGGCAACCACCTGACCCGTAAAAATCGCCAACGGGAAATTCCACGGACTGATACAAACGATGACACCACGACCCAGTAACGCTAATTGATTTGACTCACCAGTCGGACCCGGCAAGCTTGTCACAACCAGTTGCTGCTCGGCTTGTTCAGCATAATAGCGACAAAAATCAATCGCTTCCCGCACTTCGGCAACAGTATCTGGAATAGTCTTACCAGCTTCGCGGACGATAATCGCGATCAACTCTGGCATGTGTGCCTCGTACAGATCCGCGATCCGCATCAAACACTGCGCACGCTCAGCCACCGGCAATTGTGACCAAGTAGGAAAAGCGCTTGCTGCCTGCGCCATGATCGCAGGTAATTGCTGCAAGCTGGTTGCAACCACTTCACCGATCACGCTATCAACCTGACTCGGATTGTGAATCAGCTGTGGCGCTACCGCGGCCCCAATGGTCGGCGCAGCCTGGCGTGGCACAAGGTACTGCGAACTGAGATCATCGAGCAAGGCGCGACACGCTAGCGGATCGGTTAAGTCAATGCCAGGCGCATTCTTGCGGGCATCACCAAAGATATCAGCAGGTAACGGTATCTGCGGATGGCGCTTTTGTGGTAACTCAGCCAGCGTTGTGGCTGGATCAGCAACCAAGCTCTCAACATTGAGCGAGGCATCATTCATTCGATTAACAAACGAAGTATTGGCACCGTTTTCAAGTAAACGGCGCACCAAGTAAGACAGTAATTCTTCGTAGCCACCCACGGGTGCATAAATCCGGCAAGGAAATCGCTCTTCAATAGTGATTTGGTGATATAGTGCTTGCCCCATTCCATGCAAACACTGAAACTCAAAGCCTTTGCCAGCGGCAGTCTCTAGCACAGTCGCGACAGTCTGGGCATTGTGGGTAGCAAACTGCGGATAAAGATAGTCGCTGTACTGAAATAGCTTTTGCATGCAAGCAATATACGAGACGTCAGTACTGCGTTTACGGGTAAATACTGGGTAATCACTGTAACCCATGACTTGGCTTTGTTTAATTTCAGTATCCCAATACGCGCCCTTCACCAAGCGCACCATTAAGCGCTGATCGGTTTGCTGAGCTAATGCAGCTAACCAATCTATTACATACCACGCTCGCTTTTGATAGGCTTGTAGCGCTAAACCAAAACCCTGCCAACCGCTCAAGCTCGGTTGACTGACAACACGCTCGATGATATCAAGCGAGAGTTCAAGTCGGTCGGCTTCTTCAGCATCGACAGTAAGACCGATATTATAGTGCTTGGCAAGCTCAGCGAGCGCCAACAACCGTTCACTCAAAACATCAACCGCTTGCGTATGTTGAGTAAATTCGTAACGCGGGTACAGTGCTGATAATTTAACTGAGATGCCGTTACCGGTAGTGGGATCATCAGCGGTATCAGCTTCACCAACCGTTATGATCGATTCTTTATAAGCTACAAAATAACGCTCAGCATCAGCGGTGGTACGCGCCGCTTCACCCAGCATGTCGTACGAATAACAAAAACCTTTGGCATTGCCTTTGGCTGAACGCTGTAATGCTTTTGAGATGTTTTGGCCTAAAATAAATTGCTGACCGACAATGCGCATCGCTGTGCGCACCATATTGCGTACCACGCCACTACTACTACGCGAAACCACCGCTTTCAGCGCGCTGCGAATTTTTTTATTACGATCAGCGGTACTCACTACTTTACTAGTTAACAACAAACCCCAAGTGGTTGCATTGACGGTAAAAAAATCACTTTTACCAAGATGCGCATGCCAATCAGCATGGCCGATTTTATCCCGGATTAAGCGATCGACAGTTTTATTATCTGGTATACGCAGCAAAGCTTCGGCTAAACACATAACCGATAAGCCTTCTTCGGTAGTGAGTTGATACTGGCTGAGAAAGGCATCGAGACTAAGTTTATATTGCCCCGCCAGCCGGCGCATATCATGGGCAAGCCGTTCGGCGCGAGCAAAGATTCGCGCTTGCAAACTACTATCAAATGTCGCCGCCGCTAACAAGGCTTGCAAACAATCGGCTTCATCTTTGCGATAAGCGGCTTGAACCTCAGCACGGCAACTTGCCAAATTAAGGGTTAATGCATTCATATAGACCTCACTTCATAACAACAGAGCAATGAGCGGTTGGTTAACGCTCACTGCTTGCTTTACGCAACAGACAACAACTACTAAGGAAATTTAACCTTGAAAACGACGGATACTGTCATTAATGATTTGCCGTGCTTCTTCAGCTGAAGCCCAGCCTTCGATCTTAGACCACTTGTTGGCATCTAAATCTTTATAATGTTCAAAAAAGTGAGCGATAGCATTGATCAAGCTCGGCGATAAACCGGATGGATCATTGATGGTGCTATATTGATTAGTAATGTCATTCACCGGAACTGCGAGAATTTTTTCATCCTTACCTTTTTCGTCACTCATGCGTAGCATACCAAGCGGTCGTGAGCGAATGACGACACCCGGCATCAGCGGCACTGGCGTCACCAGTAACACATCGATCGGATCACCATCTTCAGATAGCGTTTGCGGCACAAAGCCATAGTTACAAGGATAACGCATAGCAACCGGCAATAACCGATCGACAACAATGCCGTTGAGTGCTTTATCAAATTCGTATTTGACCGGTGGACTATCGGCCGGGATTTCGATGACAACGTTGATGTCGTTAGGGACATCGTTACCGGCTGGGATTTGACTTAGGTTCATAAGGGCTTGCCTCTTTTGTACAAAAAATTACAGATCTTGCAATCCAGTTAGTTTATCAATTGCTCGCTTTTGCGCAAGCCTTTTTTACCACTTGGTCAGGCAATCGGTGCGAGGGCTACAACAGCAACCGATCGGGCCGATATTGTACGCTATGTATGCAATCAACGCCTTTTGGTAGTATAAAAATAAATCAAAACTGACAATAATCAAACTCATCGTGTTATTTTTTCAAATTGGCACAAGTGGCATGTTATTCATTTATAAGCAGTATTGATTTGTTAAGCTTTATCACAAACCGAATAGATTATTGAGAAATAACCAGTTTGATGTAAAACTTCACATTTTGCTTCCAGCTTGCACAGGGTGGGCAGCTCTTCTACACTGAGGATTAACTGAACCATGAAACACAGGTGAGCAAAATGGGTAAGCAAAAGATGTCTAGACTGTTCAAGCTAATTGCAACCACTGTCTTAGCTGGCCAACTCGCCGGCTGTGCGAACTATCATAACGCCAAAGACCCCTATGAATCATTCAACCGCATCAGTTATAAAATTAACGATGGGTTAGACAAGGCAGTCATTAAACCAGTAGCCACCGGCTACAACAAAGCCGTACCGGCACCAGCTCGCAAAGGCGTCTATAATGCACTGAATAATTTATACGACGTTACCGTTGGTATTAATGATGTCTTACAAGGTAATGTTGATTTGGCTGCACGCTCGACCACTCGCGTGGTGGTGAACACGACTTTTGGTCTGTTGGGCTTATTTGATGTCGCTGGCTACATGGGATTACCGCGCCATGAAAACGACTTCGATATCACGCTAGCGAAATGGGGTGTTGATAAAGACAATAGCAGCCACTACATTGTCTGGCCCGTGTTCGGACCGAGCACCACCCGAGCCACTATCGGCATGGCCGTCGACTACAACTTCTTTTCGGTGCTACGCCAAATTACCCCAGCCGACACCCGCAACCAGTTGTTGGCCCTTAGCACGGTTGATGCCCGCGCTAACTTGCTCCACGTCGATAAAACCATAGACTCAGCAACCTTTGATCCTTATGTCTTTCAACGCGATGCTTACCTGCAACACCGTAGCTATTTGTTAAGTCAACTGACTGGGAAACAATCTGCTAATGGCGCTACTAATACCCCTGATCACTCCAACACTAAACATGATGATTTATATCTACTCGATGAAGAAACACTGTAGTTAACAAACTATCAAGATCTAGCTCACCCCGCCGAGCACGACGCAACCTCAACCAACCGACCTCAATACGCCACCACAACTGGTGGTGCAATTATCCTAATCCTGGTGTAATTACCTCAAACCGAGTGCAATTAACAAGTTTTAAATCGTGAACACAACATGATTTACCCCGAGCGCGAATCCAAAATTATCGAATTAAAAGTTGAATTAATTAAATTTCAACAGCTTATAAAAACCTGCATTGCCTTTGCCAACACCCATTGCGGCAAGCTCATCATTGGCGTACAAAATAACGGTTAAATTATAGGCATCGATGAAAAAGCTAGAAACCGCATCCATGATGAGTTCCCTAATAGCTTGTATGACTCTACCAGCCCAGGTTTACTAGCAGAGATTTATGAAAAACGGGTAATTGAAGTACCAAATAGTATAAAAAAACCCGTTTTCATGAAACAGGAAGGTATCCGCAAAGGTGTTTACCTAGGCGTTGGCACTAGCACGAGACGAGCAATAGAAGAGTATATCGCCGAGCTGATGCGGGAAAATAAGCGAATCAACTTCGATGGGGAGGCAATTATTGCTGATCCAAAGCTCTTGGCAAAACAAGAGCTAAAAGAAGTGTTTGGCACTAGCGATAATAGGCGGCTGTTAGCAGAGAAGATAATTTGTCAATCGGCTGCTGATGCAAAGCAATTTTATCCCACCGTAATCGGAGTCCTTAGTTTTTCAGAACAGCCAGAGCAATACATCTCGGAATCATTTACCATCTGTAGCGCATTCAAAGGCGATAGTGGTAGAGAAATAATTGGAACCGATGATAAAAGGTAATATCGCATCACAAGCTGAACAAAGTTTACAGCTACTTAACCAGTGGCTCACAGAGGGTTACACGCTCATTGGCGCACAATTGAAACGAAAAACAGTCATCCCAAACATTGTATTACGTGAAGCCATCGTTAATGCCTTAATTCACAGAAGATACAGGATCCCAGGTGCAATTAAAATTGCGCTGTATGATGACCACCTTGAAATCTTCAGCCTAGATAGTTTCCCCCGGACTCATGGACTTAAATAACTTAGGCGATGGCACTACCTACTTACGCAACCTAAATTTAGCAAAATGCGCCCATCAACTAGGTCTTGTTGAACGCTTAGGAACTGGGATCAAACTAATGCAAGAAGGATGTCGTAAAGCTGGTTTAATGCCACTAGAATTTATTGAAGGTGCAGATAGCTTAAAAGTTATTTTTTGCTTCATGCCTGATAAAGCGATAGCAACGCCAGAAACAGAGCAACTGCTCAAATTTATCAAAATGAGGCAAGCCATTACAGTAAAAGATGCTGCGTTACTGCTACAAGTATCTCACAACACAGCCGCACGCAAACTAAACCAACTCATAAAAGCGAAAACAATTAAGGGTGTCGGTAAAGCACCAGCAGTGCGCTATATGCTATTGAATAAATATGCTTATTGCTGAGATTATAGATAATCGATTTGACGCCAAGCTTCATATAAGATAATCGCAACTGCATTCGATAAATTTAGACTCCGACTCTGTGCCCGCATTGGAATCCGAGCCCAATCGGCTATTGGGTGCTGCTGCAAAATATCAGCCGGCAAGCCACGAGTTTCAGGGCCAAATAATAATATGTCATCACTTTGATACTGAATATCGGAATGGTAAGTCGTAGCTTTAGTAGTACAACAAATGATACGTCGATCAGGCAACTGCTGCTGGAGATCAGCAAAGCTTTGGTGCAAAGTCACCATCGATAAATCTAAATAATCTAACCCAGCCCGCCGTAATTGTTTATCGGACAACTCAAAACCTAGCGGTTTGATCAAATGTAACTGAGCACCACTATTAACACAGAGTCGAATGATATTGCCAGTATTAGGTGGAATCTCAGGTTGATAAAGCGCAATAGCAAGCATTATTCAGTGGTGGGGTGCCGTGCTAATAAAGCATCTGCCGCAGCTGCTGGCGACAGTTCACCAGCAATGATTTGATAGACCGCTTCACAAATTGGCATATCGACTTGCAGCATAGCGGCTAACTCGTACAATTGCTTGGCGTTTTGCACACCTTCAACCACTTGTTGGATGTCCGCCAGCGTTTGCGCTAACCCTTGGCCCCGCCCCAAATCATAACCACAACGATAATTACGCGACTGCATGGCAGAGCACGTCAAGACCAAATCACCAACACCGGCTAAACCGAAGCATGTATCGTGTTGTGCCGACAAGGCTTGACCAATGACAACTAATTCCGCCAAACCACGGGTAATTAATGCAGCACGCGTATTTTCGCCATAGCCAAGTCCAGCAGCAATACCAGTGGCAATTGCAATTACGTTTTTTACCACTCCACCGAGCTGAACACCGATCATGTCCTGACTGGTATACACTCGAAACACCTGTGAGTGAAATCGTGCAACCAAATCACGACTAAATTCAGCTTGATTTGCTGCGATCACAACCGCTGTCGGTTGCCCCAAGGCTACTTCACGCGCAAACGAAGGGCCAGACAACACCGCCATTGGTACAGTAGCGCCACACACTTGTTCAATCACTGTTGACAGCAAGCGGCCACTGGCTGGATCCAAACCTTTGGTTGCCCAAGCGATGCGTGACTCAGGTCGTAAGCTTGGTGCAATCTGTTCTACCGTGTCGCGAAAAGCATCACTTGGCACAACCAGTAATAGATCATCGGCAACTTCTAGCACGCCAGCTAAATCAGTGGTAACCGTTACTGAGCTTGGTAAGCTGATATCAGCCAAGTACTGTCGATTAGCACCGTGCTGTTGTAAATGAAACACCGCATCACTAGCACGGCCCCAGAGTAGTACTGGCTGCTCATTACGACCGAGAGTAATCGCTAAGGCAGTGCCAAAAGAGCCAGCGCCAAGGAGTGCAATCGGTTTTTTCAGTGGTGATGACATAAAGGTTAATGTTGCATCTCAGCTTGTTCAGCTTGCTTTTGCTGCTGCTCTAAATACATGGCGTCAAAGTTAACTGGTGATAAATACAGTGGTGGGAAGCCAGCTCTAATCACCAAGTCGCTCACCACTTCACGTGCATAAGGAAATAAAATAGTCGGGCAATAACTTGCAAGCATCATTTCAATATCGTCATCACGAAAGTGTTCGAGATAAAAAATACCTGCCTGATCAACTTCGACTAAAAATGCGTGTTTGTCATTATTTTTAACTTGGACGGTCACCCGTAACTTTACTTCGTGAACATGGTCTTCTAGCGGTTGACTGTCGATTGCGAGATCCATTTCGACACTTGGCTGCCAATCAGTTAAAAACATTTCTGGACTATTAGGCGCTTCTAACGAGATATTCTTAACGTACAAGCGTTGAATCGAAAAATTAGGCTCGGCTGACTTATCTGATTCTGTCATTGATTTTCCTGCTACATCAGTTATTTTTCTACTGGCATGCCAGCTTCTTGCCACGCTTGCATACCGCCTCTTAAGTTATTTAGCTTGGTCACGACCGTTTGTAACAAACCTATAGCTTGCATAGAACGATGACCGCGTTGACAAACTATAATAATCGGACGACCACTGTAGCGCTCGATCGGTTTGCTATTATCTTTCAAACCTGACAGTGGCAGATTCACTGCACCGAGAATATGGCCATTCGCATATTCGGTGGCTTCACGTACGTCGACGACCACCGCCTGCTCGTTATTGATCATCAGGGTTGCCTGCTGCGGCGATAATTGGCGCGCAGCTTCACGCGCAGACTTCAACTCTAGCCGAATAATCAAGGCTAAGATTAGAATAAAGGCCAACCACAGTGGCCAGTGCTGCAAGATAAACGAAAATAATTTACTCATTGTTAGTGCCTTTCCATCTAAATGATCGTTAACTCGTCATAGCTAGTACGATTTCGAACAATACGGCTTGCTATTATACACAAAAAAATCTAAAAATACTTGTTCACTCTTAGCATGACTTGCGGCCTCTAGCTGATTATTAGACAATGATGCATCAGTTAATGTCAGTGGTTTTACATGCATCAGAATCAATACCCGTTCATTTTGCTCATTCTCGATGGCTGGGGCTATCGTGAAGCCAGCGCCGATAATGCGATTAAAGCTGCCAATACCCCAACTTGGGACCAACTTTGGCATCGCTACCCTCACGCCTTACTCGACTGCAGCGGTATGGACGTCGGGCTACCGGATCGTCAGATGGGTAATTCTGAGGTTGGCCACATCCATATCGGTGCCGGTCGCCAAGTTCATCAACCTTATTCACGCATCAATCATGCTATTAGCACTGGCGAATTTGCAGCGAATGCAGCCCTACTCGCTAGTATCGAAGCAGCACTTCGCAATCAGAGTGCGCTACATATCATTGGCTTACTCTCAGACGGTGGTATTCATAGCCATCAGCAGCACACATTAGCATTAATTGAGCTCGCAGCAGCCCATGGGATTACAAACATTTGCTTACATGCCTTCCTCGATGGTCGTGACACAGCGCCAAAAAGCGCGTTAGCGAGTTTAACAGCTTGCGAACAGCGCCTCACTGAATTGCAATGCGGTGCTATCAAGAGTATCAGTGGCCGCTTTTACGCGATGGATCGGGATCACCGTTGGTCACGCACCGAGCGCGTCTATAATCTTCTGGCCTTAAGTCAAGCTGATTATCAAGCAGATAGCGCCAGCCATGCCCTTGCCCTTGCCTACGAGCGTGGTGAAACCGACGAATTTGTCACACCGACCATCATTAATGAGGCTACGGCTATCAACGATAGTGACAGCGTGATTTTTATGAATTTCCGTGCTGATCGTGCTCGCCAACTCAGTTATGCGCTGCAGCAAGTTGACTTTGTAGGATTTGAGCGCCAACGCCAACCCCGCATTCATTTCACAACGCTAACGCAGTATGCCGATGAGTTAGCTTGCAATGTTGCTTTCCCACCTGAATCGCTCAGTAATGTGCTCGGTGCAGTGATTGCTGAGCACGGCTTACGTCAACTGCGGATTGCCGAAACTGAAAAATACGCACACGTTACCTTTTTTATTAACGGTGGTGTTGAAGCCAAATTTAAACGTGAACAACGCTTACTGGTACCATCACCACAAGTTGAAACCTACGATCTAGAGCCAAGCATGTCAGCACCTACAGTCACTCAACACATTGTCGAGGCGATTCAAACCAAGAGTGCCGATGTCATCATTTGCAACTTTGCCAACCCTGATATGGTTGGCCACACTGGCAATTACCAAGCAGCGATTGCAGCAGTTGAAAGCATTGATCAGTGCTTACAACAAATTGTCACCGCACTGCAACAGCACGGTGGTGAACTCCTGATCACCGCAGATCATGGTAATGTTGAAGAGATGTATGATCACACTAAACAGCAACCACTCACTGCACACACCACCAATCCGGTACCATTAGTCTATCTCGGTCGTGCCGGCAACCTGAGCAACGGACGGCTATCGGATATCGCCCCCACCATACTGCATTTACTTGGCATCGATAAACCAGCAGAAATGACCGGACAATGCCTGGTGACATTAACAGATGAATAGGCAATGTCGACTAATATTACTAGTTGCATTTTACCTCGTTAGTGTCAATGCCAACGCTAAACAAACTGGTCATCTGCTCGAATTACTCAATATCAACAAACAAATCGCTGTCGTTAAAAAACACCTCACGCAAGATAAATACCAACTCGACCTTATCGAAAAAAAACTCCAGCACACTGAACTTGCGATTAATACCCTATCAAAGCAAGTTCATGAAACCGACACTATTTTGCAAACCAAGCAAAAATATTTACAACAGCTACAAACACGCAAACGCCACTTAAACGATTTACTCGACGATCAGCGCCAAGCTTTAGCTGAACAAGTGAATATGACCTATCGCATGGGTCGCACAGAGACACTCAGAATACTAGTGACACAAGATGATCCGAGACAATTCAATCGCATTCTTAACTATTACTACTACCTTAATAAAAATCGTAAGCGCACTATTAAAAAACTGAATGCAACACTCGCAACGATCAAGGAAAACAGCAACAATCTGCAGCAAACCACACGTGAACTAACAGCGCTGCAAGCCAAACGTAGCAAGCAGCAACAGCGCTTACTGGGCGAGCAAGTCAAGCAGCAACGTCTAGCAAAATCACTCAATCAAACTATTCAGACACTAGATAGTCAACTAGTCGAACTAGAGAAAAATAAAGGCGCGCTTGGCAGCCTAGTGAAAAGTCTCGCAAGTGGCAAAGGACCACGATTAAAGCCGTTTGCGAGCATGAAACGAAAACTAGCCTGGCCAACACAAGGTACGATCACCAAAAAGTTCGCTAGCCCTTACGCCAATAGCAAACTGCGCTGGAATGGCGTTCTGATCAAGACCGATACAGGTCGAAAAGTAAACGCTATTTACGTAGGTAAGGTCATTTTTAGCAATTGGATGCGCGGCTTTGGCTTGCTGATCATCATTGATCATGGTGATGGCTACATGAGTTTGTATGCCCACAATCAAAATATCTATAAAAATGTGGGAGATAGCGTTAACACTGGCGAAACCATTGCAACAGCGGGTCATAGCGGCGGTTATCATGAATCCGGACTATACTTTGAGATACGACACAACGGCAATCCAGTCAATCCCAGCCTCTGGATCAATGCAGGATAACTGATTTTCTACTCTCGCATTGTGCCATCATTAACAGGAGGATTCATCGACATGGATGTCGCCCAACTAAAACAACAACTTAGCTGTTTTTTATTGTATGCAACACTGATGGGACCTACATCGAGTATTGCAGCCAGCGTCGATGAGCAACCACTACCATTAGAAGACGTGCAGCGTTTCACGATGGCTCTCAGCCAAATTAAAAGTTTCTATGTCAAAGAAACCAAAGACGAAGAGCTGTTCGAAAATGCAATTCGCGGCATGCTCGCTGGCCTTGATCCACACTCTGATTATTTAGATAAAACCGATTACTCTGATTTAATCTCGAATACTGCCGGTGAATTCAGTGGCTTAGGTATCGAAGTCGGCATGGAAGACGGCTACATCAAAGTGGTTTCGCCGATCGATGACACGCCAGCAGCGCAAGCAGGTGTCAAGCCTGGCGATTATATCGTTCGACTTGATGATAAACCAGTAAAAGGTATGTCACTACGACAAGCGGTGAAAAAAATGCGTGGTAAGCGTGGACAAAAAATTCAACTCACCATTGTCCGTAAAAATGAAAAAGAGCCTCTGAAAATTACTGTGGTACGTGACACCATTCACATCAATAGCGTGAAAGAAAAATTATTAGAAGATGGCTACGGCTATGTCCGAGTGAGTCACTTTCAGGAACCAACTGCAAGTAAACTAAAACAAGCAATCAGCAAATTGAAGAAACAATCAAAACACAAACTTGCCGGTTTGATCATCGATCTGCGTAACAATCCAGGTGGCTTGCTGGACTCAGCGATCGAGGTAGCGGATACCTTTCTCGATTCGAAAAAAATTGATGCCTTCAAACAATTGATCGTTTACACCGAAGGGCGAATTCCAAATTCACGCATCGATGCCAAAGCAACAGGCGGCGATGAACTCCAAGGTGCACCGATTGTAATCTTAATCAATGGCGGTTCAGCTTCAGCATCTGAAATTGTTGCTGGCGCATTACAAGATCACCGTCGCGGCATCGTGCTTGGCACCACCTCGTTTGGTAAAGGCTCGGTGCAAACCGTGCTCCCACTTGGTGAAGATCGCGGGGTAAAACTGACAACCGCGCTCTACTACACACCGTCTGGCCGCTCGATTCAAGCCAAAGGCATTGAACCCGACATCATCGTCGGCAACATTAAAGTACCAGAACCAAGCAAACAAAATGACTGGTTTAATGACTTCATCAAAGAAGCCAACTTAGATGGCCATCTGGATGCAAAGTCAAGCTCAGGCAAACAAAAAATCGCAAAGCAAAGCAATTCACTCGATAACCTCAATAGCAAAAACTTGATGCACACTGATTATCAACTCTATGAAGCGCTCAACTTGCTAAAAGGGTTAAACATCAGCGTTAGCAATAGCTAGCAGTACTGTTTGTAGATATTTTTCGATAGCTTTGAGCATCTTGTTCGACAACGATAAATTAACTTTCTCATGCTGGCAAACATCATGGGAGTGAGCTAGTGTTGCTTTAGTAGTATCAAATAGTAGTTTTTCAGGCAGCATAGCTTTTGCCGTCATCTGTAACAACTCATCTAACGTAAAGTCACTAAACTGCTTACTCCGACTCAGCTTTAACGCAACACTATCATCAGACAGATAGGCGATTGTCGAAACAAAATCGTGGGCTGGCGCAAGCGATGGTCTAACCTTGGGGTTATGAAGCATCGACCAATTTTTCAAATGCATATCGCCATTACCGATGAAGGCGTCGAACACCAACTGCTGCACAATTCAATGATATCTTACTCTTGACCTTCAAGGTCAATCACCTGAGCAATATTACCCATGCTAGCCTGCTTGTATTTTCACACCGATAGACAGCAAAAATTGGTGTGAAGTCTTCTACATAAATAACTCCTCCAGCATCAACTCTATCAAAGCGCTTAATACCAAACGCGCGCTGACCAAATTTTCTAATTCCTTTCAGGCATATGCTCAATCTCAGTAACAGCTAGCAACTGGGTTTCTGCCACATCGAGACCAAGCAGATGTGCCAATTCCATCGTTGATATTTAAAAATATATCAAATAGCGACACTTGAAATATTACCATATATCAGGTGCTCGATAATCGGCCTAATCGCTGCTAATGTGGCTCGCGTTGAGTTGAAGTTGGAAACACTCATCTTTGCTTGAATCATTGCTGGCAGCTAAAACGAGAGTTTACTCAAAGCTGATGAAGCTCTGGTTATCCACCTCAGCGCCGACTGCAAATAAGCTCAATTAATCAACCACTACTTTTACAAAACAATAAGCTATACTCAATAACATGTATCGCTTTTTTGCACACAGTTTGTTCTTGCTTTGCAGCCTCGTGTTTGGCTGTGCATGCGTCGCTTCTCCAAAAATCGCCATTATCATTGATGATCTCGGCTTACACAAAACACGCGATCGGCAAGCGATTCAGCTCCCCGCCGCACTAACTTACGCTTTTTTACCATTTGAGCGCTATACCAACGAGCTTGCCAACTACGCCCATCTCCTCAATAAAGAAGTCATACTACATTTACCGATGCAATCTCTCGCTGACCGAGTCAAAGTTGGTAAACATGGCTTAACTGCCAACATGGACGACAACAGCGTACAGCAAACTGTGCAAGCAGATCTCGCAGCAATTCCGTTTGTAAAAGGTGTTAATAATCACATGGGCAGCTTGATCACCCAAAACCAACGCATGTTGCAATTAGTCATGGCTGAGCTAAATCGCCAGCATTTGTATTTTATAGATAGCTTTACCACCGTAGATAGTAAAGCGCGCTCAGTCGCGAAACATGCACAGCTTGCCACTGACCGCCGCGATATCTTTTTAGATACCATCGACAATCCACATTTTATCCGCTATCAAATTAACAACATGTTGGCGCTAGCAAAGAAAAGAGGCCATGTGGTTGCGATCGCTCACCCCTATGCCAACACCCTGCAGGTGCTTGAGCAAGCCTTACCGGAGATTCAACACAGTGGTTTTCAGCTAGTGACGGTCTCGGATCTGCTATTACAGCAGCCAGATGTGGCAGAACCTAGCATGCTGGCACAGCAAAGCGCTACGACTCAGCAAACAACTTGATATTTTGATTATGTTGTTAGCAGTAATACCGAAGCCGGGCTGTGCCAGTCTGTAGCATGAAGCTGTTTGGCTGGTGTTGTTTGCAACCCAGTAGAGCTAAAATCAACTGGTGCAAAACTGATAGTACCCATTGCAGAAGAATGAAGCTGTTCTACCACTAACTTATCGGCTTCAGTAAGCACAGTATCGAACAAAGTTTGCAATTCGGGGTTAATTAGGACTGACGCTTCACTGTTAGCTGAGGCTAGCTCTAGAAACCCCACGTTACTCATAGCACCGCCTTGACTATCTTCGATAGCCGCCATTTGGCTTGATGGTATTGCAGGATCTACACCAGGCACAAAAAAGCCATCGGTTTCGATCTCACACTTTAATCGCTCTAATTCATGATCCAATGCTCGCAATTCCTGACGTAGTTCTTTTGCATCTTTATCGAATTGCAAGTCATGATCATCGCGGACGAAAAATCCAGTACTTGTAGAATCGATAATCTTTCTTTGACCGGGCTGCATAATAAAATCTAAATCGATTTCAAATGGATTGCCCTTTTGTAGCCGAATTTTCACGACAGGCCGCTCTCCCCTCACTGCTAAGTAAAGCGCACTGACAGCAAGCAGACCCAATAGAATCGCGACCAGGGTAGCTGCAAGCGGTAAACTTGCTGGTGGCACCCAAGCACCGAGCATTACCGCAGGATGAACGAGTACGACAATGGCTGTAGCAATCAATAATAGAGCAAATGATGCATAAGCTGTGGAGACGGTAAACCACGTCGCTTGGCTGGCGCTAGTGTACTGTTGATTCCTTAGTTTACGGTCGATTGGCATATGCTGTTTCCTCACTGAATTCACCTGCTCACCCTAATCGAAATGCATTAGTGCAGTAACCCTAATTGGCGACACTAGTGTGCCAACACTGGCCAATGTTGTCAAAGTGTAATCAAGCTGCTAATCGATATGGGATAATTTAACATAACAACATGATTTAATTGAAAAGATATCAGCATTACTGCAGATTAAGGCTAAGGTATGGCTTACTCCGGCTGACAGACAGCGAAATGGACATTAACTAACTAGGCTACCGCCCGACCATGTTGCTCACAGTGGGCACAAAGGCGGGTGACGATCGGTCTATCCAACTAACGGGAACTATCACTTTAGGTTAAGCCAGGCGTTAAGGTCCACCAGATGGAGACCCAGGTGTAGGTGTAGATACAGCTGCAGGTCCAGGTGTAGGTGCAGATACAGCTGCAGGTCCAGGTGTAGGTGCAGATACAGCTGCAGGTCCAGGTGTA
>CAWUKA010000005.1:0-41429 GCA_963922965.1 uncultured Gammaproteobacteria bacterium | reverse complement strand
ACTCAAGTAATCAGCGGCACGAGCAACAACACCATCACACTCATCCAATGCATGGCGGATAATATTGCACTCTGTTTTGATTAAGTGTTCTTTTAAATCAATACCAGCACTTGGCAACAAGCTATTATTTTCCGAAGAGAAAGTATTGAATAGTAACTCTTGCTCATCAAGATCAGCTTTTGTTGGGATGATTGTCTGGCTGATATCAGCCTGCTTGAATTTTTTCGGTAATTCAGCGACATCAACCATACCATTCGGGTACATAATCGCCATTCGCTCAATAAGATTCGCAAGTTCACGCACGTTACCTGGCCAGTCATACTGACAAAGGGCTTCAATTGCAGTTGGTAAAAAATGAATAGATTTTTTCTGTTGTTTTTCAATACGTGTAATTAACTCATTGACCAATAGTGGGATATCTTCTTTCCGTTCACGCATCGCTGGCATTTCGATTGGGAAGACATTAAGCCGATAAAATAAATCTTCACGAAAATTATTATTTTTAATTTCATGTTCAAGCTCGCGGTGAGTCGCTGCAATAATACGGACATTGGCTTCAATACTTTTGTTACTGCCAACTCGTTCAAATACTCTCTCTTGGAGCACACGCAATAGTTTTACTTGCATCGCCATCGGCATATCACCTATTTCATCGAGAAATAAGGTACCGCCATTGGCAAGCTCAAACCGACCTGCTCGAGCGGTTATCGCGCCAGTGAATGCACCTTTTTCATGACCAAACAGTTCGCTTTCGAGTAAATCAGCAGGGATCGCGCCGCAATTGATTGGGACAAAGGGTTTTTCACGCCGCTCAGAATGATAGTGAATATTACGCGCACAAACTTCTTTACCAGTGCCTGACTCACCTAGGATTAACACACTGGCGTCAGTAACAGCGACTTGCTCAACTAAATTGCGCACTTGACGCATGGCATTACTACTGCCAACCATACTCCGAAACAACGGTACTGGCCGATTCAACCCCTCATTGTCAACGATCTCATTGTTCTCTTGACAAGCTTGGCAGTGATGCAGCAAATTGAGAACTTGGGCATACTTTAACGGTTGCTGAATTTGGCCAACGATAGAGCGCTTAATTGCGCTTGGCAAATCAGCATCAGGTGCATCACCTAGAACTAAAATAGGTAAACTATGCCGCCATTCAACAAGAGTCTTTAGCAAATCTGGCAGCGAAGTGATTTTAGATTTGCAGATAATTGCTGTTAATAGGGTCGCAGGATCTGTAATTTTACTTTGCCAATCTGTTGAAGTTGCTGCAATGCTCTCTTCCCCTAGGAAATCGAGGATCACCTCGACATCGTGACGCTTATCAACATCATCATCAATAATGAGTACTTTATAATCACGGCGCATTTGTAGTCCCTTTCAAGCTGGCATATCTTTGAGTATAGGTGGGAACTGGAAGAAGGCGAAAAATTAGCAACCGTTCTCGGTAAACGATTAATAAGAGTTGTGGTAGCCTTTACAAGCATTCTTATGGTGGCGCAATATCTTCTGTGCCGCGGTGATATCGCATTGACGTGCTTTTGCATGGTTAACCAAATTGGTATTAATTTTTTGTAGCATTTCTAAATAAGCTTGTTGCTGCCCAGCTGTGAATCCAGGTAAGCTTTTTTGTAAAAAAGCTTCTACCTCAGTTCGGTAGCAAATAGATATTGCCTCAATATCATTTATTTGATTTGAGTGATAAGCATCATGTAACTGATCGACGCCAATAAGCACCTGTTGCCACGCTAAGCTGTCAGTCTGATAAGGTTTAGTATAATTTGACATTTTATACTCTATTGCCATCATTTTCTTGTTGAAGTTTACCGTTAGAAAAATCATCGCGCACATCTTGCGGTATCGCATTCCAACCTTCACGGATGTTGGATAGCGCACGATGCACCTCGTCGAGACCAGCTAAATCGTTATTGATATTAGCATTGAGTAAACGAGCCTGCATCGCTGAATAAACACGATCAAGCTTTTCAGCTAGTGCGCCACCTTCTTCGCGATTAAGACTAGCTTGCAAACCAGCAACAATATCAATTGCTAAACCAATATGCTTACACTTTTCTTCAATATTACCTTCTTGCATATAATGCTTAGAAACCGAAATTTTTTCTAAAGCACCTGCAAGTAATAGCTCAATCAATCGATGTGGATCAGCATTCAATACCTCATCGCGCAATTGATTTTTTTGATACTGCCTCAATTTTGCGTTTACTGCCATAGTCTAACTCCTCAGCAACTCGTTAATCATTCGAACCATAAGTAGATTTAAGTGAATCAACTGATGATTCAACCATTTGACTGATAGAATCAAGTTGCGCCAAACTTGCATCTAGATAGGAAAATCTAGCTCTTAGCGTCTCTTCTTGTGCAACATAGTCAGCTTCTAGCTCTTCAAAATCAATTAAGTTTTGTCTAATCTCTTCTGAAATAGCTAATTCCTTTTGCGTATAAACACCATCGCTATCGAGATAGCTATCCATCAGTTCTTCCATGCGTGTTGCAATCCCATCAGAAGTATCTGTGAATAACTGCTTGACTGAAGCCATATTACTTGTCATAGCTGTTGATAAAGTAGCTGCTTGATTTATCTCTAACATACCATTGCGATCACGCGAAATACCAAGTGATGCTAAGTATTGATAGTTACCCGTTAATCCACTAACTTTTTCAGTTGCTTGTTTGGTGAAGAGGGAGTAAAACGTCCGCGTAGTTGAGTCACCATGCAGTGGTCCTGATGACTCGCTATCCGAATCATAATTTGCATAAGTATCCATCACTGTCACAATCGCATTATATTTATCGATAAAATCATCAATATGAGTTGCTATGGCAGTAGTATCTTGAGAAATCGTTGCATTGGTTTCAGTACCGCTAGATGTTTCAATAGCAATGGCAGTAATTGTTACACCAGTCAATGCAGTGGTAAATGTGTTGGATGCACTGGAAACTGCTTTGCCATCGATATTCATGGTCGCATTCAGTGCTGCATCAGTTTCAGTCATATTTGAAGTTGTACCTTCATAGACTAACTGAGATAAACCACTAGTATCGGTGTGATTACCGTCATCATCAGTGACAGCAATCTGCATAGCATTATCGACACCACTATTATTTGAAGTAAATACTAATGTAGCTCCAGCATCGGTATCAATAATTGATGCTGAGACACCTATGTTGTCTTCCGAGTTATTAACAGCATTAACGATATCCTGCATGGTATCTGTCCCAGCTGCAATATCGATATTAAATGATGATGAACCAATGCTGAATGTTAGACGTCCAGAACCAATAGTGGTTGTAGTTTCAGCACTGGCAACGTCCAAAGTCAGCTTATGCGCTTGAGCGAGTTGCGTGACTTCGATACCAAATACACCAATCGGTGCACCATCAGTTGCTGAAATAGTAAATTTAGTGGTATCAGCTGAAGTCCCTGTACGTTTTTCAAAAGTAGAAGTATCAGATAGGGTTTCTACCACATCTTTAAAATCTTGCATGGCACTTTTCATCACCCCAACAGCAGAAAGCTCAGTATTTAATTCTTCTTGCTCAGTTTCAAGCTGCACAGTCGGTGCTTGGAACTCGGCATCCAATAATCCCGTCACCATTGACTCGAAATCAATACCTGAACCTATACCTAAACTTGATATCGTTGCCACAGTTGATCTCCCGATATATCGATTAATGGATTTAATGCAATTTTATTGCCAATCTAGATATTCTTACTACTATTTATCATTATACCCGTCGATCTAAAAATACTGATGAAATAGTATTACTTTCAATATCTTGCGAAACATCATCGAGCCGATTTTGAAAATGAGTCACTTCATGTGCTGGCACTTGGATAATAATCTTGCCGGTTTTCCGATCCGCAATGACAATGCTATAGTCGCCAAAGGTTTCATCAAGCTGAAATGATAAATCTTTCTCAATCTGTTGAAATTGATGCTGAATCTGGTGCAGGGTCTGCTCAACATCATTAGTATAATTAGTAGCCTGATAGTATGGCATTCGGTTAAAACCCGCATTCATGTGATAGCAGCGCTTTACTTGTTGACAGTAATGACTACCTTGGCTGTTACTTTTTTTTTCAGAATTATGCATCGTTTTGCCATATTTTCTTAGTTCAGTTAACAGTACCCCCCAGCGTGATAATCACACTAGGGGGGGACTTTATGACTATTCAATCTAAGAAAAGATTACCCGATAGATTGTAATAGTGTCAGTGCTAGCTGTGGTACAGCATTACCTTGAGACAGCATTGCAGCGGCGGATTGTCGTAAAATATTATTTTTCGAAAATTCGCTTACCTCTTGTGAAAAGTCAGCATCTACTACTCGAGATTTCGCTTGGTTGATATTTTCACGTGCAGACAATGAGTTATTGGATGAAGCTTCTAAGCGGTTCATGATCGCACCGAGTGTTGCTCGGTTATTATCAATCTGCTTCAGCGCACCATCAATGGTTTCAATTGCATTGTTTGCACCCGACTGCGTCGAGACATCCATAGCTGAGACTGCTGCAAGCGTTGCACTCTGCGCTGTGGTTCCATCAAATAAACCATCAGCAGCTGTACCCTCTGTCACTGTGAAGGATTCGTGTGAACTCAAAGTGAGATAACCACCAACTAATGTACTATCACCGATAGAGGTACCAGTATTATCAGTAATAGTCTCCGCAGCCGTTGATTCAGTACCATCATCTTTTAGCGCGGTAACATCAATACCTTCTTCATCACCAGCGGTAGTAAAGTTATGAATACCGATATAAGCACCGGTTGCATGAGTTAAAATAATTTCAGCATTACTTGAGCCAACTTCAGCTGAAATACCAGTCGTTGCTGTTTCAGCATTGATGACACTAACAAGTGCTGATAAATCAGTTGTAGTGACTGCAGTTGCTGAGATAGATACTGATGTACTTGATGTATTACTACCCGACACCAATGAAAAACTCACTGTTGAGTTGCCAGATAAACCATCAAGTTTTGCTTTAGTCACGGCACTTGCAGTTACACCATGGCTAGAAGTAGAGCCATTTATAGCCGTAGCTATTTCTTCCGCTGAATCATTCGCATCGATCGCAACTGTATATGAATTTGAAGTACCAACAGCTTTTACTGTATCACTCACAATCGCTATATCATCACCAGCGACGTGAGTTGCTGTAAAATCAAGCTCATTATCGGCTGTAGTTGCACTAGTAATCAAATCTGAAGCCACACCACTATTTGCTGAATAACGACCTAATACACCTGCCTTAGCGTTGTTAATACTAAAACTTACATTTTCATTCTTATATGCACCAACATGTAAAATTTTACTCGTAAAGGTACCATCAAGTAGCTTCAAACCGCCACCAAATGAGGTGTTTTCTGCAATCGAAGTAACCTCATTCCGCAATTGCTTAATCTCATCTTGAATCGTAATACGGTCAGATGAACTGTTATTATCAGAAGCTGCTTGAACAGATAGATCACGCATCCGCATCAACAATGAACCAATTTGATCCATTGCACCCTCAGCAGTCTGCAACATTGAGACACCATCATTTGCATTTCGTGCTGCAACTGATAAACCACCAATCTGTGCTTTAAGACGATTACTAATTGCTAACCCTGCAGCATCATCTTTTGCTGAGTTAATCCGCAAACCGGATGACAAGCGTTGTGAACTTGTAAATAGAGCAGCATTGTGTAAACCCATTTGACGACGGGCATTATTACCAATAACGCTGGTATTAACTGTAGTCATGATATTTCTCCTATATTCTTATATTTTCTAGTCTGATACACTGCCAGCTAGATTATTATTATAGAGTGGACATACGCGGACTATTCGCATAATCACCACCTTCACCAAACACTATCGGCACTATTGGTGCTAACTTTAATTTTTTTAAAGCAGCAACATGCTATTTTTAAAATAAATTTATAAAAAATTTTATTTAGTGAGTTGGTATCGAAGGTATCGGCAATATATATTGAAACTATAGGAAAATATTTAATAACAGAATAACTAATATGGTCATAAAAAAAAGCCGGGGTTGGCCCCGGCTTTTTCCTCACCGCCGACTTAACCTAAACTTTGTAATAACTGTAATGCAAGCTGTGGTTGCTGATTAGCTTGCGACAACATTGATTGCGCTGCCTGCATCAAAATGTTATTTTTTGAAAACTCACTGACTTCGAGTGAGAAATCCGCATCCAAGACTCGAGACCGAGCTGTTGATACATTTTCACGTGTTGATAACGCATTTTGCGCTGATGCTTGCATCCGGTTCATAATCGCACCAAGCGAAGCTCGGTTCTTATCGATTTGTTTCAATGCTCCATCAATTGTTTCAATTGCATTATTTGCACCTGCCTGTGTTGATACATCCAAGGTAGATACTGCAGACAGTGTACCAGATTGGGCTGTGGTTGCATCGAATAAACCATCTGCTGCAGTCCCCTCGGCAATTGTAAATGACTCATGTGAACTCAATGTTAAATAACCACCGACTAAAGTACTATCACCAATCGAGGTACCAGTATTATCAGTAATTGTTTCTGCAGCCGTTGATTCAGTACCATCATCTTTTAGCGCGGTGACATCAATACCTGCTTCATCACCAGCAGTCGTAAAGTTATGAATACCGATATATGCACCAGTTGCATGTGTCAGAATAATTTCAGCATTACTTGAACCAGTTTCAGCTGAGATACCAGTAACAGATGTATTTGAATTAATGACACTGACTAGAGCACTTAAGTCACTAGTAGTGACTGCGGTTGCTGAAATAGAAGCAGAAGTATTTGAGGTATTACTACCAGAAACCAGTGAAAAACTTACAGTAGCATTTGCTGTTAAGCCATCCAGTTTGACCTTAGTTATTGCTGATGCCGTAACACCGTGACTTGCAGTAGAATCATTCACTGCCGAAGCAATTTCTTCAGCGGAATCATTTGCATCAATTGTTACTGTATAAGAATTAGTGGTACCAACCGCTTTTACAGTATCACTAACTATTACCAAATCGTCACCAGCAACATGGGTAGCAGTAAAATCTAACTCATTATCAGCAGTAGTTGAACTAGTAATTAAGTCCGAGTCAATACCGCTGTTAATTGAATACCGACCCAATACACTTGCTTTTGCATTATTAATGCTCAAGCTAACATTCTCGTTTTTGTATGCTCCAATATGCATCACTTTACTGGTAAATGTACCATCAAGTAGCTTTAAACCACCACCGAACGAGGTATTTGAAGCGATAGCAGTAATCTCATTGCGTAACTCTTTAATTTCATCTTGCAAACTGATTCGATCTGACGAGCTATTGTTGTCAGAAGCTGCTTGCACGGATAAATCACGCATCCGCATGAGCAGAGTACTGATTTCATTCATCGCACCTTCAGCCGTTTGAATCATTGAAATACCATCATTAGCATTTCGAGCGGCAACGGTAAGACCGCCGATCTGCGCCTTTAGACGATTACTGATCGCAAGACCTGCAGCATCATCTTTGGCACTATTAATTCGTAAACCAGAAGAAAGTCGTTGTGAACTTGTAAATAACTTACTACTATGAATTCCCATTAATCGCCTAGCGTTATTTCCAATAACATTCGTATTTACAACTGTCATGTTTCCATCCCCTTTTTTGCGCGTGCTATAACTATGTGTTGCTATAAAAAGTGGCGGATATACTCATTTTTTATTGCAGAGTAATGACCACCTCCTACCAAAGTTATCGGTAGCATTGTAAAAAACTTTAATAAAATTAATGGGTTACATTAATTCTAAGGGATAAAAAGCACACCACCAGCGAGTGCTGGAAGTGCTATAGCAATTGCTGTTGTGTTATTATTGGAGCAATTCGAACAAACTTAATCGTTGGACTTGCGCAAAAGTCGAGTGGGCAGCTTCCAAACCAATTTTCAAGCGGTTAAACTCAGCAACCGCTTCTGCAAAATCCACATCTTCTAAACTTGATAAAATCGATTCGTTTTTTTCAATCACAGCGGAATTAAACTTTTGCTCGCTCTCAATAGAATTGATTCGCGCACCAATTTTAGTCTGCACTGAAATCAGGTGATCGATTGCTAGATCAATTTCTGACAAACTACGGTTCATGGTAGTAACAAAATCTGCATTACCAGCATCAGTATCCGTTGATTTACCAAGGTTGGTTACTAGATCTTGCAACGATGCAAACACACTTTGCCTAGAACTGGGTTGGACACGAAAAGTATCTCCAGCAACTGGTGTACCCTCAATTACGACTTCAATGCCATTGAATGATATTGTCGATCCAGATGTATACGCTGTTGCACCAACTGCAGGATTATCGATGGTATAGGTATGCCCACCAGTCCCATCATCTGCAAAGGTAATCGTCGATGTGATTGTTGAATCATAAGCTGCTTCATCAACTACAGTACCAACTGATATATGTGCACCACCAGTATTAGCTGCCGCACCTTCATCAACTGCAAATCGTCCATTACCATTCATCATATTAAAAAAAACTTCATAACCATGATCAGTGACAGGTAGCGTTAAACTTGAACTGATACGAAGATAATTTTGACCTTGGTCACCATTATAAGTGTAAGTACTGCCAGATTTAGAAAATGGTATAGTACTGGTTTTATAGCCAGCGAATAAATATTCGCCAGTCGCACCACGCGTATTAGCAATACCTAGTAACTCATCGAGCCGCATTTGCACCTCGCTCCTCAGTGCAGTCCTATCATCTAAAGCAACCGAAGATGAAGCACCTTGCACTGCTAAATCACGCACTCGGTGCAAGAGATCAATTGAACTCTGAATAGAATTTTCTTCTATTTCTAACCGATTTACTGCTAAGTCAGAGTTACGTTGAAACTGATCAGTGGTATCTACTAGTTGTCGCTTAGCTGATATACTCGGGAATGCTAATGGGTCGGATGATGGTGATATAACACGTTTACCAGTGGCTAGTTGTTGTTGCGTAGTAAAAATCAATGCTTGTTGATCTAAAATATCATTAATTGACTGATTGAAAATACCAAGAGTTGATATTCTCATGTTAACCTCCTACCGCATCTAAGAAGGTATTAAAAATTGTTGTCGAAGTACGAAAGACTTGAGAAATCGCTTGATATGATTGTTGAAAACGCATCATATTTGCTGCTTCTTCATCAAGATTAACGCCAGATACTTCATTGCGACGTTGCTCACTTGCTTCATAAATTGCTTTATTTGACTGCATTGATAATGATTCTTGGTGTGATTTAACACCCATATCAGTAATCATTGAACCGAATGCGGTTTGAAAAGTCAGCGTCGAGCTATCCATAATCTGAGTGGTTTGAGTATCACCGATTAGAACACCATTACGTGCGTCACCAACCGCACTCGCTGTATTTGGTGAAATTGTAAAAGTGTCACCAACCACTGGTGTACCAGCTAATTCAATCGTACCACCATTATTAAGTGTGACAGTCATACCATCGGTATATGCAACTGCACCAGTGTCACCACCATCACTATCGACAATACGATATTGACTTGTAGTTGGAAAACTTACAGTATACGTTCGCGCGTCTGGATTTGCAGCGTTATATGTTGTGTAACTTGCTGGCGATATTACCGGTTGAGTTATAGTCATATCACTGGTATTAGCAGCATTAGATTCTGTTAAATAAGCGCCTGCTAATGGTATTTGAGTTGCTTTAGTAATATTTAAATCGAACTGAGATGCACCTGAACGGGTTGGTACAATCTTATAGTTGTCAGCATCATTAAAGGTTGAACCAGTGGTAAAAGTAAATGAAAAACCATCAGTTGCGACGTCAATAGTGTCTGGTAAAGCTCCAATAGCACCTGATGAAACAGTAGTACCGTCACTATCACGAACTAATGCATAATTAGCTCCACCACCATTAAAACTCAATGAGTAATCACTTACTGTTAGACTGGTGGTATCACTGATACTTACAGTGATAGTTGCTGCCGCAATATTGCTAGAATCAGCCATAACTCTATCTGCAATATTACTCGTTGAATTCACATCTTCAAAAAAATAGGTGCCACGAGTACCAGTTAAATCACGGCCAACTAACGCTTGATTATTAATTGCATCGGCCATACTAATACCAACTCGGCCTAACTTATTCATGGCTGGTATATATATTTCATCTCGTACCTGCACCAAACCTCCGAGTTCACCACCGGTAATAAATTCAGTAACTGGATAATTTGAACTATTCTCAACTACTGCTATTTCACGTTTGTTTTGATCAATACTATTGTCAACCACCGCTAACGAAATAGCAGTGGTACCCACAACCATACCTTGACCAGTTCCCATGAAAACATTGACAGTACCGTCCCCTTGGTCAAGTACTGAAATATTCATCGCTTCAGACAGTTCTTTTAATAGTACATCTCTAGTATCCAAAAGATCAGATGGTGTACCAGGTGATTTGATAATCTGACTATTAATATCGGCAATACCAGTAATAATACTGTTCACTGTGTCTACTTTCGTACTCATTTGATCATGAATATTATTGATTTCGTCGACGAGTTGATTGTATGCAGTATTAAAACGCTGTGAAAGATCATCAGCTGTGCTAAAAAATGCTTCTCGAATCGCACCATTACTTGGGCTCTCAGATAATGATTGCAGCTCATCATAAAAACGCTGTATTTGTGAATCAACACTAGTATCAGGATCAGCGAGTAGGTCAGTGATATAACTAGCAGATTGTGCATATGCCTCTGAATATGTGAAGTTAGATAGGCTATCTCGCATCACCCCATTGACGTATTCATCAGCATTACGAGTAATATTAGCAACTTGTACACCATTACCAATATAGCCAGTTCCAAACTGAGTTGCTGATCGTGTAGAAAATTCTATGGTCTGCCGTGCATAGCCTTCAGTATTGACATTACTGATGTTGTTACTGATTGTGTTCAGCGATGATTGAAAAGCGATTAATGCTGTTGATGCAATACTTGAAATGTCAGTCATAATAATACTCCATTATCAATCAATTTCAATTCGTCTTAATGACTCTTTCATTATATCACCATGAAAGATTTTCATTATCTTGTCTGCATAGCGCGGGTCGGTTGCATAGCCGGCTTTTTGTAACTCTTTGGTATAGCGAGTTGGATCTGCTGCATACTCTACTGCCGTCTGATAGCGTGGATTAGATTTGATAAAATCAACATAATCTATTAAACTTTCTCTAAAAGATGAATAGCTTCTAAAATTGGCACGTTGTTTTTGTGCGACACCATTTCTATATTCATGTGTCATAACGTTAACACTATCTTTCTGCCAGCGTTGATCTGCTTTAATACCAAACAAGTTATGAGATAGACTACCATCTTGATTGCGCATAATGGATTTACCCCAGCCCGTTTCGAGTGCAGCTTGAGAGGCTAGCACTTTTGGATCAACTCCGAGTTGATCAGCAACGTAAACTACGTCTGGCATAATATCATTAATAAAGTCTTTTGCATTTCGGTAATGAGTATATATACTTACTTTGTCATTAAGCTGTTGTGCTTGCGTATTATCTCTTAGCAATTGCTCGCTGATCGAAATATTCTTTAGTTGCGACGCTGAATTATCATGACCTGGATGCTGAAATAGTACTTTTGAAAAATTAACCGCTCTCTCTCCTTCGCTCTCATCATCTAGACCAGATAGGCCTCGCATCTGTCGCACTAAGGCTTCAGTAAGACCAAGACCTTTAGATTGGGTCATGGAAACAGTCAACTGCTTATCAAGCATATCTTGATAAAATTTTACTTTATCTGAACTAATTAAATCACTTTCAAATACTTCATTTGCTTGACGCATTGATTTCAACATAATATTCATAAATAATGCTTCGAACTGTTTCGCTACTTCTCTTATTGCTGCATCTTTATCTTGCTTTCCCAAGGCATTAATATTCTTTAAGCCAGAAAAGTCATTATAAATTTTTGCTTTTTCGAGTTGATAATTCATATTACTACCTATATCACCACTATTTCTGCTTTAAGTGCACCTACTTGTTTGAGGGCTTCAAGTATTGCCATCAAGTCACCTGGAGCGGCTCCCACCACATTAATTGCACGGACTATTTCTTTCAGTGAGCTTCCCCTATTCAGCAAGAACATTCGGTTAGTTATTTGTGACACTTGAACCGTCGAGCGTTGAACCGATTCAGTTGTACCCACTGTTGCAAATGCTCCTGGCTGACTCACTGAGTTATTTTCCGAAATAGTCACTGTCAAACTGCCGTGAGTAACCGCTGCAGGTTGTACCATGACATGATCCCCAATTACGATCGTTCCTGTTCTTGAATTAACAACAACTCTCGCTGCAACTTCGCCCGGATTTACTTGTAAATTTTCGATTTGTGCTAAAAAATTCACCCGTGATGCACTCGACTTTGGTGCATTTACTCGGATAGACGTTGCGTCTATTGCCTCTGCTGTGTTTCGACCCATCGTATAGTTGATGACATCTACCAAGCGTTTAGCGGTGGTAAAGTCTGGGCTATGTAAATTAAAAATAATTTCTTGACCAAGTGAAAATGGTGTAATGACTGAGCGTTCAACTGAGGCACCATTTGGAATTCGACCAACACTTGGAATGTTAACTGTAATTTTTGAACCATCCGCCCCTTCACCACCAAAACCACCAACCACAAGATTACCTTGCGCTACTGCATAAATATTACCATCAGCACCTTTTAATGGCGTCATAATCAAAGTACCACCGCGTAAGCTCTTAGCATTACCCAGTGAAGAAACAGTAACATCGATGTTTTGACCTGGTTTTGCGAATACGTGTAGCTCGGCAGTAACTATGACGGCGGCAGCATTTTTCATTGATGGACTAGCTGTGCTCGGCACAACTACACCGAGGCGTGATAACATACTCTTGAAACTCTGTAAAGTAAATGGTGAAGCTGTTACTGAATCGCCAGTGCCATCTAAACCAACAACTAGACCATAGCCGACTAATTGGTTAGTACGCAAACCAGCGACCTGCGCAATATCTTTGATACGCTCTGCCAATGTTGGCTGCATGACAAGGAGTGAAAATAAAACAATATACTTTAACTGCTTAATCATTAGATTACCTCTATAAGGGCCACAATGCTGTAAAGAAAAACTTAGCTAACCATCCCACTGCATTTGAGTCTGCAACTTCGCCCTTACCGCTATAAGTTATCCGTGCATCTGCGACACGAGTAGAACTTACAGTATTATCTGTATTAATATCATCCGGCCGAACAATACCAGTAATTCGTATGAATTCGTCACCTCGATTCAGTGTCAGCCATTTTTCGCCTCGCACCACTAAATTACCATTCGGCATCACACTAGCAACAGTGACTGAAATACTACCGGTTAATGAATTACTCTGCTCACTGGAAGCGTCACTATCGAATCCACGCTGCATATCGTATGAAGTATTCAAATTATTATTTTCATTATCAGCAAGTGGCAAGATACCTGGTACTTTAAATTGTGGTGTACTATTCATAATGGTTGGATTTGCCATAGTCGCATCAGTATTTTTACTTAAAGTTGTCACTGCTTCTTTTTCTGATGCGTAAGCTTCTTCTAAGGTAATTGTTAGAATATCACCAACTCGGCGTGCCCGCTTATCTTCAAATAATGACATGGCATAACCTTCTTGATAAATCGAGCCTGATAAATTGATAGGTGGTTTTAGTTGTTCAGGTGGTACTGGTGCATAAGCTGGATCATTAGGTTTAGGACCGAAAACATTACAGCCTGTTAAAACTATTACTAAGCTAATACTGATACCTAAATTTTTTAATTTTAACTTATTCACAATAACTACCTTCTCACTTATCTTAGTTCATGCTTAAAGCGTTTGTGAAATGTATTGCAACATACCGTCTACCGTGGAGATAGATTTTGCATTCATTTCATAAGCACGTTGAGCTTCAATCAGACCAACTAATTCTTCCACCACACTTACATTTGAAGTTTCTAATGAGCCTTGTGATAGAGCGCCAGCGCCACTCTCACCTGGAGTATTCGTTGTTGGCGCGCCGCTAGCTGATGTTTCAGTATATAAATTACCGCCAAGTGGCTGTAAGCCAGCTGGATTAAGAAACATTGCTGTTTGAATTGTGCCGACTGTAGTCGAAGTAGTACTACCAGCATTTGTTACCGATACAGTACCGTCACTACCGATAGTGACTGAAGTTGCATCACTCGGAATAGTGATTGATGGCTGTAGCTGATAACCACTTGATGTAATCATCTGACCAGCTGAATCAACTTGAAATTGTCCGTCACGAGTGTAAGCAGTTTCACCAGTCGGTTGTAAAATTCGAAAAAAACCGTCACCGACAATGGCTAAATCAAGTGGATTGTCAGTTTGCACCATACCACCTTGTTTAAATAATTTTTGTGTTGAGGCAACACGGACACCGGTACCACGCATAAACCCAGACGGTAATGTCGTATCTTGTGATGACTGACCACCCGGCTGACGAACGGTTTGATAAAGCAAGTCTTCAAATACAGCACGGCCTTTCTTAAAGCCAATCGTGCTAACATTTGCTAAATTATTTGAAATCATCTGAATATTAGTTTCTTGGGCATCTGTGCCAGTTTTACTAACCCATAGTGCTGGATGCATCTGCTATCTCCTGTAATTACTCAACACGCATCAAGGTTGATGCTTGCTCATCTATACTTTTATATTCACTCATTAGTTTCACTTGCATTTCATAACTACGCGCCATCGAAATGATGTGCATAAATTCATGCATTGGGTTGACATTACTGCCTTCTAGTGCTTCCGCAACCAAAGTAACACTTGCATCATAGTTATAACCTTCACCATCAATAGTTTTATAGGTTCCATCGTTATCTTTACGGATAAATTGTTTATCAGGATTCACGAGCTTGATTCGATCGATCAAAGCAAGTGCATTTGCCGGCTGACCTTGACCACGAATCGATATTGAACCATCTGGCGCAAATTCTATTTTTTCAGCTGGAGGAATAGCAATTGGGCCACCATTGCCAAGTACGCTATAACCCTGCGAAGTTACCAACACGCCCTGTGCAGTTAGTTTAAAATTACCATCACGAGTTAAGCGCTCTTGGCCATCTGGCATTTGTATAGCAATCCAACCTTCATTTTTGATAGCAACATCAAGCTCACGACCAGTTGTAACGATCTGACCTGGTGAAAGATCAGTTGCAACATCATCCGAGGTTGAATGGACGACGGTGTCATAAAGATCACCGTCGACTGCTTCGATTTTGAAAACTGGTTTGTCTGCTTTAAAAGCATAAGTATTGGCATTAGCGAGGTTATTGGCATGAACAGCCTGTGCTTCGAACACTAATTTTGCGCCACTCATACCTAAATATAAATTTTTATCCATCGCTAATTCCTGCTTTACTATCTGATGTTAATAATGGTTTGTGTCACACTATCAGCGGTTTTTATTGTTTGCGCATTGGCTTGAAAGTTACGTTGCGCAGTGATCAAATTAACTAACCACTCGGTAATAGACACGTTAGAATCTTCTAAACTACCGGAGTTAATGGTTCCTAAGTTTGATGAACCTGGCATTTCAATTGTGGGGGAACCAGAAGTTGATGATTCAGCCCAAGTTGAATCACCGAGAGACTGTAAACCTTCAGGATTACTGAATGAACCCAGTAACACTCGGCCCATGGTTCGCGTTTGTCCGTTGCTAAAACGACCTTGCACTAAGCCGGATGTATCAACTTCTAAACTTGACAATTTACCGGTGGTATAACCATTTTGAGAGTATTCCTTCACCGCAAAGTCAGAACCAAACTGTGTCATGGTATTTACGGCATCTTCTAAATCGATAGTAATCGTCATTGCAGCAGCACCATTTGTTGGTGTATAACTAATCGGTATACCAGTACCAGCTGCATAATTCGCGCCAGCCGCGAGTGTCGTGCCTAATCCAGTAAGTGGTGTTCTCGTGGTCAGTGCCCCAGAGGAGTCAAAAGTCAATCGAGTCGCCTCAGTACCAGCATTGGCACCTGATGGTGTGTTGTTGTTATCGATACGAACTCGCATATTCCATTGGTTCGCCGTTGAAGTCTTAACAAAATACATCGTCATGATATGAGGACTACCCAAACTGTCGTAAATAGTCGTTGATGTAGAATGCGTATAGGTTGAAGTGTCAGCTGATGTACCGTCTGGATTTGCTGTTGCCCAACTCACATCTTCACTAATTGAATCAGTCGATTCAGAATTCAAATTCACACCAACATCAGCGGTAGTCGTTGCACTCGGATCAACATCATTAGTATTAATAGTTAAATTACCTTCATTACCGAGTAGATTCCCGCTTGCATCAACTGTATCACCAATTACATTATGACCCTGTGATGTAACCAAGTTACCATCTGAATCAGCGTGGAAGGCACCATTACGTGAGTAAAGTCGGGTACCATCATCTTCAACAACAAAAAAACCGGTACCACTAATTGCCATATGTAATGGGTTATCATCGAATGATATATTTCCTTGTGCAAAGTTCTGCGTGACAGATGCAAGCTGAACACCAGCACCAATTGTTTTTGATGAACCTGAACCTAAGGTTGATGTTGCATACACATCTTGGAATTCACCATCCGATGATTTAAAGCCAACTGTGTTTGAGTTTGCTATGTTATTACCGATGATTCGTAAATCTGAGTCGGCTGCTTTCATACCACTGAGTGCGACGCTAAAAGGCATATTGTTTCTCCCCCAATTATTTAGTTAATACTCGCTACTTTGTCGAGCTCTATTGATCCAATTCCCGCCAAATTTAATAAAATTCCTTCTGATCCTTTGCCAATAGTGACGCTATCTACGTTCGCATCCATATAAAAAGGCAATTGGTAGGATTGATTATCAAGCTTACCTTGCACTTCAAATCGGTAAGTGCCAGCAGCTGCAGCTTGGCCATCTTGATCTAAACCATCCCAAACAAAATCGACTTCACCAGATTGTTTATCTCCAAGGCTGATGGTTTTCATTAACTCGCCTGATTGGTTATAAACACTGACATTGACATTACTGGTAAAATTATCTAATTCGATAGTTCCTGAAATCGTGCCACCATCAGTTAGTACATTGGTATCAGTTGGCACACTCACAGTACGACCAACTAATGAAGAAGCTTGTAGTGCTTGGTTAGACACCATTGACTCGGCAAAACTTGCAAATGATGCTTCGAGATTATGAATCCCATCAACCGTACCAAATTGGGCGATATCACCCATAAAATCGCCATTTTCCATTGGCTGCATCGGATCTTGGTTTTGTAATTGTGCAAGCATCAGCTCAAGAAAGTCTTCTTGGCCAAGCTCAGTCCTACTACTATCATCTGTTGTTGTAACAGGTGCTGAGATACCTAAATCAGTTAAGGTTTGTTGAAGTGGACTTATATCAGACATTTTATTCCCCTACCCTATTGCCCCATATTTAAAGTTTGACTAATCAACTGCTTAGTCGTTTTGAATGTTTCAACTTGATTTGAATATGTTCTTGAGGCTGAAATCATGTCAGCCATCTGTTCGATTGGATTAATTGACGGGTAAAAAACCATACCGTCTTCGTTTGCTAATGGATTTGATGGCTGATACACACTACGTGGCTCTTTAGTACTTTCTTGAATATCACTTACCTCTACACCACCACCAGTTTCACCGAATCGACTTTTATCATAAATAGTTTTAAATACAGGTTGCTTAGCCTTGTAAGCTTCTTCGGGTGTGGTTGCACCACTTTCTGCATTGGCAAGATTACTTGAAATAGCACTTAGCCGAACTGAACTCGCTGTCATCCCGCTGCCCGAAATATCCAATACATTTAGTAAACTCATATTATTCTCCACGTATGGCTGACATCAGCCCACGTATTTTGCCATTTAAAAAATTCAAACTAATTTGATAGCGCATAGAGTTTTCAGCGTAAGCTGTTTTCGCCTGATGCGGATCGACGGTATTACCATCTAAAGAAGGCGTGGCTGCTGTGACGTATTTAATGTCATAATCAGAACTGGCTTTGTCGGGTTGAATATGCGTACCTGCTGTACTCAGCACTTTAACTTTTTTGAACTGCTGGCCTTGATTGGCCCTCTTTAGTACGGCTTCAAAATCGATATCTTGTGCTTTGTAATTTGGGGTATCTTGGTTGCTGATATTATTCGCTAGTACTTCCATGCGTTTCGCAAATAGCGGGAGAGCTTTTTCGTGAATACCAAAGGCTTTATCAATACTAATCATCATTGTTACCATCTGCTGTTACGTTACAGACGATATAGCAATAGCCATGCCAAATATTTTTTATAATATTTTCATGGGGTTAAGTGAGATAATGAATGATTTAGAACTGAGAACGCGGCAATCCTTGCCCGCAAATGGCAACTTGCCGGCTTTATTTGCCTATCTGACTTATCGGCAGCATGATGGGAAACTTTAGTAAACGGTTATTTTAGTGCGACACTGACAACGCTTGTTGGGCTTTGCCAATTGCTGATTCGACCTCAGTACGAGTTGCGGAATCAGCAGGTAGCAATGCAAGTAACTTGCGCCAAGCAGCAATCGCTTGCTGATAGTGCTTATGTTGAAACGCATCGAGTGCGAGCAAATTAATCAGCACCGGATTATTCGCCTGGCGTGCTAACACTTGATCAATGACTTGATGCGCATGCTGACTCAGCTGCTTATCATCTGCCAAAAATAATGCTTGAGCATAATGAGTCGCAACATTACTATCGAGAGGATCAAGCCGGTACGAATGAGCGAGTGCTTGTTTGGCTGCAGCAAAGTTTTGGTTAACATAATATAGCCGACCGAGCAAATACCAGCCTTTCGCACTATTGGGTTGTTGTTGTAGCCGTTGCTGTAAACGCGCAATCACTTGCTCCGGTGTTTTCAATTCAGCAAGCAATTTTTCAAGCTGGGGTCGCATACGCTGTTGACGATAGGTTTCAGCGAGTTGCTGACTCGAGCCCCAATGTTGATAGAGTGGCATGACAATTAACGGCATTAGGAGTAATAATAATAGCGCTGACTTTGGCAGCTGCGGTTGATGAGAAATTTTACCAATATCTTTGACATCACCAAGTAAGGCATATTGTAGCTTATCTTTTTCCAGCTTAAATTGATCATGGCTTAATTGCTTATCGGCAAACGACTGTAATAGTAAGCCAAGCCGCTGTTTATAAATCGTAACATTTGCTTCGGTTTGATCGACTGTTGCTGGTAACTTAGCAAAGGTAAATTTAACCTGTAGCAAGACTAAGACTATTGCCAACAAAACTAAAACGCTTGCTGTAATCCAAAATTCAAGCATCAGTCATCACTCTCAATCAGATCACGTAGTCGGCGTTGTTGCTCAGCAGCTAGCTGCAGCTTCGGTGCTTGTGTACCGCGCCGTGATAGCAACATAAAAATAACAGCACCAATTGCTAATAACAACACAGGTATCAGCCACAACGGATAAGTAATTGTTTTAATCGGTGGATTATATAAAATAAAATCACCGTAGCGCTTGGTCAAGTACTGCTTGATGTCTGCTTCAGTATGACCATGGATCACATGATCATAAACTTCACGCCGCAAATCTTCTGCCAGCGGCGCATTTGAATCAGCAATTGCTTGGTTTTGACAAACCAAGCAGCGTAACTCATTGATCAAGTGTTGATAGTGCAAACGATCCGACTCAGAAGAGAATTGCAACGAGGCAGTGGTTGCAAAAGCTAGCGTTGGCAGCATAAAAATTAACACGAAATAACGTAACATTATTCACGCTCCAAGCGACTGATGAGTGGTCGCAATTGCTGCTGCCAAATCGCCTCAGTCAATGGACCAGCCAACTTGTAGCGAATTTTAGCCTGCTTGTCGATGATAAAGGTTTCTGGAGTACCATAAACACCGAGCTCCATACCAATACGACCATCTCGATCGTCAATAATATTAGTAAAGGGGTCACCGCGTGTCTGTAACCACTGCAAAGCAAAATCGCGGTTATCTTTATAATCGAGCCCAATCAGCTGCGCGGAGGTTTGTTGACTAAGTGCCATCCAAACCGAGTGTTCACCCCAGCAGGTCGCGCACCAGGTTGCCCAAACATTCAAGATGGTTACATGCTGTTTAAAGTCGCGCTCGTCAATTGACTGACTTGGCTGTAATAATTGTTGGGCATGAAAATGGGGTAAATCTTTATTGATCAACGACGATGGTAACTTCGACGGGTCAAGACTGAGGCCACACCAAAGCATAATCGCGAGTAGGATAAATATTAACAGAGGAACCAGACTAAGCCATCGATTCATGTTGCACCTTGAGCTTAACCCGCAAACGTTTATCAAACGCCGCAAGCAAACCACCAAATACGATGAGAATACCGCCAAACCAAATCCAGCGCACAAACGGCTTGACGTACAGTCGTACCGTCCAAGCCGACTGCTGCATTGGATTACCTAACGCGATGTAGACATCACGAAACAAGTTAACATCGATCGCGGCGTGTGTCATTGCTATCTCTTGCACCGAGTAAAAACGCTTTTCTGGCTTCAGGGTTGCGATCAATTGCTGATCTTTCTTCAGCAAGAAGGTGGCCTGGGCAGATGAATAATTTGGCCCCTTAACATCTTGCTCACCGACATACTCAAAGCTATAACCAGCCACCTCGGCTTTATCACCGGGATGTAATAAAACATCCTTATCATCATGGTAAGCACTGGTGAGCGCAACCCCGATCATCGCAATCGCAACGCCACAATGAGCAAGATACATACCCCACTGCGCTTGACTGATAGTTAATTTTTTTAAGCGTCGCAAGTGCAAATCATTTAGTGTCGCCAGCAAAATGTAAAATGCAGCCGATAAACCAAGCAAAACTTGCCAATTAAAGTTGTGTTTGTAAATAAAGCCAAGCAATACAGCTAGCACACTCAATGACAAGACTAACGATCCGTAGCGGAGCAACTGACGTTTATCACTTGCATACCAGCGACTAAGTGGACCTAACCCCATAAACAACGCCAACAGCAAGACGATCGGCACAAATACCCGATTAAAGTAAGGAGGACCTACCGAAATCTTACCGAGCTGGAACACGTCTAACAATAATGGATACAAAGTGCCAAGCACAACGGTGGCACAGGCCACCGAAAGAAAAATATTATTGATCAACAAAAATGACTCGCGGGAAAAAGCTCGGATCGAAACATCTGATACCACTTTGTTGATTCGGATCGCATACAAGGTCAATGAACCACCAATGACAATGGCTAGAAATTTTAAAATATAATTCCCGCGCGCTGGATCAATTGCAAACGCATGTACTGAGACTAACACGCCGGAGCGCACTAAAAAGGTCCCGAGTAAACTCAGCGAAAACGTCACAATGGCGAGCAATACCGTCCAAGCTTTTAGCGCACCACGCTTTTCTGATACGATCAGCGAATGCAGCAAAGCAGTCGCAGATAACCAAGGCATAAACGAGGCATTTTCGACTGGATCCCAAAACCACCAGCCACCCCAACCGAGTACGCGATAAGCCCACCAACTGCCAAGCGTTATGCCAGCCGTTAAAAAACTCCACGCCAGCAAAGTCCAGGGTCGTGACCACTTTGCCCAAGCGGCATCAAGTCGTCCTGCCATTAACGCAGCAATTGCAAACGCAAACGCTACCGAAAAACCAACGTAACCGAGATAAAGCAACGGTGGATGGATGATTAAACCAATGTCTTGTAGCATCGGATTTAAATCGCGACCGTCAACAGGCGATTGCGGTAATAAACGCAAAAAAGGATTTGAAGTTGCTAAAATAAACAGTAAAAAACCAACGCTCAGTAGACCGAGAATCGCAAGCACGCGCGCCACCACATCTTGTGGGATGGCACGGCTGCAATAAGCAAACGCTGAAGTCCATATACTCAGCACCAAGATCCACAATAAAATCGAACCCTCGTGTGCGCCCCAAACCGCAGCGAAACGATAAAACAAAGGTAAGTGGCTATTTGAGTTTTCGGCGACATAGACCACCGAAAAATCATTTACCAAAAACGCATGAGCCAACACCGCAAAGCTGAATGCAACAAATAGGCTTTGTACATAAGCAATCGGTCGTGCAAATAACTGATAACGCACATCAGCACGAAACACACCGTACAACGGTACGAAGGCTTGTAGTAACGCCAAGAATAAGGCAATGATCAAGCCAAGCTGACCCAACTCTGGCATCATGTCGCGTTTACCTGTTGAATTAATTTTTGTAATACTTTAGGCCGGTAATTATTATCGTGCTTCGCCAATACCATCTCCGCTCGAAAATCATCTTTGGCAACTAACTCACCTTGAGTGACAATACCTTGACCTTCGCGAAACAAGTCTGGCAAAATGCCGCGATAATGCACCCGCACACTGTGGTGATAATCAGTCAGGGTAAATTCAACACTGACGCCATCAGCTAGCCTGACCACACTACCTAGCGCCACCATGCCGCCTAACTTTAAGCTGCGGTGCAGCGGTTGTGGCTGTGTCACCAGCTCAGTGGGAGTAACGAATAAATTAATATTTTGCTGCAGCGCATATAAAATTAAACCGACCGCTACACTGATGCAAACTAGCAACAACAAAATCATTTGTAAGCGTTGTCGACGCGCAGGCTTCATCATGTTAGCGCTGCTGACCCAGTCGCAGTAAGCGCGCGTGTTGCCAGAGTGGCAGCAATAAATTCATCAGCACTGTGACCAATGCAATCAGATAAACACTCCAAACATAATAGCCATAGCCATTCATATAAAAAAAGTTCAGCATGGCTTGCATCAGCCAATCTCCCGCAATGCTTGTACCCATTTTGCCTGTTGCTCACGCTGTAATAGTTCATTACGGGCCCGCAAAATCACTACGATAGCGTAGTACAGCATAAAACCCAAGATCATGGCGAGCAAAGGATAAAGCATCACTGGTGCAATGGCCGGCTTGTGTAACAAACTCAAACTGGCACCTTGATGCAAGGTGTTCCACCACTCAACTGAAAAATGGATGATAGGAATGTTTACCACGCCAAGCAAACACAACAAGGCAGCCGCCCGCCCAGCTGCTGGCGCTGGCGCTAGCTGCGCCCGCAAAGCAATGTAGCCTAGATAGATGAACAGCAAAATCAGTTCAGATGTCAAGCGTGAATCCCACACCCACCAAGTGCCCCAAGTTGGCCGCCCCCAAATTGAGCCTGAAAGCAAGGCTAGTAAAGTGATCCAAGCGCCGACCGGTGCACTACTCGCCGCCACCACATCAGCGAGCTTGATTTTCCAGACTAAGAAAATCAGCGAGCAGGCTGCCATCACGATATATATAAAAAGCGAAAGGAATGCACAGGGAACATGGACATACATAATTCGAAAACTATCACCTTGCTGATAATCGGCCGGCGCGTTGATCAAACCACCCCACAAGCCATACGCGAAAGCAAACAAACAGCAAATAGATAAACTGGGTAACAGCCGGCTACTCAAGCGGTAGAATGATTCAGGCGAAGCGAATTTATAGACAATTTTCCACATAATTTTGTACTATACTGACAAAACTACTGGCTTGCAATTGGTTGAAAAAGATGCAGCATTAGACCAACCGACGCAATTAGACCGCAGCAGCTGTTGGTTGGTGTTGTCAACGCAAATATACTGACAATTGTACTATCGAGGTTATGCAAAATGAGCTGAGTAACCTGCTCTCGAGACCCTATAGCTAACAGCCGTGGCTCATCGTCGCTCTGACTAAGACGACCGCCATACCCAGACACCATTTGAACAGGATCAAACCTAGAAACATAAACCTTGCCATTTACAAGCACAAATTTAACTTCTCTTAGAATGTATGATCGTGAAACCGGGCTCGGGACATTAACCTTACAAGCCTTATCTGACCCTCACCGGTACCTGGCACACGGCTTAAATAATAAGCCTCACCAGCGGCAGTGATCATACCTACTACAAAAATATTGTGAGAACGACGCTGAGGTAGAGCTGACAGTTGCGTTATCGAGCCTAAAGTCGTAAACCAAGTTCATCACGTCGCTCTAAAACAACTAGCCGCTCATGCACAGCAGGGTAAGTTGTCGCTTGCTTCATCTTCGCATGATAGATTTTGTGTCGAAATGCTGACCAGAAGAATTCGCCATTGCTAACTTTATCTATCTCAACATTAGCACCCAAACTAAACAAGCGGATTAAGTTACCACCATCAGTATCTAGCGTCAGGCGCTCACTTAAAGTTGAGTCGATTACATTACAAATACCAGTATCTAAATTGAAGGAAGCTAATTTGTGCCCCAGAGTAACCGCGTCACTGTTTTTGAATAAAATAAAATAAGATAGGTACGTTTGATTGAAAAAATCTTAACAATAGCATTCGGCAAGCGAACTTGTTTTGCCCTGTAAATATGTGATTGTAATGTTCTAGATGCATCAAGCTCCGAGCCTGCATCTGCATTCAAATTATCTAATGTAGAACGCATGTTGCATTATAACAGTGTGGCGCGTGTTTCAATCCCACAGTAACCAACCGTCACGACAGAAGAGATACGGTAAATTAGGCTTTAGAGTTTGTGCGTGAGCTACCCGAATACGCTCGCTAGCTTACAACTAACTAATTTCAACTACATCGTGTCACCCCACATCAAATAGTTCTGTATCTGACTGGATACATCCACAGGCATACTCGACATATCTTCAGGCGGTTGCTTGCTCAGGCCTGGTAACAAAGATAACACCGTAGCATACCCGTCACCGCAACCAACAACAAAACTAAAACCAGCACCGAAGCACCAGCTAAATAAACCAAGCTACCAGCTAATAAGCCAGCCACAAGATAAACTTGGCATTGCTGCCAGACAGAAAGCTGGCGCCAGCGGTGGCTCAGCCGAGCAGTGCTAAAGGGAGGTTCAGATGCAGGCACAATAATCTAGACAAGTTTGATTATAATTGTGATTATTTTATACAAAACCAACCAGCTTCGCAGCGACTGTGTCGAAATTGACGTCAATAACTACACTGGCCAAGCTATTCCAGCGCGTAACGTAGTTAAGTTGCTGTGAGCACTGCTAAAACCCTATTTAGTCGACTGCGGACATTTGAGCACGACGAGAATGCGTGGTAACTGGGTGTTTCTCAACCCATTGCGAGCGACGCAGTCGCGCGACAGCCTAGTAACTCAACTGACTAGCAATCACTAAGCTTAGTTTTAAGCAACGCTGTTCATTACGATGATAGTGCGGATGACGCGGATAAAACTGTATTTATCTCATCCCACCAGGCTGCCGCGCCGATGATGCAGCTCGGAGTGGGCTGAAAAAATTGAATCACTACGAGCAACACCCCCCTTAAGCATAAGATTAAACAAAATCATAGCTTACACAAAACCGAAAGATTTTATTTTCAAACCAAACCGATACGCAGCACTGCGGCGATGATAAAGGGTGCGGCGATAAAGCCAAGCAATGCAAACCCGGTCAGTAAGCTCAGACACGCCACGATAGGTAGGCCGAGTTGACTTGCAAGCAAAGTTTGGCTCGCGAAGATTAAGCAAGGCACGGCAAGTGGTAGCACCAGTAGTGGCAGTAATAAGTTCGCTTGCCGCAAACCGACCGTAAAAGCGGCACCAACACCACAGAGTGCAACCAACAATAAAGTAGTCGGCAGTAGCGTTAGTACCATCACGAGTAAGGTTGAACTCGATAATTGATAAAATAAAGCTACACAAGGTGCAACCAACACTAATGGCGCTGCTAACACTAACCACGCGGCCGATAATTTGATGAAGATGAGATAACTCAACTCATGCGATGATAGTAACCATTGCTCCAAGCAACCGGTGCGATAATCGTGTTGCAACAAGCCATCGATTGAGAGTAGGGTCGCCAATAAAGCGGCGACAGCAATCACACCAGGACCGAGTAAGTGTAAGGTTTGTGCCGACGGGTCAGTCGCGAGTGGAAATAAACTCACCGTGATCAAAAAGAATAAGATTGGATTAAGCAGTTGCGACTTATTACGAAATGCTAGTAACAACTCACGCTGGAATAATGTCTTCAACACTGCGACCTCAGCCATCTAAGATAACCCTCACACTTTCGATAGCTATTAGTGCCATCGGTTGATGGGTCACCGCGACCACGCAACCGCCCTGCTGACAATGCTGCACGATCAAATCAGTCACCAAAGCAATGCCGGCTTGATCCAAGGCATTGAGTGGCTCATCCAACAACCACAAGCTCGCGCGCTGAATCAGCAAGCGTGCCAGCAAAACTTTACGCTGTTGCCCAGCTGATAAAAATTGACAACGCGTGTGTTGCCAGGCTTGCAACCCAACTTTAGCTAATGCTGCGGCAAGCGTCATCTGGGTCGCAAGGCCAAGACTTGCAACGTACCATTGCAAGTTTTCAGTCACAGTCAGATCCGGTTGCAACGCCGTGGCATGACCGATATACAACAAGTCAGCAAGATAGCGCTCACGCTGCTGACGAATCGGTATACCTTGAAAACAAATCTTACCAACATAGTCTGGCAATAAGCCGGCGAGGCAACGTAGCAAGGTAGTTTTACCGGCGCCGTTGGCGCCTTCAATCAAGACAGCTTGCTCGGTAGCCGCGCTAAAACTAACAGCGCTAAATAAAGTGCGAGTCGGTAGCGAATAGGATAAGGTTGCCACTTGTAACATGAATGAACCATTAACTAAAAAAATACACAGTAACGTGCGGTTTGAACCGGTTTGTTGCGGAATAACCTCACCAAGTCGTTTCAATTTTACCCAGCGCCGTTATAATTACAAGTATCATGTTAAAGGAGTTTCCTATGCAATTTCTGCTCAACTACGGCCTGTTCCTCGCCAAAGCCATCACGCTAGTGCTTGCCATCCTGATCACAGTGGCCGGTATCGCTGCCATTGGCAGTAAAAATAAAAAAAGCAGTGATAGCAAACTAGTGGTAAAAAAGCTCAATGACCGCTTCGAACAAATGCTCAAACACATGCACGCTAACATCTTGTCGAAACAAGCATTAAGGCAAAAACAAAAGCAACAAAAACAGCAAGCGAAACAAACTACTCAAGCAACCAAAGCCAACCTATTCGTAATTGAGTTTGATGGCGACATCAAAGCTTCAGCCGTAAAATCATTACGCGAAGAAATCAACGCTATCTTGACTGTTGCCGAACCAGATGATCAAGTGCTGGTAAAACTCGACAGTGGCGGTGGCATCGTGCAAAACTATGGCTTTGCTGCTTCGCAGTTACTTCGCATTAAAGAGCAAGGCATACCGCTCACCATCGCGATCGATAAAGTCGCCGCTAGTGGTGGCTACATGATGGCTTGTGTCGCTGACAAAATCATCGCAGCACCGTTTGCTGTGGTGGGCTCGATTGGGGTAGTGGCACAAGTGCCGAACTTCAACCGTTTACTAAAGAAAAACAACATTGAATTTGAAGAGCTGACTGCCGGCGAATACAAACGCACACTGAGCATATTCGGCGAAAACAACAACAAAGGCCGCAAGAAGTTTCAAGAAAAATTAGAAGAAACCCATGATTTATTCAAAGACTTTATTCAGCAACAAAGACCACAAGTAAACTTAACTGAGGTTGCAACTGGTGAATACTGGTTCGCCAAAAATGCCGTTGACAGACAGCTGGTTGATGAACTGAGCACCAGCGATAGCTACTTGATGCAAGCCAGTCAGCAATTTAATATTTACGAAATTAGTTATAAGAAAAAACCACACTGGTCAAAACAATTGTTTAAGCAAGCCGAAGTCGGGCTTGCACAATTACAAGCCGAGATCAGCAAGCTACCCAGCTGGATCAGCTAATGACCAATGCCGCTTACGTCTATTGCCAACGCGAACAACTCGAGCAAACCTTACAAACCATCGACCAAGCGGCTAGCATACTCCTGCAACAACAACCTGAGATTGGTTTCGTTGCTTTTAACCAACAGCTGCAAGACCAACTTAAGCTATACCAAAATGCTAGGGTTGAGCAAGCAGCAGAAGCGTTTTATCAGAAACATAAGGCTTTATTTGGCAGAAGACATCAAGCAAGTATTCGAATTCTTGGGGCAGGACCATCGGGGTTATTGAGCGGCTTGGTGCTGCAACAAAGTGGCCATCGGGTTAGCATCGATGAAATGCGCTCAGATAGCGATTTTTGCATGCGACCGCAAAATGTTTCTTATAGAGAAGCTGAGAGCCGCTTACGCAGCTTGATTGGTGAAGACATTTATCAACAATTTTTTCACCACGGCGCTTCACTCGATGGCAATACTGGTAAGCTACGAATTACCACCGGCGGTTATCAACAAATCCTGAGTGAAGCATTTATCGCTGCCGGTGGTCAACTTTATTTTGGTCGCGGCAAAACGCTGACTGATCTTGCCAACGAGCAACCTGATGTCATCTTGCTCGCAACTGGTGCCCATGCCGCAGAGCGACTGCAACTACAACAGCAACTACTAGTCGAAACATTCCCCCAATACAGCGCTGGTGGTTATAGTGGCTTAATCATTCAACCAAGCACAGCTACGCCTGGCTATCAACGTCGAGAGCGGGAAGGCTTGCATTGGCGCCGGGATAATATCTCAGTTTATAGTGGTGCAGTGTTCAGCCGTGACCTAGAACGTGCGCAACGCTATCTACATAAACGTCAGGTCGAGCCAGCCAAAATCGCTGCACTCAATGATTTACAGGATGCACCTGGGGTCGAATTCAGTTTTTGTTTTGGCAATGACACTGAAAAATTTTTACAAGCTAGCAGTGAGGTGCCTGCCCTAGCACCCATCTTAACTGAACGCTATCGCGTGTTGCCTTTTATCAGCCGGCGCTTGATCTTTCATCACCACGATGTGCCGGTGATTGCAATCGGCGATGCCAACGGTTCGCCGCATCCACTTGCTGCAATCGGCACACTAAAAGTTATTCGCAACATCGGTTATTTAACACGTCATATCGATGGCTTAATGGCACTAAAGCAACAGCCTGATGCAGTAAATAGTGTTATCATCAGCGAGAACCATAAGGTGTACACCAATCAAGCGATGGAAAATATTAAAGAAGTGTTTTACTCAAATGTAATTTGTGGTATCTACTCACAGCCACGCAGTTAATCGAGGTCATAGAGATGCAAACTATTCAGAATATTATTTTTGACATTGGCAATGTTATTGTCAAATGGTCACCGCAAGAGATTATCAAACGCAGCTTTGGCAATAGCGATCAGCAGCAAGCGCATTACGAAAATTTATTTAAGCACCCGATTTGGCACCAACTCAACCTTGGTCAAATCAGCGAAGTAGAAGCTATCGTAGCATACAGTCAAAGGCTACCTTACTCGACCGAACAACTGAAGCAGCATTTTGCCAATATCCGCGCCTCACTTAACTTGGTCGCTGGTACGCAAGCAATCATACAAACGCTACACCAAAACCAATATCCCTTATTCATTTTGAGTGACAATGTGGTTGAGTTTGTCCGTTACTTAAAACAACAATACGATTTTTGGCAATACTTTAATGACAGCGTATTTTCCTGCGATATTGGCTTTGTCAAACCCGCTGCCGAAATTTATCAGCACACGTTAGACAAATTCAGCATTAATCCGGCAGAAACCCTATTCATCGATGACTTAGCCGGCAACGTTAGCGGTGCTCAAGCTGCCGGCATGCATGCAATTCAGTTTACCAACGCTGAACAGTGCCGTACTGATTTAATTGCTCATGAGATTCGTCTTTAGCAAAACATAGTACGTTGCTACTGTGTTCGGTCGTCTAGCTGTTGTTCTGGCACGGTTGGCTGCGGCCATAAAATGCCTGAATGAGCACTTGCTGCTGTTGGTGAATGCGTTTGCGCAAGCACCTTTGGACTTTCGCTACCGGTACCACCAAAGCCATAAACTGGATTTGCTAAACTATGTTGACTTGCCAAATGCTATACATGTTGCTGATATTTATCAATATAGCTAGAATCAACCGCCAAGCTCACCTCTTTACCTGGCTTGCTAAAATGGGTTTGTTGCAAATACTCAAATAGAGCTAATGCAATCACTGCATCCTGTGGCTCATCCGCACCGACTGCCTGACAAAATCGGTGCGCATTAAATCCATCAGCAGCGCGACAATTTCCAACAACCTGGATAAACTCAGCTTGCCTAGCCGCAGATAAGTTTAAGTTGGTTAGTACTTTAGGGTGCATTTCGTCACTCAACAAGCCAGCTAAGTGCCAATGATAAACGATTTGTTCGGTTTGATGTGGATTAAAGCCAAGTAACTCACCCGCATGTAAAAATGCTGGTTGGGTCAGTGATGCAGCATCTACTTCAATCGATTGGGGTTTCATTGCATCACTCCTAGTAAAAATAAAAATCAGACTGATTATAATGAATTTTCTAGAACTAACAAGCAACATGGCGTGACTTAAAAAACTACTCGTTTTGCTTTCGAAAAAGATGACAGTTGATTTGTTAGCATCCATTACGAGTGAGCGCTAGCGAACGTGGCAACCCAGCAACCGCAACCACCAAATGCACTTGTGCTGCTTAATCACCGCTGTTAATTGAAATGATGGTTCAAACAAACTTCATGAAACTGTGTCTGTCTACACACCACTGGGCTGCCACGCCGCTGATGCGGCTCATAGTGGGCTGAAGAGGGAAGCATCACGATACATAGGATGCCGCTTATAGCGTTCAGAGTGACTGAAGCAACATTAACATATTCATGATCAATTCGTGTGGATAGTTCCGCTCACGAACCTCTGATGGTGACCGAAGCAGAAGCTACGCTGGAACGCAGCTTTATCAATGAATGGTGCGATATCTTAGTTGAAACAGCCTGGCAAACATCGATACCAGCCTGCGCGCCTCAAGCTACAATCTAACCAAAATAGTATAAAAATAACCTTATTTGGCAATCAAACTGCGCTACGCTATCCTTTTTTGAAGTGCTCATTCAAAAAAGAAAGGAAAAATGGGATCAGTACCACGAATATTCCGGCCATCAGCAAAAAGTTACTTTTTATTTCGACCCCGCGGCACCGGCAAGTCGACCGAAAGGATCGCTTGATCAATCTACAGAACTTGGTGGTATCACACTTGAAACATTATTTTTTCAACACCTCAAGGCTTGGCTTGACTACAAGCATGAAGACGGCAAGCTTTATTTCTGGCGCACCAAAGGCGGGCTCGAAGTTGATTTTGTTATCTATGGTGAAGTTGGTTTTTACGCCATCGAAGTCAAACATGCGGCAACCATTCAGCCATGTGATTTGAAAAGCTTAATTGAATTCAAGCGTGATTATGATGTGGCAACATGCATATTACTCTATCAAGGCAAAGCGATCTTGCAAAAAGGTGAAGTACTGTGTTACCCGGTTGAAAAAATCTTACTTGAGCTTGATCCAAGCTAATCGTTATTAGCAGCTATGATTAGCTAACACGCTTTACTAGCCTGAAGAAATATTTGCTGTGCCATTCGGGTTGCTTCATCTGCTGTTATACCAGACTAATCAGCAGTGTATCTAGCGACTATTAAACAAATAACATCGGGCATATTAGGATAAGCTTCTTTAAATGCGACTGACGAAAAGAAAGATACATTTTTTTCAATTTCTTTAAAAAAACGCATCGAACCTTACCAAGCTAATTGCAGTGCTGAAAGAAAAAAATGAACCGCAGAAAATCTAGATAGAAGATAGTGAGGCGTGAAAGATTTAGTTGATGAGGTCATAGTATAAAAAACTGGTTCTAGGTGATATGAAGCATATACTAACAAAAATTAATCAGAATTATAGTATAGAATGATAATGAAATAAAATATTGAATCCATAAAACAAAAATTAGTGAAACCAGAGCGCAATCATTACTTATTGCTAATACTTTTTGTAGTTTACTCGATGAGTGAGTCAGACGACTTTGACTTTACGCCATGATTGAGTGAAGTGAAATCAACAATCAAACAGCGATAAAATATCTTCGACCGCAATCAGCTTTGCTGGAGACGTTTAATTTTTCTTTGACGCTTCTAACATAGGCTTCAGCCGTCCGCTGCGAGAGATGAAAGTGCTTACCGGTTTCTTTTGCGGTGTAACCTTTTAAGGCATGGGCTACGCACCGCACTTCTTTATAGGGCAGCTTCACAGTTTCACCATCAATTTTCAGCGGTATGCTACGTGGCTTTAATTTGGTTTTATCAGGACGATAATTTGATTGATTGCCATGATGCGCACTATCTTGATAATGTGACAACTGAAACTGATGCCAACTCGCTTGCTCAATTAAATGCTGCGCTTCGCACTCGAAGTAAGCAACAAAACGTTTTAAGTAATCAATGTGGTTGAGATAAAAGTCAATTGCTGAATCAGCATCAGCCGGGAGACCAAAACCACAAATCCGGTAATAACCCTTTCCACGCAGAATTAAATACATGCGATGATTGATGTGATGTGCTTTAGTAAACGCGATATTAGTTGCGTATTTCATCTTGTCATGCTGAGCTGCCCCAGCTGGTAAATTGATCATGTCAGAGAGAAACGCTAGCCCACCGCTACTGGCAAGTTGGCTATTGAGTTCTTGTAAGGTTGGATAGAGCTGTTGATCGTGATGAAAATAATCGATGATATAGGCTGGAGTATCAGTCAACATACAATAATCACCAGTATCCTGCACAATATTGTAGTCAAAATAATTAATCGCGGCTCGATCTAACAATGGTCGGCATATGTCAACGACATCTTGGCTGACCTTCGAGATAAAGTTTTCAGCTTTTCGGCATATGATCATGCGATTGGTGTTAGACTGTGCTAGTGTTTTGCGATGGTATCGACGCTTACGAGCGCTGTCAATTCTGGCAAATCCCTATCATTCGGTTCATGGAGCATGCCGTATGTATTGATCAGCGTGCAAAAGCGAGTTTGAAGAGCAATTTTGGCACAGTACACATTGCCTGCAACTGCGAATTCAGAGTACATCAACAGTATTGCTAAAACCAATCTAGACCACCTAATGCTAGCTAGCACAACGTGGCCATACCTTCTATATTATTGATAAATAAAAAAATATTACTGCGCAAACGCTATCCTATTATTTTATTCATCAACTAATGAATAAATTTATTCATTATCTATTGAATAAATTTAATGATTGAACTACAGTAACAGCATGCTAAACGAATATTTTTTATACCACAATAAGCACCTTGAGGGCATCGAGAGCTTTAGGCTGCATGATCCAAACCTGGCTCGACTTAAACGGCAGCCATTCACATACCAGCCGCCCTTGATCGAACAACTACCTAAACATGCTGCTGGAATTTATACACTTTGTGGCGGCCGCCAGGTTGGTAAAACCACTCTGACCAAACAGTGGATGTTACACTTGCTTCAGCAAGGCGTGGCCCCAGACGCAATCACTTTTATCAGTGGTGAACTCATCGTAGACGTAACAGCACTCCTACAGCAGTTGCAAGCTATACTCACTGATAGCAGCAATAACGTAATAAATTATCTGATCATTGATGAGGTTACTTATATTAAAAATTGGGATCGCGCACTTAAATTTGCCGCTGATGCTGGTTTACTCGAACACACAGTGGTATTACTCACTGGCTCTGATTCCGTGATGATCAAAGAGGCACGCATGCGTTTACCAGGTCGACGTGGACAAGCTGATCGAGTTGATTTTTATTATGCCCCACTCTCGTTTAGTGAATCCTGCTTATTAAAGAAAATATTTATAAATGAATCAGCATTAAGTGAATTCTTAATGACGGATAATGACAACATAGAACAACAGAAGCTTATCGATCAAGCATTTTTGGATTACTTGATCCATGGTGGTTATCTAACAGCAATCAATGATTTAGCAAGTAATCGAATTATCAGCTCAGCAACTTTAGCTGTTTATTCAGACTGGATTAGAGGTGATATGGTTCGTTCCGGCAAAAGTGAAATATTTTTAAAAGAAATACTACAAGCGATTATTAAGCGTTATGGTAGTCAAATCAGTTGGAATAGCTTAGTTGATGATTTATCAATTGATCATCCACAAACAGTCATCGAATACTGTTCATTGCTAGAGCGTATGGACTCACTATTTATTCAACAAGCATTGATTGAAGACAAGCGAGTCGGGGCACCGAAAAAAGCTAAGAAATTGATGTTTAATGATCCATTTATTTTTCATGCTCTACGCGCTTGGCTCACTGCAAACAAAGACCCGTTCGAACAACAAATTCAAGCTAGACTAAATGACCCACAATTAAGCTCAGCACTAGTCGAAGCTTGTGTGGTTAGTCACTTTAAACGCTACTATCCAACTTATTACATCAAAAGTGCTGGAGAAATTGATATAGCTTACATTCATGATAATCAATTTTGGCCTGTCGAAATTAAATGGCGCCAGCAACTCCGGAGTAAGGATTTAAAGCAAATTCAAAAATATAGCAATGCAGAAGTTTATGCCAAAACACAGCATGTCAAAGCAATCGATCATGTACCTGTACGTTTATTATCAAAAGCATTACTTGGGATTGGTCGCAATTAAAAAAAGCAGCCACACCATTATCAGCATACTTTATTCGCCAACCACCTTAATCTGCTTACTGGCAACGGCGATACCGATTTTGATGATGTTGTTAACAGTTTGCTACTATAGTAACTGCACGTAATCTTTGGCATTAATTTGTTGCAAGGCTTGCTTGATAGCAACCTCGAGTTGATCTTCAGTATCTGCAACCTTAAATTCAAACACAATGCTATTTTCGGTTTTATCATTAGGAATCAGTATCGCATCAAATAAACCTTAATTGCTCAGGCCGTTCGGTACTTGCATCCAAACATTTCCAGTTAAAATATGTGCTCAATTATAGCATGGGTACCCTGAAAGATAGCTAGTTTGATTCAAAAAAAATCATTTGTTAGCACAAAGCGAGTTAAGTCCCAGCAAGCACAGGATAGCTAAATAATAAAAAGTGGGTGGCATTCAAGGTGTAATGCGTCAAAATAGCGGCTTCGATGCGTTTTGTACGCTGGTAAGCATAGCCATAACAGAGGCCGGCAATAGTGGCTAATACCATGTAGTTGATATCACCTGCGTAATGGTGCAAGCCAAACAAGCATGCAGCTAGCACTAATGCAACAGCACTGCCGTAACGATAATGCTGTAAGCAGCGCATTAAGCTAGCTTGTATCACACCACGAAAAATTGTCTCTTCTACTGGACAAGTTAATAATAAATTTAGCAATGACCAGATTATAAAGTAGCTCGACAGTTTTGGATCAAAACGCACGTAGCCAATCGCAACTGCAAAACCAATAACGAGCAACAGCGTCATCACAATAATAGGAGCAAGCCGAACCAACATCAGTCGCCACTCCGACCACGAGCGGAGCCTGGGTAGATTAGCCAGCATAACGATGGCAAAAATTAGTTTCTCGATCCGCATGTTGTAATGATAAGGAAGACTATCAGGATTGAGTGTTATGGTTGGGATCATATTAACAACTTGAAACCCAGGCGGATGATACAACACAAAAAATATAATCATAGCGACTAATGCGAACCAGGCTAATGTCTTAATTAAAAAATAACGCCGAGGACAGTAAAAATAAAAGGTAACAACAACACTCAAAATCGCACTATGATAAAGCCCCTGCAAGCTAATGAGCTTGGCATACATGGCAACAGCAAAGCTGAGTACTAATGTGATTTGCCAACATTTTACTTTTACAAATTGCCAAGGCAGCCAAAGTAAAATTAATGATGCAAGCAATAAACTGACGCTAGTAGATTCAAGATAGGTTAACGGTGGTAAATACATATTAAGCATTGCCAAGTTAGACTGGTTCAAGATAATCAAGTAACAATTGCAAGCGCTTTTGATCTTGATAATAGTTAATATCTAATTTGTAAGCTGCTTTGATAGAAGCGACTCGCTGATTTGGCCAAACGTCAATATCAACGTTGAAAGCGATAGCAGATAAAATTTTATCTAAATTGTCATGCGGTGAAAGTGTTAGCTTCAAGTGTTTATCACCGACTAAACGCTGCTCGTGAATAACAAATTCACCATCAAAGGTTGGTTCAGGAAATGCTTGCCCCCAAGGGCCAGCCTCACGCAATAACTCAGCAGTCGACAACAAGAACTGGTTTGGCGATAGTTCGCCATCGGAATAAACCACACGTTCTAACACTGAAGCGTCGATAGAGTCTGTAATTGCTTGTTGAAAACAGTTGGTAAATTCATCGTATCGATCTGCTGAAATGGTTAGGCCAGCAGCCATGGCGTGACCACCAAACTTCAAAATCAAGCCAGGATTTTGAGTAGCAATAACATCTAGTAAGTCGCGGATGTGAACACCGGCGATTGAGCGAGCTGAACCTTTTAACTCATTACCAGACTGAGCAAAAGCAATCACAGGCCGATGAAATTTATCTTTAACCCGTGAAGCGATAATACCAATCACACCTTGATGCCAGCTTTGATCATACAGACATATACCATTTGGCCAATCCGGCTCAGGCCACTTAAGCAACTGATCAAGTGTCGCAAACGCTTGTTGCTTCATATCAGCTTCAATGTCACGTCGTTCACGATTGAGCTGATCTAATTGCTGAGCGAGTTGATGGGCGCGTACTGGATCATCAGCCAACAAACATTCGATACCGATCGTCATATCATCGATACGCCCTGCTGCATTTAGGCGTGGTGCAACTGCAAAACCTAAGTCACCTGCAACCAAATTGTAGCAAGTTCGATTAGCAACTTGAATCAGGGCTAAAATACCCGGTCGGCAACGCCCGGAACGGATCCGGCGCAAACCTTGATACACCATGATCCGATTATTTTTATCAAGTGGTACCACATCAGCGACGGTGCCAAGCGCTACTAAGTCAAGCAAGCCACTCATTGCTGGCTTGGTCATACCGCGTTGACTAAACCAGCCGCGATCAGCTAGGGTTTGACGCAACGCTAACATGACGTAAAAAATTACTCCGACACCAGCCATCGCTTTACTCGGGAATTGATCACCCGGTTGATTCGGATTCACGATAGCAGCAGCTGCTGGCAAGGTTGCGCCGGCTAAGTGATGGTCGGTGATCACAACCGTGAGCCCAAGCTGATTGGCTCGCTCGACGCCAGCGAGACTAGCAATACCGTTGTCGACGGTCAGTAACAGATCTGGCGCTTGTTTTTGCGCCTCATCAACGATCTCAGAGGTTAAACCATAACCAAACCGAAACCGATTAGGCACGATCATAGTCACCTGTTGATAACCAAATTGGCGTAGACAACTGATTGCCAATGCAGTGCTAGTTGCACCATCAGCATCATAGTCGCCAACAAGCATGATCTTTTTATTCAATAACATAGCATCTGCGAGACAATCCGCCGCCTGAGTAACGCCTGCTAGAGTATGATAAGGCAGCAATGCTGAGAGTGAACGCTCAAGCTCTTCATCGGTGCTTAAACCACGTTGAGAAAACAAGCGTTGCAACAGTGGATGTAACCCGGCTGAGAAATTTGTTGAACCGATCTGCTCACGCCTTTTAATGATCTTTTTCACAGCAAACTCCAAATAAATAAGCTGCAATTAAAAAGAATAATGTCTGCTATTGCAAGCTTAATATAGGGCTAGCTAGCAATAAGTAAGCGGAATGGTTGGTGTTGCGAGAGTATCGGATACTGAATTAAAGCTTATCTGCAATTAGCGCTTTAATATCAGCAAGTGTTGCCGCAACCGTTTCAGTCGGCACGGCTGATTGTTGAATGGCTATATCAGGATCTTTCAAACCATGGCCGGTTAAGGTACAGACCACCCGACTACTTGCTGGAATTCGACCATTACGAATATCAGCAAGCGCGCCAGCTACCGCCACTGCTGATGCCGGCTCACAAAAAATACCTTCGTTATCGGCTAATAACTTTTGGGTAGCTAGTATAACGTCATCAGAAAAAGCACAAAACCAACCGTTTGATGCCGTGGTTGCTGTCATGGCACCATCCCAAGATCGTGGGTTACCGATACGAATCGCAGTTGCAACAGTTTCTGGATATTGCACGGGCGCACCCTGTAAAAAGGGCGCAGCGCCACTGGCTTGATAACCGCACATAATCGGTAACTGGCAACGCTGCTGTGTTGCATACTCATTATAGCCAAGCCAATAAGCTGTGATATTACCTGCATTTCCTACCGGCAAGCACTGATAATCAGGTGCAGCACCAAGCGCATCAACAATTTCAAAGGCGGCGGTTTTTTGTCCTTGCAAACGAGCTGGATTGATCGAGTTCACAATAGCAATTGGTAATGACTGACCGAGCTTCTTAACTAAAGCCATACCGGCATCAAAATTACCTTTAATCTGGATCACATGCGCACCATGCAACATGGCTTGAGCAAGCTTGCCAAGTGCTATTTTACCTTCAGGGATCAAAACAAATGATTGCAAGCCAGCACGCGCGGCATAAGCAGCACAAGCTGCTGACGTATTACCGGTAGAGGCGCAGATGATGGCTCGCACGCCTTGATTATACGACTCTGTTACTGCCATAGTCATACCGCGATCTTTAAACGAGCCTGTCGGATTTAAACCTTCATATTTAACGTACAACTCGATATCATATTGAATGAGTTCAGCAAGGTTCTGCAATCTTATTAATGGCGTGCTGCCTTCGCACAGAGAAATGATTTTGGCATCTGTTTGCAACGGTAAAAATTCACGGTAACGTTGAATGATACCTTGGTAAAGTTGGCTCATGTCATAGTCCTTCACGACTCTAAACGAATTCGAATCAGATCATCACTGACAGCAAACAAAGCCTGAATTGCCACCACTGCTTGCTGCATACGCTGCTCTAGCACAGGCTGCGTTACAATCACCACTGGCACTTGACCATCATGCTTAGCAGCTTGCTGCTGCAAAATAGAATGAATACTAATCGAATGTTCACCTAGTATCTGACTAATAGTAGCAAGCACCCCTGGTTTGTCAATGAGCTGTAAGCGTAGATAATTTGCTGACTCAAAATTATCGATGATGGTTCTTTGTATGGGTGATGGTTGACACGATGCCGAGCTAACTTTATCAACAAACGCACGTTTAGCAATCGCAGCAATGTCAGCAACAACCGCAGAAGCAGTCGGTTCGGCACCTGCACCTACACCAGACAATAAACTTTTACCAACTGCATCACCAGTGACTTGTACTGCATTCATAGCATCATCGATGTGTGCTAGCGTGGATTTTTTTGCAACTAATGCCGGGTGCACACGCAGCTCAATATTTTGATGAGCGACCTTCGCAATTGCTAGATGCTTAACAACATAACCTAACTCACTGGCGTATTGGATATCTTGCTGGGCAATCTTGGTAATTCCTTCACAATAAAAATCGACTAACGGTAACGGCATATTAAAGACTAATGCAGCCATAATCGCTAATTTGTGTGCTGCATCCGTGCCCTCAATATCAAACGTTGGATCAGCCTCGGCAAAACCAAGTTGTTGCGCCTCGCGCAATGCATCAGCAAAAGACCAAGCTTGTTTATGCATTTTTGACAAAATATAATTTGTCGTACCGTTAATGATGCCTTTTATTTCCAGCATCTCATTCGCGATATAACTTTCGCGCAACGCTTTAACAATCGGAATACCACCAGCAACAGCAGCCTCAAATTCTAACATCACCTTATTATCATTGGCACAGTTTAGAAGTGATTGGCCGTGTTCGGCAATCAAAGCCTTGTTCGCAGTAACCACATGTTTACCCTGTTGTAAAGCTTGCATCACTAAGTCGTAAGCGATAGTGATACCGCCGATTAATTCGACGACAATATCTGCTCGCGCCAGCACGCTAGCTGCATCATCTGTTATCTGGATTTGCTCGGTGTTGCAAGCACGCACTTTAGCAATGTCATTGACTGCCGCAGCACAAATAGTTATTTGACAACCAGTGCGCTGTTGAATGAGCTGCTGATTGCGTTGTAAGATATTAACAACGCCAACACCGACAGTGCCGAGCCCAAGGATAGTAATATTAACATTATTCATATAGTACCATCTTGCCTGAACATATGTTTAATTCCACGCACAGCTTGGCGAGTCCGCTGCTCATTTTCAATCAAACCAAAACGGATATATTGATCGCCGCCAGCACCAAAGCCAATACCAGGTGCGACGGCAACGTTAGCTTTGACCAGCAATTGTTTGCAGAATTCTAATGAGCCGAGACTGGCGTAGAATGCAGGTAATTTAGCCCAAACAAACATGGTTGCTTTCGGTTTCTCAACATACCAACCAGCATCAAGCAAACCTTGACAAAGCACATCACGCCGTTGCTGATAAAGGTCGCGAATGTCTACAACACATTGTTGTGGCCCTTCTAATGCCGCAATTGCAGCAACTTGAATCGGCGTGAACATGCCGTAATCAAGATAGGATTTGATCCGAGTTAATGCCGCGATCAATTCACGATTACCGGACATAAATCCGACACGCCAGCCTGGCATGTTATAACTTTTTGATAGTGAGTAGGCTTCGACTGCAACATCTTTTGCACCTGGTACTTGTAAAATTGAAGGTGCTTGATAGCCATCAAACACAATATCGGCATACGCCAAGTCATGCACTACCCATACCCCATAGCGCTTGGCGAGTGCAATCACGTCAGCAAAAAACTCTAGCTCTACGCATTGCGTGGTTGGATTAGCAGGAAAATTTAGTATTAACATTTTAGGCTTAGGCGAAGACTGCTCGATTGCCTTAGCGAGATTACTAAAAAAATCAGTATCTACTGTCAATGGCACTTTACAAACTTGAGCACCTGCGAGCACCACACCATAGGTGTGAATAGGGTAACTTGGATCTGGCACTAATACCACATCACCAGGACCCAACGTCGCGAGCGCAAGGTGCGCCAAACCCTCTTTTGAGCCGATAGTAACAATGGTTTCGGAATCTATATCAATATCAACAGCGAAGCGTTGCTGATACCAATCACCAACTGCGCGTCGCAAGCGGAGTACGCCACGGGAAACTGAATAACGATGAGTGTCTGGTCGTTGTACGGTTTCAGTCAGCTTAGCAACAATATGCGCTGGTGTAGGTTGATCGGGGTTACCCATGCCAAAATCGATAATATCTTCACCATTGGCACGTGCCTGCGCCTTCAGATCGTTGACGATATTGAATACATATGGTGGAAGATTCTTGATTCTAGCAAATTCTGTATCCATCATAACCTCCCTGTGGGTAACCTGATTGCGTTAATGAATCAATTTCGCTAAGCTTGCAACTGTTTAAATTATACAGTCAATAAGGCTTTACCAGTCATGGAGTTCACACTCGA
>CAWUKA010000004.1:0-46305 GCA_963922965.1 uncultured Gammaproteobacteria bacterium | reverse complement strand
CTAAGTTCAGTAAGCTACTCGGTTGGGCTGGACTAATAAAATAGATCGATAAACCGAGCCAGGTGGTTAGTTCAAAAAAGTAATTTGGATGGCGGCTGTGGCGCCATAAGCCGCTACGACAGAGTCCTTGCTGTTGTTGCTTAAAGCGATAGAGTTGCCAATCAGCAATACTCTCGCCGACGATGCCAACTAAGATCAAGCTGATGCCAACAACAGTATATGGATCGAAACTGGTTTTGATGGCACTAAAATAAAACCCGCTCGCAATCACAACGATCAAGATCGCTTGTAATAAGTAATTTTTTAAAAAACCAATGGTACGGTTAGACCATGTTTGACTGAGTGTTTCATAACGCGGATCATGCTCAGCAACGCGTACCCGGGTCCAAAATAAAAATCCAGCCAGCCGCAGTGCCCAGAGCCATAATAAAACCAGAAACAGTTGCGTGCTAATAGCACTCATTGGTTGTAACGAGCTAATATAGTAGCTAGCGGTACTTGCGATCGTTAACGACCAAAACACATCGATGGTGCCAGGATTTTGGGTGCGAAGAAAAATAACAAAACATAGCAGCACCAGAGAAATTGATATGCTAAATGCTGTGACAATCATTATCATGCTTGATTCTCCTCGGTTGTAATCCAATAAGCTAAATGCTTACCTAAAAGCAATCTTTGCTCTAAGGTCAACTTTACTAAATTAATAGTTCTGCTACTGTTAGCGCTATTAACTGTGTGATGACGACTATACCACTACCCAATTACATTATCACTGTTGCTAAAGTTGTTCTCATAGAACCTGCGCTGGTCGATTAAGCTACTCTGGTCGCTAGCCAGCATAAAAATCATCGCTAACGATTTGTAATCGGATTATACTTGCATGTCAGTAGTTTAACGATGAGAGCTTGATGATGAAAAAAATACTTTTAGTTTGTTGTTTGTTGTTGCTGAGTTTAGCAGTTAGGGCGAATGAAAATACAGCGCTCGACTTTTCGTTTCACGATCTGGCTGGTAAAGCGCTGGAGTTAAACCAATATAAAGGTAAAGTGATTTTAGTTGTGAATACAGCTTCACAGTGCATTTTTACCCCGCAATATCGTCAGCTTGAACAAATTTACAATGAATATCGCGATCGTGGCTTAGTGGTGCTTGGTGTACCCTCGCCTGATTTTGGCCGCCAGGAATTTAGCGATCCAGAAAAAATTAAGCAATTTACTGAGGAGAACTACCATATTAGCTTCCCGTTAAGTGAGCCAACTGATGTTGTCGGTGCTGATGCCCATCCGTTTTACCGTTGGGTCAATCAAGTCTATGGTCGCAAGGCGACACCCAAATGGAATTTTTACAAGTATTTGATCAACCGACATGGTGAGTTGATCGCTTGGTTCCCTTCTACCACCAAGCCGGATAGCACAACCATGCGTAAAGCGATTGAAGCAGCATTAAGTGAGCAAGTGACTGCGGCAACCAGTTAAATGTTTGATTAACTGAGTAGGGTTAGGCTTTATCATGCGTATGATTATTTTTCTCTTACTTTATTATCTCGTTTGGTTTGGCTGCTTGCTTAGCGCACAGCATCAGCAGCCTTACCTGGCAGTGCTAGTATCATTACTGACTACCGCGATTCAGGCTAGGTTGATCAGTCGTGACTGGCGTTGGCAGTCACAGCTTAAGATCAGTTGTATAACCACCCTAGTCGGTTTTAGCTATGACAGTGTGATGGCGAGTTTAGCGATGATGCAGTTTGTTGCTAATCCATGGGCGCCGATCGCACCACCGTGGATATTGGCATTATGGCTCAACTTTGGTGTACTGCTGATGGCTATGTTGCCGATGTTATTGTCTTTGCGTGCTTGGTTGATCCCACTTGCTGCGCTTGGCTTTCCGCTCGCATACTCCGCTGGTTCTGGTTTTGCAGTAGTGAGTTTCTCACCGCTGATGACCACGCTTAGCCTGCAAGCTGGTTTTTGGGCGCTAGCATTTCCGTTACTGATAACCTGCATTAAAACTATTCGAGGAGCAAACTGATGAAAAAAGCATTATTGTGTCTGATTCCAACCATGGTGTTATTCACCCTGATGGATTACTTATGGCTAGGCTGGGTCGCACAAGATTTATATAAGCATTATTTAGTATCCATGATGCGGCTAGAGGATGGTGAGCTTACTGCGCAACTACTACCTGCAATCATGGTTTATGTTTTATTTGCATTGATGATTTGGTCGATCGTGCTGCCACTAGCCGATAATCAGGTTGCTAAAGCGCTAGCAAAAGGCGCGTTAGTGGGTTTTGTGTTTTACGGTATTTATGACATGACTAACATGGCGGTATTAAAAACCTGGCCACTGCCAATTGCGTTAATCGATTGGTGCTGGGGCGTGGTAATTTGCGCAACCACCAGTGGTGCTTGTCAGTGGTTGAAAAATCGTTTTGGTTAACTCGCTAGCGGTTACTATCCGCTAACACCTAGTCGTAGCAGTGGGCGAAGATCCATATTTGATGCTAGTGGTTTCTGAGCCTCATCAGGTTCAACCCAGCGCTCAGTAATTAGTTTGCCAGTTGCTAGTGATTGTGGTGCTTGACCATCTGTTGTTCTAGTTCCGTCAGGTGTTGGTGAGGTGCTTAAGCGAGTAACTATATTTTCTTTTGTTTCAACTATTTCATTCGGTGTTGGCAATGTAGTATTAATACGCCGAAAGCATGGGAACCTAACTCGCAAGCCAAACACTAACAGACACCACCAATTAACGTGATGGATATACAGTCTGTCCCAGTGATTCGGTTTTTCCCACATCAATTGCTTTTTATGAGAATCTGATTCTTGAATATAACTCTGATAGAGACGAGCAAAATGTTCGAGTCGATACAGTTGTCGGCTGCGTGCTTGTTGTTGGTAGAAATGGTTATACCACTCAGCCAAATTTTTACCTTGCAAAGTATCTAATGCGCCGCGCTTGTCTGTATCGGGTAGTGGTTGCCAATCAAGGTAACAAAAAGCGTTCGAAGCTGCTGGTGGGCGATCAACTATCTTATCATTAACATAAATGCGATCGATAAACGCTTGTCGTAAATTTACATTAGTAATTTCACCGCAAGCATTTTTCATGCGGCCGATGCTGATCCAATTGCAGTTGGTGCCGAGTACCACTTTGCCAGGCGGCTTAGTGCCGCGGAGCCAGCCAAGGCTGAGATACCACCTGCATAGCGCTTTAGTATATTGCCATTGAAAGCCAATGATTTTTGCAAAATTGGTTTGTGTCATTAAGCCTTTATCGGCATGTTCGGCGACTGCACCGGTGGGGCCAAGTTTATACGCTTTGTAGTATTGGCGCGTAGTTGGATGCTGCCAGCTCGGCGCTGGCGTGGCAAAGAGAAAGTGACTGCAATATTGCATATAATACCAAGCGAGATGGGCAAGATAAGTCAGTGAAAAATGTGAGACTGGTTCATCAATTTCAATTAACTCTTTGGTTTCGGCAATCAGTGAGTATCCAATGATCTTCCTTTCACCATCAACCGCATTGATAAAGACCATCACTTGACCTTGGTTGTAATCAAGCACATTAAAACTATCAACGGGGATCTCTTTATCAAAAATCGGTAAGCTGTGGAGTGTGTCACGTAACGCTTGTTTGCTACTGATCGGCGCTGTCAGTGGTGTGCCCGCAGTGCCAAGCTTAGCCTCGATGGCACAGTCGCCTGCCTTACCGTTCAGTGGTAGATGGAAAGTAATGACGTGACCTTGTAACGGCATGGTGGACTCTCAAACTCGCTTGGCGCTGATGCAATCACACAGCACATGTCAAAAAAGATGCAATTATAGACAGCAATAGCGCAGGCTGCAAGCAATTCGCTCCAGTCCTATTATGGTCAATAAAAGTCGTGCATGATCCCAACCGAGTTTCGGTGTACACTCTGCAAACTTATCGAATTTATCATTTTATATATAAAGTGACTGTCTATGTCTGCTAACGATGAAACAACTGATTTTGGTTTTCAATCAGTGCCGAAAGCTGAAAAAGCTGAAAAAGTGGCGGAAGTGTTTGATTCAGTTGCTGATCGCTATGATGTCATGAATGACTTAATGTCCCTTGGCATCCATCGTTTGTGGAAAAAATTTACTCTCAATATGACCGGCTTGCGGCCAGGTCAAAAAGTATTAGATTTGGCAGGTGGCAGCGGCGATTTAACGCGAGCGCTCAGTAAGCAAGTGGGTAGCAAAGGTCGGGTGGTACTGTCTGATATTAATCACGCCATGCTCAGTGTTGGTCGACGTCGCTTGGTTGATGCGGGCTGTGTTGGTAGTATCGATTACGTGCAAGCTGATGCTGAATTGCTACCCTTTGCCGATAATAGCTTTCATTGTGTCACTATGGCATTTGGCTTGCGTAATGTGACCGATAAACAGCAAGCATTGGCATCGATCTACCGGGTGCTGAAGTCAGGTGGCCGCGCTTTAATTTTAGAATTTTCCAAATTAACCCTACCGCAATTGCAACCACTGTATGATGCCTATTCATTTAAGGTATTACCATGGCTTGGAAAATTGATATGTGATGATGCGGCGAGTTATCAATATTTAGCTGAATCGATCCGCATGCACCCTGATCAACACACTTTAAAAAGTATGATGCAAGCTGCTGGCTTTGAGCAGTGTCAGTATCACAATTTATCAGCTGGTATTGTCGCGGTACACAAAGGTTTTAAATTTTAAGGATAGTTTGCTCATGGTAGAACAAGCAGTGTTGTCATTATTAGAAACAACCATCAATCAAGTGTTAAGTATGGACCCAGATAGTAACAAGCGACTAGCCATATTAACCGGTAAAGTAGTCGCGGTTGAAATCAGCGATTGGCAGAAAACCTTGTATTTTTCTTTTTCCGAGACTGGCGTTACTGCCCTAGCTGCTTACGAAGGTGAGCCAACCACGCAGTTACAAGGTAAATTAAAACACTTGTTTGGTTTGGCGCGTAGTAAGCAGGCAACTACCGAGATTTTATCAGGCAATATTACCATTAGTGGTGATACCGAAACCGGCCAAGCGGTAAAAGCGCTATTTGATGAGCTTGACATTGATTGGCAAGCACAGTTAGCAAAGTATACCGGCGAGCAGGTAGCAGAAAAAACCACTTCCTTGTTTCGTAAAGTTGTCGGCTGGAGCCAGACAACGGTCAACAATATGGTATCGACTTCAAAAGAATACTTGGCGGAAGAGATTGATATCATGCCAACAGAGCAAGAAGCTGAAGTGTTTTATGCTGATGTTGATGCCTTGCGTGAAGCTGTTGCGCGTCTGCAAGCCCGTGTTGATGAGTTGAGTAGAGATTCGTGATTAAGTTGTCTGAAATTTCACGTTTTGCGGCTATTACCACGACCGTACTGCAATATCGCATCGATCGCTTTTTGCTTCATGATGCGGTACCAATTTGGATTAAAAGCTTCGTTTATCTGAATCCACTCAATCTTTTTTATACCAATAAGATTAGTCGTGGTCGTCGTCTACGGTTGGCGTTACAAAAGCTTGGTCCTATCTTTGTTAAGTTTGGTCAAATCCTTTCGACTCGGCGGGATGTGTTTCCGTCTGATATTGTCGATGAGCTTGCCTTGCTGCAAGATCAAGTGGCACCGTTCGCGACTGCTGAAGTAGAAGCAATATTAAATAAAGCCTATGACGGCGCAACCAGCGCAGTGTTTGCGGAACTCGATTTGCAACCACTCGCTTCTGCTTCGGTTGCCCAGGTGCATGCCGCGACGTTACATAATAGTGATCAAGTGGTGGTTAAGATTTTGCGGCCAAATATCAAGGCCGTGATTCAGCGCGATATTAATCTCATGTATCGTTTTGCTCACCTATTAGAGTCGATGTGGTCGCAGGGCACCCGCTTACACTCGGTTGAATTGGTTGCAGAATTTGAGCGCCATATTTTTGATGAATTGGATTTAATTCACGAAGCAGCAAATGCATCGCAATTGCGCCGCAACTTTGCCGAGTCGCGCCAATTGTATGTGCCTGAAGTCTATTGGCAGTACACTAGCCAAAACGTGATGGTGATGGAACGGATCTACGGTATTCCAGTGTCAGATATTGCAGCACTCAAGCAGGCCGGGATTAATTTTAAACGCTTAGCTGAAATTGGGGTCGAAATATTTTTTACCCAAGTGTTTCGCGATTGCTTTTTTCATGCTGACATGCATCCGGGTAATATTTTTGTTTCACCAGATCACAGAGACGAACCGCAATACCTCGGTGTTGATTTTGGTATTATCGGTTCGTTAACACCGGTTGATCAGCGTTATTTGGCAGAAAACTTTTTGGCGTTTTTTCAACGTAACTATCGTCGTGTTGCTGAACTACACGTTGAATCGGGTTGGGTGCCCCGTGATACTCGAGTCAATGACTTAGAGTCAGCAATTCGCACGGTCTGTGAGCCAATTTTTGACCGACCCTTAAAAGACATTTCGTTTGGTCATTTGCTATTACGGCTGTTCCAAACTGCAGGTCGCTTTAACATGGAGGTACAACCACAACTGCTAATGTTGCAAAAAACCTTGCTCAATGTTGAAGGACTTGGCCGTCAGTTGTATCCCGAGCTTGATTTATGGCAAACCGCAAAACCATTTTTAGAAGATTGGCTCAAGCAGCGTGTTGGCGTGCGTGCCTTGGTAAAGCGCGTGCGTCAAGAAGCACCGTTTTGGCTTGAAAAGCTGCCTGAATTACCAGACTTGGTTTATCGTGCCTTGCAGCGTGCAGCAACCGAGCCTGTTGTCGCGCCAACAGTTCCGGTAAAAACTCAACCCCAGCAACGTTGGCCAGCATTCATTGCTGGAGTGGTGACTGTCATTGTCCTCAGCCAGCTCTTTAAACACTGGCCTCAAGCGAATCAATGGCTCTCGCAAATAATATTGCATCACAGTGATAGCCTCGTAGTATTAATCAGTTTGGTGCTGCTGCTGATGTTCGTCTCAACGAGACGGGTTACGGATTAACTTAGTCAAGCCTAGGTAAGGTTTTGTTATCTGGCTGTAGTTGAGTTAAAAACGTTGTTATCGGTAGGCAGCGAATATTTTCTTTTTTTAACGCATGTTCACCCTAATACGAAAACAATGGTGTTGCTTCTGGATAATCCTGTACGAATGCCTTCAAGCTTTTTAAATCTTGCTTATGCACATATTGTGCATGCCTAATTTCGATTGTCCAAAAACCATTTTTTCCATAAATAATTAAGTCGACTTCTAGTCCATGTCGTGTGCGCCAGTAAAATAACCGATACGCTGAATCTTGATAATCACTCCATCCCCGCAGGTGTTGAATTACCAAGCCTTCTAGACCAGGGCCATCAATTTTATTAGTTTTGTCAAGTAAACCTTGCGCACGTAAGCTACGGTAAACACCAACATCAAAATAATAAAATTTTTCTTTAGTAATGGTCGCCTTTTTCGCTCGTTTACTAAATACTGGTAGCTTAAAGCAGAGTAGTAGATCGTGGAGGACATCAAGATAGCTCGCGATCAGTTTGCTCGAGACTTGGCACTCTCTTGCGGTATTGCTATGGTTGAGTATGCTGCCGTGAGAAAAACTCATCACAGTTAAAAAACTTGAAGAGCTTGCTAAATTTCGCACGAGCCCTTCGGCTTGTACTTCTTCTTGTAAGTATAAATTGACATAAGCATTGAGTGTGCCTGCTGGATCCTGGCTGCTCACCACCAGTGGCAATAAGCCAAATTGAAAAACTTGCTGTAAATTAAACGCTGCACCTATTTCTGCAGCCATGAAAGGATGTAATTGTCGAACCAGTGCGCGGCTAGCCAGTAAGTCGATACCAGCACGTTTGAGTTTACGTGCACTTGAACCTATTAAGATAAACTGCCAGCCTTGTTTTTCTTCTATCAAGTCATGAACAACGCTAAAACAATAATCTGTTTGCTACTACTGGCGTGTACGATATCAGACAATTGCTCAGGCCAGGCTTGGTATTGGCGCAACACATCCGGCTTCAGTAGATTGATCCACAACGTGTGATGATGTAACACTTGCAGCCAGGTTGTTTTACCAGTCCCTCACGGCCCAAATAGAAAGAAGTTGCTTGGGCTACTGGAAAAAAGCTTTTGATGGTGTGCATGGTTGCCTTTTTCTGCATTTTTTGAGTTGAAAACTCAACTATGCCAGGTAAATTTGAGTCTTCAGCTCAAAAAACGCAGATCTTTCCAGTATATTGCTATTTTTTTAACAGAGTGTTGATTGCAAGTGCTTGAAATGATGCTCTCCTCCTAAAGTGGACCGAACGAGTAGCACCCTCTGCAAATTACAGCTCCACTGCTGTCACTTTGCGACTTGATCGCATGAGCCAGGGTAATCGTTTCATAACAGTCTATGGCGAACGATTGCGATTGTGTTTATTGTGAGCCATATTGCTGGATCTTGTATTTAAAAACAGAATGACAAAGTGAGACACCTTGTAGTCCGCTAATAAAGTGACATTGCTATAATCAATTTGTATCACTGTGTGGTCCCAACACCATGACTGCTCCATGTTGTTTGCCATCATCAAGCGCCAGTGTGGGCTAGGGTTCTCTCTCCATCAGTGCTATCATCCGATAATACTCTAATCAAATTGGAGGCAGGCTAGATGTTAGTACCGATTGGTGTCAGTAATTTTAGAAAATTGATTGAACATCGTTCAGATGATGGGCAGCCTTACCTCTATGTTGATAAATCATTACTAATCCGTGAAGTTATGAACGATGGTGCCGATGTTATTGTGCTCACGCGCCCGCGGCGCTTTGGCAAAACCATCAATCTGTCCATGCTCCAGCATTTTTTGACTCCAGAGGTCGATGGCAAACCAACGAAGGCTCTATTTGATGGTTTGAAAATTACCGATCATCAGCAAACCATTCAAGCATACCAGGGCCAGTACCCGGTTATTTCGCTCAGTTTTAAAGATGTGAAGCGTGATAATTTCGGCAAGTGCTTAGAAAAAGTGAGCTTGGTGCTGTCAAAATTATATCAACAATTTCGAGCGCAGCTTTATTCAGAGCGCATAGATAGCGACAAAAAGCGCTTCGTTAAAAAAATTATCGCTCAAGAGGCTTCAGAAACCGAACTCGCTGATGCGCTCGTTAATCTAACCGAATACCTCAACCTCTACTACGGCAAATCGGTAGTGTTATTGATCGATGAGTATGATGCGCCAATTTTGCATGCGTATAGCAGTGGCTATTACCAAGAAGCCATTTCGTTTTTCCGTAACTTGTTTTCGGCAGCCCTGAAAGATAATTCGCACCTTGCCAAAGGTGTCTTGACCGGTATTCTTAGAGTCTCAAAAGAAAACATCTTCTCCGGCTTAAACAATGTTGAAGTTTATTCAATCCTACATCCCAAGTATACTGAGTACTTTGGCTTCACTGATGCAGAAGTTGATGACTTACTCAAGCGAGCCAACTTAAGCGTTGATCGCGCCGCGATCAAAAGCTGGTACAACGGCTATAGCTTCGGTGATCAGTTAGTCTATAACCCCTGGTCGATCGTCAAATGTATCAAAGAACAGGGTAAATTATTTCCGTATTGGATCAACACCAGCGGCAATGAGTTGATTAAAGCTTTGATGATTGATGCCACGGCTAACATTCAAGCTAAACTGGAGCGCCTGATGGCAGGCCAACCCATCCGGGAACTGATCGATGAACACGTGCTCTTTGATCAACTCGAAACCAATCAAACTGCAGTCTGGACCTTATTGTTGATGTCAGGCTATCTCAAGGCATCAAACCTTACCCCTGAAGATCAGTATTTGTTATGTGAATTACACATCCCAAATCAAGAGGTGCTAGCGTTTTACCGCTCCGCCATCACCAGTTGGCTATCGGAAAAACGCGGTATCGTTTGGTATAAACAACTCCTCACTCAGCTCACCACTGGCGATATTGAGGCGTTTGCCGAAAGCTTACAGTTGATGATTGAAGATAGCTTTAGCTTCTGCGATGTCGATAAGAAAAACGGTGAGCGATTTTATCATGGGGTCATGCTGGGTCTCGTAGCTGGATTACGCGATCGTTACACCATTAAATCCAACCGCGAGTCGGGTAAAGGTTTGTTTGATACCATGCTGATCCCAACCGACAAAAATGAAAACGGCATTGTGTTTGAGTTTAAAGTGGCGGAGAGTGAAGCCAAATTAGAAGCCACTGCTAAACAAGCCTTACAGCAAATCAGTGCAAAAGATTATGTGCAAGAACTCCAGCAGCAAGGCGTTAACAATATCATTAAGATCGGTATTGCCTTTGCGGGTAAGCAGATCAAGGTGGCGAGTGAAACCTAACAATCAAGTGTTACTAGCGATTTAGACTGCTACCTACTGCGAGCCGCATCAGCTTCGTGGTAGCCCAGTTCTGCGAGACAAGCACAATATCATCTGTTTTCCGTGAACTATCATTTTATTGACTCGCTGGGATTAAATGGCACGATTGCTTGTAGTGGTTACCTTGCTGAGTTGCCGCGCTCACTACGCTCGCTCGCAATGGGTAGAAAGGGAGACAGCTACAGTTTCATCAGTTTTGTCCAAGCCACCATTATATAAACTGGCTATGATTAAGTCGCACGAGTGTTGTTGGTGATTGCATACTGGTCCTGTGCTTCAAGCACAGAATGGTAAAGAATGGTTACATTGGTTGTCTAATCATGTTAAGTAATTGAAATGAATAAAAAAATAAAAGATTGCATAAGTCGCCCCTCTGCTTTCTTAACGTGCGTATACACATGGCTGCTGTTTTGAGATAGAATAATTTTTCGTCAAAACAGTTATTTTTCTGTTTAATAAAATCACACTAGGGGGTGGAAGATGGGTTTTGCTGGCGTCAGTCCTGGATCATTAGTGTTAATCTTACTGATTGTGATGATGTTGTTTGGCACTAAGCGGTTGCGTAACATCGGTGAAGACTTAGGTGCTGCGGTGAAGAGTTTTCGTAAGGGCATGCAAGAAGAAGACAATAAGACTATTGAGCAGCCTAACGATCAACGATGAGTTTAGCTGAATTATTTATTATATTACTAGTCGCGCTGATTGTATTAGGCCCTGAGCAATTACCAACGGTTGCTTACAAGCTCGGTCAGTGGTTACAGTCTTTGCGTCGTTTGACAGACGATACCCGACGCGAGCTTGATCAACATTTGCAGTTAGAGCAGTTGCATCAGAATGAATTAAAAGCACGTCAGGCTGATCGTGTTTATGATGCATCACGTCAAGATAACAATGACAACTGACCATGTCATCAACGCTAACCCTACATTTTCTTGAGCACCTGATCGAACTACGTCGGCGTTTAGTGTATTGTTGTCTCGCACTTATGGTTGTCTTTGCTGGATTATTTTATTTTTCTGATCAGTTATATCATCAGTTAGCATTACCACTGATCAGGCACTTGCCGCGAGGGCAACATTTGATTGCTACTCATGTTGCTGCACCTTTAACGGTTCCACTTGAGTTAGCATTCAGCGCCGCTATTATTTTGTTAATCCCGTATTTGCTTTACCATCTGTGGGCTTTTGTAGCGCCTGGTTTATATCATAGTGAACGTTACTATGTTTGGCCGCTACTGTGTGCAAGCGTGTTGCTGTTTTACGCTGGAATGGCGTTTGCTTATTTCATCGTTTTTCCAATCATGTTTGGCTTTTTTGCTCGTGTGTTGCCAACTGGTGTTGCACTGATGCCAGATATGTCACAATATCTCAATTTTGTGATTAAGTTATTGCTGAGTTTTGGCTTTGCTTTTCAAGTGCCGGTAGTAACAGTATTTTTCGTTTGCTCTGGTTTGATTTCGCTAGCTAACTTGGTTGCGCTACGGCCTTACATCATTATTGCTGCTTTTGTTATTGGTATGCTGCTGACCCCACCTGATGTGATTTCTCAAATCATGCTGGCATTGCCTATGTGGTTTTTATTCGAAGTTGGTGTCTGCGTGTGTCGTTTTTTTCTCCGTCCGCGACAGCTGTGGCAATCAGTCTCTGAGCGCTGATCATATTTATTCGATTCGATAGTTAGCTCACTGCCCTATGATAAACAGCAATATCCAAGCCTAGTCAGCGCGTCAAAATTAAGGCACAATAATGCGTGCAAAAATGTATCGCTATCGGAGAGCATTGACATGTATCAACACACCACGTTAACGACAGTTTTAGTTAGTCTCGTTATTTGTTTCATGAGTAACCAAGCGATTGCCGAACCAGGTAGTCGTGTCATGGATGCAGCAGTGATTAAGCAACGCATTGCCCCAATTGGCCAGGTTCGGATCGCCGAGCAAGATGCTGGCACAGCAGCTGCCGACAGTACAGGCGCTAGTGGTGACAAAATTTACGAAAAATATTGTCATGTTTGTCATGCTGCTGGGCTAGCGGGTGCGCCAAAACTGGGGGATAAGGCAGCTTGGGGTGCGCGAGTGACTAAAGGTATTGATACACTCGTGACCCATGTGTTGAATGGTTACAACGCGATGCCGCCTAAGGGTACCTGTGCCGAGTGTGACAAAGCGCAATTGAAAGCAGCTGTTGAGTATATGCTTGAGCAATCAAAATGAGACCAATCTGTTAGCGGGATACTCATTATAAGCTATTGACTTCGTCAAAAATCTGACTAATTTATAATTAGTCGGAAATTGATCAGAGTGAAGTCTTGTATTGAGCGTATTTGTTTAATGTCATTCTGCAAGCTGATCAAGGCTTTAAAGCCATACTGCTATCAGGCCCACGCCAGATCGGGAAAATCACCCTGCTTGCACAGTTGCAATGAGGTGTCCGTTCTTACATTAGTTTAGATGCACTCGATATACGTCTTGCCACGAAAGAGGATCCAGCTGGTTTCACTCAGCATTTGGCATTGCCGGTTTTTATTGATGAGGTGCAATATGCCCCCGAGCTTTTTAGCTACATCAAGCTGAAAGTTGATCAGGATAAGCGTCAGACCGGACAATTTTGGCTGACTGGCTCACAACAATTTTCAATCATGCAAAATATATCAGAGTCACTGGCTAGTCGCATTGCAATTTTCAGTATGTCTGGTCTTTCATTAGCTGAAGAAGAAAATCGGCCAAATACACCACCGTTTGTGCCAACGCCCGAGGTGTTAAGCCATCGCTACCGTATTGCTCGGCCGATTCCTGAAATAGATATTTACCATAAGATATGACGTGGCTCGTATGCAGATCTTATTACTAAGTCACAAGTTATCGATTGGCAAACATTTTATAGTGCCTATATCCAAACTTATTCGGTTCGAGCTCATCCCGATTACTCATTGGTACTATCTCGAAATGCAGTCAGCCTTCAATCTATCTTTAGAAGAATATATTTATTTTGGTGGTTATCCAGGCGCAATAGAATTAATGCATGAAAATGATGGTCAGCGTTGAAAAAGATATATTATTTATGGTGCAAATTAATAAGCCTGCATTATTAAAGCAGCTTTTTCATTTAGCGTGTCATCACAGCAGTCAAATTTTGTCTTACCAAAAAATGCTAGGTCAGCTACACGATGTGGGTAATACGACGACATTATCTCATTACTTAACGTTGTTGACAGGCGGAGGTTTAATCACGGGGATAGAAAAATATGCTGGCAATATTATTCGACAACGTCGCTCAAGTCCAAAGCTAGTGGTCCTCAATACCGCGTTGATGTCAGCGCAGAACAATTTAAGTTTTATTGAGGCAATGAATCAGCCAAGTTATTGGGGGCGATTAGTTGAGATATGTATTGGTGCACATTTGTTAAATATTATAAAGGGCACTACTATAAAGATATTTTATTGGCGTGAACATAACCTTGAGGTTGACTTTGTCCTTAAGCAGGGCGATAAAATCACAGCAATAGAAGTAAAGTCTGGTCAGGGCGATTACCGCCTACACGGTTTAGAGACGTTTATAGATAAGTTTGAGCCAAGCAAAGTACTTATTATTGGTGAGCAACAAGGTTTGCCAGTAAAAAATTTTTTATCACAGACAGCTGTAGATTGGATCTAATGATAAGCAAATATTATTGCTTGATGATTAATAAGCTCTATTTGAATCGATAGCTTAGTGCTTCTGCTAAATGCTGTTTCTTGACGTTGTCCGAGTTAGCCAAATCTGCGATTGTGCGAGCTACCCGTAGGCTATTGTAGAATGCTCTAATTGATAACCGATACTGATCAGCAGCGTGACGAAAAAATTGTGTTGCTTGATCGCTGAGCTGGCAGACTGCAAGTAACTGTTCGTTATCAAGCGTTGCATTACAACATTGTGAGCGTTGTAGCTGGTGTTGCCAACAAGTGATCACCCGTTTTTTTATTACTGCGCTAGTTTCGCTTTGCTCCTGATGGGCTGGGTCAGTAAAACGAATTGTAGGCATATCGATATGGATATGGATCCGATCGAGGATCGGACCTGAGATACGATTAATATAGCGTTCGACTTGATCGCTAGTACAGCGGCACTGTGCATTAGCGCAACCATAGTAGCCACAAGGACATGGGTTCATGGCGGCAAGTAATTGAAATCGAGAGGGAAATAGTGCTTGATAGCCAGCGCGTGAAATCGCAACCGTGCCTTTTTCGATTGGCTCGCGCAAGGTTTCGATTACCGATCGATTAAACTCTGGTAATTCATCAAGAAATAAAATACCGTTATGAGCCAGTGAGATCTCGCCAGGTTGTGGTGGATTGCCACCACCAACCAGTGCAACGGCAGATGCAGTATGATGAGGCGATCGAAATGGACGGAGCTGCCAGTCTTTGATTGAAAAGCCAGAGTGGCTAATTGAATGAATAGCTGCTGTGTCAATTGCTTCGGCCTCAGTCATGGGTGGCAAGATGCCAGGCATGCAACTCGCTAACATTGATTTGCCAGTGCCAGGTGGTCCAACCATCAGTAAATTGTGTTGACCTGCTGCAGCGATTTCAAATGCGCGCTTGGCTGCAGCTTGGCCTTTGACTTCACTAAAGTCAGGATAAGTCATTTGCTGGTTTGGTGTTATTTTTTTATAGTTAGGAATAACTTGAGTTCTATTAAAATAACGATAGGCATCCAGTAGGTGATCAACGGCGACAATAGTTAACCCGCTGACTAATGCTGCTTGTGCTGCATTATCTTGATGGACCATCAGCCGCCTACCTGCAGTTTTACAAGCGATGGCTAATGGCAGTATATCGCTGACCGGTCGAATCGAACCGGTTAAGGATAATTCGCCAGCAAATTCAAAGTCTGATAATTGATTGCTCGCTAATTGTTTAGAAGCCATTAATAAGCTGAGCGCGATGGGTAAATCAAAGCGTGAACCTTCTTTACGTAAATCAGCAGGCGCAAGATTAATGGTGATACGAGCAATCGGAAAATGAAATAGTGATTCCATCAAAGCAGAACGAACACGATGCCGGCTCTCTTTGACAGCGGTTTCTGCCAAGCCAACAATAGCGAGCGCAGGTAATCCCGATGAAATGTGAGACTCAACTGTTACGAGCGGTGCCTGGACACCGTGATTAGCTCTGGTATAAAGAAGACTGTTTGTTGCCATCACACTCTACTACAAAAAAATATATTATCTTTTTGCTTGAGTAGAGCGACAATCCTAATTAGATAAGCTAGTCGCTGTCATTATCCTGGTTGTTATTACCAGTGAGTACATTGATCTGTTGCTCGAGTCGATTAAGCTGATCTTTTGCACGTTCGAGTACTTTAACTTGGATGTCAAAGTCTTCCCGCGAGACAAAGTTCATTTGATTGAGCGCGCCTTGAATAGTACTGCGAAAATTACTCTCTAGCTCTTCTTTGGTATCAGCTAAGCCTTCTGGCAGAGCATTGGTAAGTTTGTTGACTATATCATCTATCTTATTGCTCATGATGACCTTTTATATCCTTAATAAATAAGCTTCAGTAGTTTAGCACAACTGATCAGAAAAAGAAGTAACCAATTTAGCTAGCCTGCCATGCTTGTTTAAGGAATTCAGGTTCAGCCAGTGCGGCAGTATGAATTGCTGCATTGTAATACTGCGCTGCAAACGCTTTTGTCTCCACCTGTGCTTGCCTAAATTGCGTCAGATCCAGTGTTTTACTGGTCATAGTCGCGCTCCACCAGCCACTTGGGTAACACGGTTGCGGGAATGGTAAAGTTTTAAAATGTTGAAAACCAGCGGCTGCCATATCTTTACGCATTGCTCGTATTAAGGCGAGATGCAGTAATGGTGATTCACTTTGTTGGATTAATAAGCCACCGGTATCAAGCGCGCGGTAGCAATGCTCATAAAAAGTTTGACTAAAAAGTTTTTCGCCGGGTCCAACCGGATCAGTAGAGTCAACAATAACAACATCGAGAGAATTTTCAGTTGCTTGACGTATCCAATCAATCCCATCAATAAAAAGTAGCTGTGCACGCGGGTCCTGATTGTTGCTGCATAACTCTGAGAAATACTGCTCGCTGAGGCGAGTCACACGTTCGTCAATATCGATTTGAGTCACTTGACTAACCTGATCGTGTTTTAAAACTTGTTGTAAGGTTCCGCAGTCACCGCCACCGATAATAGCAATTCGTTTTGGTGCTGGGTGAGTGAATAACGCCGGGTGTGATATCATTTCATGATATAAAAAATTATCACGAGTGGTTAACATGACAAAACCATCAATTGTCATCAAGTTCCCAAAATCAGTTGTCTCGTAGATAGCGATAGTCTGATATTGGCTCTGTTCCTCATGTACTTTGCGACCGCGTAGTGAAAAGGCGCTCCCCGACTCTTCACAAATTTCAGTAAACCAATTGTCGTTATCAAGTGTCGCCATGGTTCTAACCTCTACAAAAACAATAAGCGCACAATGTATCCAGGCTGCATAGTGCTGTCAAACTAAATTGAATCAGCGAGCGAGTTGTAGTGCTACTTAGTTGAGATCAGCAATATGCGTTGAAGAAGTAGCTTCGTAGCGATGAAAACCACGGTGTAATGGCGTAATAAACTATTCCCAGCCGACAGATTTTGGTAACATCTTGAGCTTCTATTGGCTGAGCACTGAGATTAAGGTTGTTATGAGTCAACAATTTATTACAAATGCACGCAAAGTATTCAATTTACCCTATTGGGGTGATGACTACTTCGATATCAACGACGCTGGCCAAGTCGTTGTGCGCCCAGATGGTCGTCGCGAGGTAGTGCTGGAGTCATTAATTGAAAAACTGCAACCTTATGGCATGCAGTTGCCAACCCTAGTGCGCTTTACTGATATTTTGGCTAACCGAATTGAGGACTTACATCATGGTTTTGCTACAGCAATGCGCCAATTTGACTATAGTGCGCGTTACACTGCTGTATACCCGATTAAGGTGAACCAGCAACGGCGCGTGGTTGAAGCTATCGTCCAGCAAAATAAGGCTGGACAAGAAGTCGGCTTAGAGTCAGGTAGTAAGCCGGAATTAATGATAGCGCTAGCCTTGGCGACAGGCGATAACTTTAAAATCGTTTGCAATGGGTATAAAGACCGTGAGTATATCCGGTTAGCTTTGATTGGGCAGCAGCTAGGTCATCGAGTAATGCTCATTGTAGAGAAGCTTACCGAACTTGAGTTGATTTTTGCAGAAGCACAAGCACTCAATGTGGTGCCATGTTTAGGGATACGAATCCGGTTACAGTCAGTTGCCAAAGGCAAGTGGCAAAATACCGGCGGTAAGAAATCAAAATTTGGTCTGACGGCAGATCAATTAATAGACGCAATTGCACTATTAAAGCAGCACCAGTGGTTGGATCAACTACAAGTTTTGCACATTCATATGGGTTCGCAAATCGCAAATATTCGTGATATTCAGCGCGGCATGCTTGAGTGTGCACGTTACTTTGTTGAGTTGCGTCGTCTCGGTGCCAATATTCAAACTATTGACGTTGGTGGTGGACTTGGTGTTGATTACGAGGGTGCGCGTAGTCGTAGTGACTGCTCGATGAATTATAGTTTGCAAGAGTATGCAAATAAAGTTGTCCAAGCATTAGCTGAAGCTTGCCAACAAGAGAATATACCGCAGCCAAATATTATTACAGAAGCAGGTCGCGCGATGGCTGCACACCATGCCGTGTTACTAGTCAAGTTGGCTGATCAAGAAATCAATCAGCCGAAGCAACCTCCCCCTACCGTCAGTGCAGTAGAGCCACTTGTGTTGCAGGATTTGGCGCTATGTTTAGAACGGGTTGGCCAAATATCTATTATCGAAAGCTTTCATGATGCAAAACATTTTTTTAGTGAAGCTGAAGTTCAGTACGTTCATGGCCAGATTAACTTGACACAGCGCGCTGGGGCAGAGTCACTCTACAATGCGGTCTGTTTTAAAATTCATGGTTTATTACAATCTGATAAGCGTGCTCATCGCGAAATCAGTGAAGAGCTCAATGATCATTTTTCAACAAAATTAATCGGCAATTTTTCTATTTTTCAATCAATACCTGATGCTTGGGCGATTCGGCAAGTATTTCCCGTGTTGCCTCTCACAGGACTGAATCAAGCGCTGACTGAAAGAGCAGTATTGCATGATATTACCTGTGATTCCGATGGTCAAATTCAAAGTTATATTGAGAGCGAGGCGATTGAGTCAACAATGCCATGGGTCAGTGATTGTCACTATGTTGGTATTTTTTTAGTGGGTGCTTACCAAGAAATTTTAGGAGACATGCATAATTTATTTGGAGATACTGACTCAGTTCATGTTGAGTTGACCGATGATGGTGATTATCGTTTTATCGAGCCGCTGACTGGTGATGGCGTCGATGATGTACTACGAACAGTCCAGTTTGATGCAGAAAGCATGCTGCAAATTTATCGAGAAAAAGTAGCTGCGAGTAGTATGGTTTCAACATCATCAGTGGTGTTTGCAGAATTAAGAAATGGTTTGTCAGGTTATACCTATTTAGAAGATTGAATGAGGTTACAATGCTGCAAGTGTTGCTCGGTCCCCTTGTTGGTTTGATATGTATCCCACTAGTAATAGCCAACTATCTGTTTTGGCTGGCAGTTTTGATGCTAGTTGTAGTTGTTCGGCCACTTTGCTTTACTGTATCATTGCAGCGCCAGCTTGAAAGTATCATTCATCAGTTGCCACCACTGTGGATTGATTGCAATGCACTGATTCTAAAACTATGTGTCAAAGTCGATTGGGATGTGCAGGGCCTCGACCAGCTCGATAAAAACCAATGGTATCTCTTAGTTGCTAATCATCAGTCCTGGCTTGATATACCAGTATTGTTTCATGTGTTTAACCGTCGGATTCCACTGCTAGTATTTTTTCTAAAGCGTCAGTTAATATGGATACCTTTTCTTGGCATTGCTTGTAAGGTGCTTGGTTTTCCATTTGTTTATCGCTATACCAAATCTCAAATCAAAAAGCGCCCTGAGCTAAAAGGTCGTGATACGTTGGTAACTAAACAAGCTTGCGAGCGCTATAAAAATACGCCAGTGACTATTATTAATTTTCTAGAGGGAACCCGATTTACTGAGCAAAAACATATGAGCAAAAAATCGATCTATCAGTACTTATTGCCACCTAAAGCAGGCGGCGCTGCTTATGCTATTTTTGTGATGGGTGATTGTTTACAGCAAATCATCAATGTTACGATTGTCTATCCAGATGCTAAAACTAACTTGTTACGTTTTTATTGTGGTTTAGTAAGAAAAATCATCGTTCGCGTTTCAGTCATACCTATTGAGGAGGCGCAAAGAGGTGACTACCAAGCTGATCCTGAGTTTAGGATTGGTTTTCAGCAATATGTGAATGCACTTTGGCAGGATAAAGATGAAAAAATTCAGGCTTTATTAGAGGATAGTCACTAATATGAAAACGCTACGGATAGCGACACGCAAAAGTCCTTTGGCTCTATGGCAAGCGAATGAAGTCAAGACTCGTCTCGAGAGCGCTCATCCTGGCTTGACTGTTGAGCTTGTCAGTATGACAACAGCTGGTGATAAAATGCTTGATGCCCCACTTGCGAAAGTAGGTGGTAAGGGCTTATTTGTTAAGGCACTTGAGCAAGCGTTACTAAATCACGAGGCTGATATTGCTGTCCACTCAATGAAAGACATGCCGGTACATCTACCACCAGGCTTGACCTTAAGCTCGTACTTGGTGAGAGAAGATGCACGTGATGCTTTAGTTGCAAATAGCTATCAATCACTTGCTGAAATTCCTGTTGCCGGTTGTATTGGCACCTCAAGTTTGCGCCGCCGATGCATGTTGCATGCTCTGCGTCCAGATCTGGTTATTAAAGTGTTGCGTGGTAATTTGCAAACCCGGCTACAAAAGCTAGATCGTGGTGAGTATGACGGAATTTTATTAGCTACTGCTGGTCTAGTCCGGATGGGGCTAGGTCAGCGCGTTACAGAGCGTTTATCAACAGAGATGCTGTTGCCAGCAGTTGGTCAAGCAATTATTGGTATTGAGCAACGCGATGATGACCATGCAGTCTACGAATTAGTTCGCACAATCAATCATTGCCCAGCTGAAATTTGTATTACTGCTGAGCGGGCAATGAATCAAGCATTGAATGGTGGCTGTCAAGTACCTATTGCTGGTTATGCTGAGCTAACTGATTCGGATTTACGTATGCGTGGTTTGGTCGGTAGGGTTGATGGCTCTATATTATTATCAGCAGAAAAAGTCATTACGCTGGCCGATGGCGATGTCCTCATCCAGGCTGCTCAGCTCGGGCTTATAGTCGCATCAGAATTACAAGCGCAAGGTGCGGATGCTATTTTAGCAGAGGTGTATAGAGGTGGCTGACTTAAGTAACCTACATGTGCTGGTGACTCGCCCTCAACATATGCTGCCATCATTACAGCAATTAATTACCGCTGCAGGTGGTACTAGTTTTGGCTTTCCTGCTATTGAGATAGTTGCATTACCTGCCGAACAGATAGCAGAGCAGTTTGATCAGCTTGACGGCGTGACAATGGCGATATTTTTGAGTGCTAATGCTGTTCGTTTTTCTGCCGAGCACCTACCAGCTTTACTTGCGGCTGGGGTTCAGTTTGCCGCAATTGGTGAGGCAACCGCACGCGCACTAAGCGAGCATAATGTTGTTGATGTGTTGGTCGCACCTGCCCCACAAACCACAGAGTCTTTGTTGACACTACCAGCATTACAAAATGTAAGTGGGAAAAAGATTCTCATTGTTAGTGGTGTCGAAGGCCGACGTTTAATCTATAATGCTCTACAAACTCGCGGTGCTGTATTAAGCAAAATAGCTGTTTATTGTCGCCAGTGCCCTACAGCCAATATTCAACCTTTGCTTGATGAGTGGCAAAGTAAGCCGTTTGATCTTATGTTAGTGACTAGTGGCCAAGGTTTAGAAAATATGTTACATCTACTGAAGGCGCAAACGTCTCGTTTACAACAGTTACCACTTGTCGTAATGAGTGAGCGAATTGCACAATTAGCAACAGACTTCGGTTTTAAAGTACCGAGTACTGTGGTGAGGACAGCATCAGATATCGGTATTATTACTGCGTTACAACACTGGAAGGATACCAATAAACAATGACAGAACAGCAACAACTTGAAGCTACTCAGCCTAAACTAACCAAAGGCTATTTTATTGGTTTGAAGTTTCTGCTCTTCATTGTGTTTATCAGTGCTGTTGCCGCACTCTACTTGTCTTGGCTGGCACAGTTCAAAGTTACGAATGAAGCACAAATGCTTAATCAGCGTGTTGATCAAGTTAAATTAGATAGCAAAAAAATTCAACAGCAGTTGCTTGTCCAAAAGCAAAAATTAGATGATGCACGGACTGATTTAGCAATACTACTTAAGCAAGGTAGTAATACCGGTTTGTACTGGCATCTCCATGAGGTTCGTTATCTTACTCAGTTGGCAGATTATAACCTACAGTATGAACGTAGCCCTATGGTCGCTGAAGCATTGTTGAAAACTGCCGACGCGAAGCTACAAATGTTGGCAGATGCGTCAGTATCAAATTTAAGGCAATTAGTAGCAGACAAAATATCGGATATTCATGTTGTTTCAAATTTTGATCTGCAGGGTTTGCTTAATCAATTGTCTTCGATTAGCTACCAATTCGAAAAAATACCGCTTGGCTTGGTGCAGGTAGCTAAGACTGAACCTGTCAAGCAATTGGTAGACTCAAATGATTGGACTTCATCAATAAAAAATAGTTTAGAAATCTTAAAGAAAATTGTCATTGTGCGGCATCATGAAGAGCGAGTTAAGCCAATCATAACTGAACAAGAGCGACGGTATATCGTAGAGGATTTGCTGTTTTTAATAAATCGCGCCCAATGGGCTGCTATTCATGCCCAGCCGAAGCTTTATGTGACCAGTCTAAATCAAGCGAAATCTTTGCTAGAAAGAAATTACTTTATAAAAAGTGAAAAAATTGGTTGGCTTACTGAAGATTTAGAAAAATTAAGCAAAATAAATGTTAAACCTCCGGTGCCAGATATGCTGCCAATCTTATCTGCGATCGACAAAGCTATTTTAGCTCATCGATCAGTATAAGGTTAACTAAGCTGGAGCAAGGCTATGGCTAAATTCATTTTTTATCTTGTTGCATTAGTAGTCGCGGTTTGGGTTGGCTTGCAGGTAGAATTTGATCCAGGTTACCTGCTATTTGCTTACGATACTTGGACAATTGAAATGCCGCTGTGGTTTGCAGCAGTCGTGGCACTATTGTTTTTTATTTTATTGCATCACTTTTTACAGGCTTGGAGCCTGATTAGTCATTTTACAGCGCGTTTTCAGTCATGGTTACTGCAGCGCGCCCGTAATAGATCGCGTCATCAAACTCAGAATGGTTTGCTAGCCTTAGCGGAAGGTGAGTGGCAAGCTGCGGAAAATGATCTTGTGAAATCAGTTGCTCACAGCGATTCACCGCTAATAAATTTTTTGTCTGCAGCGCGTGCTGCACAACAGCAATCCGCCTATCAACGTCGCAACGAGTACTTGAGAATGGCTGCGGTAGTAATGCCTGACGCTGAGGTAGCGATTGGCTTAACCCAGGCTGAATTACAATTGCAACATAATCAACTTGAACAAGCATTGGCGACGCTGAACCATTTACGTCAGGTCATGCCGCAACATACTTATATCCTTAAGATGTTGAAAGATGTTTATATACGCCTCAGCGACTGGTATTCTTTGATTGAGCTGATACCACTTTTGCGTCGTAGAAAAGTAATTCAGCGAGAAGAATCTGATGCATTATTGCAGCATGCTTATAAAGCTTGCCTACTTAGCGAGTTAGAGCACGAAAAAAATCATCATAGTATTTTAAAGCATTATCGTCATCTGCCTCGAACGGTACGAAATAGTGGCGAAATTGTCAGCTTGTTTGTCAAGCAGCTCATTGTTATCGAGCAAGAAGACGAAGCTGCAAAATTAATTGAAGAAAGCATGAAAAGTCACTGGCATACTGACCTATTAGATCTCTATAGTCGACTAGTAAACAGTAATCTTGTTAAGCGTTTAAATAAAGTTGAAGCTTGGTTAAATTCGCGTGCCAATAATCCGAACTTATTGATGGCAGCAGCGCGTCTGAGTTTGCATCGACAGCTTTGGGGTAAAGCAAAGCATTATTTAGAAGCGGTTTTGCAGCAACAAGAAAATCCAAGTGCCTATTTATTACTGGGTCAGCTATTGCAGCAAAGTGGTCAAATTGGTAAAGCTTGTGATTGTTATCATAAAGGATTATCTATGTCGGTTGAGTAGATCAAGCTTAGATCTTAATTATCTTTTCTTTATAGTCGAATAAGTCTGAGTAAATTGATTTTATAGGTAGTCCTTGCCTAATTAGCTGTTGCTTCGCTAGTTCGACCATCTGCATCGGCCCGCTTAGATAAATACGTTTACCTTGTAGCATATGATATTGCTTGAGCGCGTGATCGACTACGCTACCTATTTTACCAGACCAGTTTTCAACACTTGCTTGCTCAATAACTGGGATAAATTCAAATTTTTTATAATCAGTAGCGATTTCATTTAATTGTGGCATATAGTAAAGCTCTGCTTTAGTTTTTGCGCCCCAAAACAGTGTTAACCTATGTTGTTTTTTCACATAAGCAGTTCTTATAATCGCACTAAAAGGTACAAAGCCAGTACCACCGGCGATCATAAGAACTTGCTCTTGTGTTGATTGAGGCAACGTACAATCGCCAAATGGTCCAATCAATGTTAGCTCTTGTTCTATCGCTAGGGATTTTGTAAGTCCACAAGCGTTTTCGTTGATACGAATGTGTAATTCGATAATACCATCGGTATTGTCTGGGTTTGCAACTGAATAAGGTTTGCTCTCACTGGTGCTATGAACGATTTCTATATATTGTCCGGGCTGATGATAAAGCTTACTTGTTGTGAGCGGCTGCAAGATGAATTGAAACATTTGCTGGCTAATCACTTGTTTGCTGACGATTTTGTAACGGTGTGTTTGCTGAATAGGTTGTTTCATCAAGTGGAAAATTAAGATTGCTGATAGTATGGCACCAGATAGTGATTTATAGTCTAGCAGATTGTCGATTGCTTGCAATAAAGACTTGTTCATCAGCGAGCTAATCGTACTGTCTTAGATTTCAATTTGAACAGTTTGTTACGCGAATCATATTTCTAGTTGAACTTTAACTAGCCTGATGTCATGCTAATATAAACTAGTTGTTGTCTCGAATGTGTCTGATATTGGAGAAATTTCCGTGTCGCAAGCGCTAGATAAACTTAACAAAGCGATTATTGATTTTAATGGCGCCAACCTTGATGAGATTAATGGTTTAATACAGCAGGTTGCTGATATCAATTCTTGTGATGCGCAAGATCAATTGGCAGTCAATTTAGCTGCCTTCCATGGCCATCGTGATGTTTTAGAATTGCTTATCGACGCTGGCGCTGATGTTACAACTTGTGCCAGTTATCAAGGCTATTTTCCGCTTCATTGCGCAGCAAAGAGTGGTCATTTGCCCGTGATCGAGCTGTTACTTAAGCGTGGTGTAGATGTCAATTGTTTGGTGGCTGAAGTAGAAGATAATGGCCACCACTCTCGTATCGGCTCGCTTGAAAATCAGGTTGGTAGTACACCACTACATTTTGCCGCCCGCATGGGTAAAGATAAAGTCGTTGCTTATTTGCTTGATCATGGTGCTAACATCAATGCGCATGAGACTGATACTGGCAATACACCGTTGCACGAGGCAGTGCTGGGTTGGTCTGCAATGGTGCGTGTTCCAAATCAAGAGCGTCGATACAAACTGCGCCGCAACTACCTCAATGTCATTGCGACACTGGTTGGCGGTGGTGCTGATTTAACATTGGCTGATGAAAACGCGGTGACGCCAAAAATGCTTGCTGACACAGAAAGTGAAGAAACTGACGAGGAGCAAATTACTTTGCTACTGGCAGCACTGACTAGTAGTCGACCAGATAAATAGCGTGAGTTTTTAAACTTGATTTATTTATCTGACCGCTTCATTGCGTCAAAGAATTCATTGTTTGTTTTTGTAGTGCGCAAGCGATCAATGAGAAACTCCATGCTAGCAATTTCATCCATTGGATGTAAGATTTTGCGTAAAATCCACAATTTTTGTAATTCGTCCGGCTTAATCAATAGCTCTTCGCGGCGTGTGCCAGAACGATTAATGTTAATCGATGGGTAAACTCGCTTTTCAGCGATGCGTCGATCAAGGTGGATTTCCATATTGCCGGTGCCTTTGAACTCTTCAAAAATCACTTCATCCATTTTCGAGCCAGTGTCAACCAATGCTGTGGCAATAATCGTAAGGCTGCCGCCCTCTTCAATATTACGCGCTGCACCAAAGAAGCGTTTAGGTCGCTCTAATGCATGGGCATCAACACCCCCAGTTAAGACTTTGCCTGATGCCGGTATCACTGTATTGTAGGCACGAGCTAAGCGTGTGATCGAGTCTAATAAGATGACAACATTACGTTTGTGTTCAACTAGGCGCTTGGCTTTTTCAATAACCATTTCGGCAACTTGTACGTGTCGTGCTGGCGGTTCATCAAATGTGCTTGCTATCACTTCACCACGCACTGTGCGTGACATTTCTGTCACTTCTTCAGGGCGCTCATCGATCAGTAACACAATCAGATGGCACTCGGGATGATTAGTTGTAATAGATTGGGCAATATTTTGTAGCATAATGGTTTTACCTGCTTTCGGTGGTGAAACCAGTAAACCACGTTGACCCTTGCCAATCGGTGCGATCATATCGATGATGCGTGCGGTAATATCTTCTGTACTGCCATTACCGCGTTCAAGTTTCATATGATCTTGTGCATGAAGCGGTGTTAAGTTTTCAAATAGTAATTTATACTTTGCTTTGTCAGATTCACCAAAATTAATCGTGTCGACCTTGAGTAGAGCAAAGTAACGTTCACCTTCTTTAGGTGGTCTAATCTTACCCGCTAACGTGTCACCAGTACGCAAGTTAAAACGTTTTATTTGGCTAGGCGAGACATAAATATCGTCAGGGCCAGCTAGATAAGAGCTATTAGCCGAGCGTAAGAAGCCGAAGCCATCTTGTAGAATCTCTAAGACACCGTCACCAAAGATATCCTCACCATTTTTGGCGTGTGCCTTCAAAATGGAAAAAATCATTTCTTGTTTGCGTAATCGAGAAAGATTGTTAATCGACATCTCTTGTGCAATGGACATGAGATCTGGTACAGATTTAGTTTTTAATTCAGTAAGGTTCATTTAGAGGTTCTTGAGGTTGGTTGTTAAAGGTTAAAGAAGAAAAGAATATAGATAAATTGTCAAGCTCGCTAAGTTTTTTGGACATTAGCACAACTATCGCAGCGAGTCTAGAATTTTTTAGTAGCATAACAAAAGCATTCACTAAAGAATAGGTTAGCGATAGTTAGCTTTGTTTACTCACTAAGTGTTTCGTCGATAAAAGCAGTCAACTGTGGCTTGCTGAGTGCACCGACCTTAGTAGCAGTAGCATCACCGCCTTTAAAGATCATCAATGTTGGAATACCGCGAACGCCGTACTTGCCTGCTGTGGCTGGGTTATCATCAACGTTAAGTTTGCCTATTTTGATTTTGTCAGCGTAATTGGGATCGCTAGCGATTTCTTCCAAAATAGGGGTAATCATCCGGCATGGTCCGCACCATTCAGCCCAAAAGTCGACGAGAATAGGAATACCTGCTTGCAAAACATCGTTATCGAAGCCGTCGTCGGTTAGGGTTAGTAGGTTATCACTCATGTTAAAAATTGTCTCTCTGAAAAATATTTTTATTAGTTTAGTTAGTAAGTGTGCACAGTGCAAGTTTTTTCATGCCTGGTTCAACTTATATTTGTTCTTATATGTGACAGAAATGCTAATATAAGCCAATATTTGTTTCTATACGTATCGTGGTTATGCTATCTAAAGTCGTGAGTGTCAGCTGGCGCGAGCCAATTGATAAGCAGCAAGCGCAGCGTGTTGCAGCTCAACTCCAACTACCTTGTGCTGCACCTGATCAGGTTGCAACACCTTGGCTGCTGCAGTGCACACAACAGGGGTTATGTTTGATTGCTCAGCAACAAACTGATTGGCAACCGATCATGGTAGTACTTGATCATGCGCGTATGCGTGGCTATCGGCAACTCAATTGGCGTCAGCACCTTATTGCCAGAGCAGTTGGTGTCAAAGCTTGTTTCCGCCCTCGAGTGTTAGATGTTACCGCAGGTTTTGCTGCAGATGCTTATACGTTGTATCAGTTGGGTTGCCCGCTTACACTGGTTGAGCGCAACCCGATCATTGCCATGCTTGTCATCGAGGCAGTCCAGCGGTTAGCGGTGCCAAATTCTGGTATGCGCTTAATCCAGGTGGATGCGATAGAGTACATGCAGACACATCTGCTCACTGATTATGATGCTATCTATATTGATCCAATGTATCCAGAGCGAACCAAATCAGCATTAGTAAAGAAGGAAATGCGTTGTTTGCGCGAAATTGTTGGTGATGATTTAGATGCAGACAGTTTGCTTGAGTGTGCGCTAGCAAGCAACTGCCGACGTATCGTTGTGAAGCGACCAAAGCTAGCACCATTGCTTGCGAATCGTCAGCCCAGTTTTGTTTTAAAGGGGCGTGCAGTACGGTTTGATGTTTATCAGAAACAGTCTTGATATGTTGGCTTAGCGTCGGCTTAAGGAAGAATGGTGTATGGCCCAATACAAGCCTGCGACGATAACGCCACCAACCAGGGTGGCAAAAGCCCATGAGAGTCCTGAGACAAGATAAGTGCTGCCACCATGCTTGGCAATGCTGCCACTATCGCGTGCAATCGCGCCGGCGAAAATGACATGTAAAATGAAATTGATCACCATCATCATCAGCGATAGAGTTTGCATTTCTCCGCTTAGGCCTTGAATAACATCAATTAGTGCAAATTCTTCCATGTGGACTAACCCCCCCCTATGAATTAGTCCGTCAGCATATCGCTTTGCATCCCGGAAGGCAATATGTTGGCAAATGCAATAATTATTGCGATTAAGCGATCATGTGTTCGAAACAATTGCTTGTTATTGCTGAAAGCGGTTTAATAAAAGGCATTTAGTGAAACAGTGAAACGAGCGAGGAAGACGGATGATAGATAGCCGTTTATTTGATCAGCGGGACAGCATTGAAGCTTGGTTTCAGCAACAATTCCAATTGACCCCTGCGCCAATTAATAGCTCAATCGACTTGCGTCACGCTGGCTATAAGTTAGCACCTGTCGATACTAATCTATTTCCTGCTGGTTTCAACAACATTGCTGATGGTCACCATCATGAGCTTACTGATATTGTACGTAGCGTTGTTTTGAAAATGCAACCTGATGTAAAGCGTATAGCGCTAATCCCTGAGTCGCATACCCGAAATATTTTCTATCTTGAGAGTTTAGCAATCTTACATGATTTAATCACTGCCGCAGGTTTTGACGCCAAGATAGGCTTAATTGACCCCATTGATGTGAATGCTCTCCAGTTTGATTTGCCATCTGGGAAGCACCTCCAATTTGAGTTGTTAACAAATCAGCAGGGCCGATTAAATATTGCAGGCTTTGATCCTGATTTGGTTTGGCTTAATAACGATTTGTCGAGTGTTTCTATAGAGCTGTTGCAGAATATAGAACAAAAGGTGGTGCCACCACTAGAGCTAGGTTGGGCACAACGATTGAAGTCATCGCATTTTTCTACTTACGCAGAGGTGACAAGTGAATTTTCTGAGCTAGTTGCACTTGATCCGTGGCTGCTGACACCCGCTTTTCGTAATTGCGGCAAAATTAATTTTATGAAGCGCGAAGGTGAGGATTGTTTGTTGCGTCACTGTGAAGCATTGTTTAGTGAAATTAAGCAAAAGTATTATGAATACGGTATTACTGATCAACCTTTTGTGATGGTGAAGGCTGACGCAGGTACTTATGGCATGGGGGTGATGTCAATCAGTCACGTTGATGAAATCACTAATTTAAATCGTAAGCAACGTACAAGGATGTCAACGACTAAAGGTAATCAAACTGTGAGTCAGGTTATTTTGCAAGAGGGTGTGCATACTAAAGAGCGGTATGGTCAGCAGCAAGTAATTGCAGAGCCAGTAGTGTATTGTATTGGCGAACAACTCATTGGTGGGTTTTACCGTATGCATGCTGATCGTGGTAGTCATGATAATTTAAATGCCCCTGGTATGATTTTTAAGGCTTTTGATTTGCTTGCAGTGCTAAATAAACCTACTGCTAGCAATGAAGACTTACCTCGTTACTATGTTTATTCAATTGTTGCTCGGCTTGCAGTTTTAGCTGCAGCGCGTGAAGCAAATGAGTGGCTGATAAAATGAAGAAACTCGGCATTGTCATGGATCCCATTGCAACTATCCACCCACATAAAGATACTAGCTTGCGACTGCTGCTAGAGGCAATATCACGTGAGTATCAACTTTATTATATGCTGGCGACTGATTTGTTTATTGCCGAGAATAAGGCTTATGCTGAGGCGAGTGTGCTTGAGGTTTATGATAACGATACTGCGTGGTATAGCCTGGATACACCAGAGCAGTTGTCATTAGCTACGCTCGATGTCATTTTAATGCGTAAGGATCCTCCTTTTAATATGGATTATATCTACGCAACTTATATTTTACAGTATGCTCAGATAGACGGTGTTTTGGTTATCAATGATCCTGCTGCATTACGTGATGCCAATGAGAAAATGTTTATACTAAATTTTCCAGCATGTATTCCACCGACCTTGGTTGCGAGTCGAGATGATCACTTGCGGAAGTTTATTCAACAACAGCAGCATGTTGTTTTAAAACCACTTGATGGCATGGGTGGCATGTCTATTTATACTGTCAAAGCTAATGACGACAACATAACTGTTATCTTGCAGACGCTTACTCATTTTGGTCAGACACCGATTATGGCACAGCAATACATTCCTGAAATTAAGCAAGGTGATAAGCGCATTTTGTTAATTAACGGTGAACCAGTCCCATATGCGCTTGCTCGTATTCCTGCAAGTGGTGAGTCACGCGGTAATTTAGCTGCTGGTGGTAAAGGAGTTAGTCGCAACTTGACTGAGCGCGACTATTGGATTTGTCAGCAACTTGCTCCGGTGTTAAAGCAGAAAGGTTTACTATTTGTTGGTATCGATGTTATTGGTGATTATCTTACCGAAATTAATGTTACTAGTCCGACTTGCCTACGTGAGCTTGAGGCGGCAAATAAAATCAATATAGCAGCCGGTCTATTTGATGCAATCGAGTCATACCAATTGAGGTAAACAGTCCAACTATATACCGCTAGCTTTTAGACTATTAGATTTATAGAATCGAGGCTGCTGCGCACACGCGCTAAATATTGCTGATAATGTTGCTGTGAAAATAAAGCCGATCCCATAACAAAAGTATCAGCGCCCGCTTTTGCTGCTTCTAAAATTGTTGTTTCGTTAATCCCACCATCAACTGCAATGCTGATAGTGTTCCGGTGTTGCAGGGTAAACATTTGTTTAAGTTGTTTGATTTTCTCTAAGCTATCAACAATGAATCGCTGGCCCGGGAAACCAGGGTTGACTGACATGACTAACACGTAGCTGATGTGCGGCAGAAATTGCTCGATGATTGCAACTGGTGTCGCTGGGTTTAGCGCGATGCCAGCTTCACAGCCACTATCGGTAATTAATTGTAAACTGCGACTAACCTGTTCGCTTGCTTCTGGATGAAAACAAATCCGTTTTGCATCAGCCGCTATGAATGCATTGATTAACTTATCTACTGGTTTTACCATTAGGTGCACATCGATCGGCAGTTGACAGCCATAGTTTATCAGTGACTGACAAACCATAGGCCCAAAGGTTAAGTTAGGTACATAATGATTATCCATGACATCAAAATGGATTAAGTTGGCGCCAGCAGCAGTGACAGCATCGACTTCTTCACCGATTATGGCAAAATTTGCTGATAGGATTGACGCTGCAATGTGGAAAGGTTTCATATTGCTAACTGTAGCTGATTTGGCTACCTCGCAGCAACTAACTAAATATAGGAGAGCGTATGCGCGCCTCGCTTATCGTTTTAATTTTGTTTTTTTTGGCGGTTCGAGTATCTGTTGCCGAAGATGAGGTCAAGACGGCTCCAGACTGGTCAATGGTAAAAGTGCAACATGAGCGGCGACTTGCATTCATCAATGATGGTGAATGGGTGTTTCTAAATAAGGATAAAAAAAATCCACTCGCTGCGATTTTTAAAGCTTCTGATATCATGAGTGAAGGTGCCATCATTCTGGTTCATGATCAGGGTGCGCACGCCGACCAGACTGGTATTATTCACGAGCTCCGCACTAAAATGCCAGATTATGGTTGGTCTACGCTATCGCTTTCTATTCCTTCACATGTGAATGCACAACCCATCATGGACTCTACTGCTGATAGTGACGGTGATACTGGTTCGGCTGGTCAGCAAGCAGATGAAAGTCAAGGGCAATCAAATGATGACGACGCTAGTCTTTCAGTGTCACCATCAGGAGATAGTATTGGGCAGCATATTTCTGCAGCGGTCAGTTTTCTAAAACAAAAGAAGCTAAAACCAATTGTATTACTTGGTCAGGGTCATTCGGTATTAGCAGTTGGGGAGTATTTGGTGGCACATCAAAATGAATGTGACTGTACGGGTTTTATCTTATTGAATGCTGTTGTTGATAAAGAGAGCGATAAAGCCTTATTTGAATCGTTAGAGCCATTGCGAGTAAAAGTAATTGACTTTTATGGTGATGCTGCTTTGTCATCCGCAGTGAGTAGTTCCAGGAGGCGGAAAAAACGTATTAAGCTGCTATCTAAGCAAAAGATTTACTATTATCGTCAGTATGAAATCTTGCACGCTAATCAAGATTTCTCACATCAGGAAGATCAAGTCATTAAGCGCCTGCGCATTTGGCTGAAACAAATTAATTTTTAACGAGATGGCGCTAAATCATCTGCTGTTGCTAGCTATTTTCTTTGAAAAAGGTACAATCGAGTCAGTTTTTGACTATAGGTCCCTTTCATGTAAGTTTTTTCTAGTTTGGTCTGCTAATTAATCGAAGGCAATGCCATTGTTATTTCTTTATAGATGTTTATTTTATCTTTCATTGCCTATTATCTTATTGCGGCTGTTTTATCGTTCTATTCGTATACCTGCTTATGCTCAACGCTGGGCTGAGCGCTTCGCTTTTTTTACCCCACCAAAACGCCAAACTGGTTTGTGGGTGCATGCTGTGTCACTCGGTGAAACAGTCGCTGTTACCCCTCTCATTAAACGATTCATGCAGCAGTATCCAACTGAACTAATTACCATAACGACAACAACGCCAACTGGATCAGAGCAAGTGAAAAAGACATTTAGTGATAATGTTTTTCACGTCTATGCGCCCTATGACTTACCTGATGTTGTCAACCGCTTCTTAAATCGTATCAAGCCGCGCGTCGCCGTGATGGTTGAGACTGAGTTGTGGCCAAACATTATTCTCGCTTGTGGGTCACGCCAAATTCCAGTTTTGGTGGTTAATGGTCGTTTATCGCAGCGTTCTGCGCTGCGTTATGCACGGTTTGCTAGCTTAACAAAAATGATGCTAGCGCATGTGAACGCTATTGCTGTGCAAACACAGCTAGAAGCCGAGCGCTATATTGCACTAGGTCTATCCGCTGAGCGTTTGCAAATCACTGGTAGCATAAAGTTTGATATCAGTGTACCTGCTAGTGCGGTAGAACAAGCAGTGCCACTGAAACAACAATGGGGTAGCAACCGCTTAGTTTGGACTGTCGCTAGTACTCATGAAGGCGAAGAAGAAATCATCCTTAATACTTTTCGTGCTCTCAAGCAGCGAACACCGGAGTTATTATTAATATTGGTACCGAGACACCCGGATCGATTCACTAAGGTTGCGTCGCTTTGCGATAAATTTGGTTTTAATGTAGTTCGTCGTAGCTTAGGCGATCGGTGCACACCGGAAACTGACATCTTGCTTGGTGATACTGTGGGTGAAATGATGATATTTTATGCAGCAGCAGACCTTGCTTTCGTTGGTGGCAGTTTTGCTGAGATTGGTGGTCACAACGTTTTAGAACCAGCCGCCCTAGGCTTGCCAATATTAACTGGGCCACATGTCTTTAATTTTTTGCAAATCAATCAGTTATTAGCCAAGGCCGGTGCCCTCGTCACAGTGGCATCAGCATCGACTTTGCTTGAGCAGCTAGAACGAATTTTACAGGATCCTGCTTTGCGCGCTCAAATGGGCGAAGCTGCACTACAGGTGGTTGAGGAGAACCGGGGAGCGCTAGATAAGCAATATGAGCTGCTACAGTATCATTTTGCAAGTGACTCTGATTAATTTGTTTCACCAACATTACTAAGCTGGTACAAGCCAATTGTTCACCATATCGATAAATTCTGGTTTTAGTTCGCCAGTATCTTGTAACAGGTTGGCATAATCGAGAATATAACTATATATATCGTTAGCGTAGTTTGTTTGTGCCTCAAATAATTTTTGTTGGGCGTCTAGTACATCTAGAACAGTTTTTGTGCCAACTTCTAATTCTGCTTCTGCACCTTTTAATGCACTGAGTTGCGATTTGACTGTCTGTTTGTCAGCTTTCGCCTGGCTGATAATTGCGGTTAAGCCAAGGTAGTCTTGTCGCGTTTGAATGATGGCTTGGCGCAGACTACTCTCCAAGCTGGCTAATTGAGATTGATAAGCATATTGCGCCGACCGTACTGCCGCCATTACACTGCCTCCACTAAAAATAGGCAAGCTTAGGGTGACACTACCAGAAGTAGCCTTGGTTGTCGTATCTGCTGAGCGCTCATTATCTGATGTTGCATGTGAGTAGCTAAGGCTAGCAGATACAGTCGGTAAATGCTTTGCTCGTTCAGCCTTGACTGTATCTTCTGCTTCAGCAGTAGCGAATTGTGCTGCTATTACTGAGAGGTTGTTGATTTTTGCTTTATTCACCCATGCTTCAATGTTAGCTGGTGCTGGCAAGGCTAGTGACATGTCTCGTTTGAATATTGCAAGTTGTCGATAGGTACGGCCAGTCATTTCCCTTAGTTGCTCGCGAGCGTCACTGACTGCATTTTGTGCGGCAATAGTACTAGCGGTTGCGCTTGCGTAGGCTGCTTCAGCTTCGTAGACTGATGTTTGTGTATCAAGACCAACTTCGTAACGCTGCCGTGCTTGATCAAGCTCACGCTTGATCGCACGTTTTTTAGCAGTAGTAAACCGTACTACGTCCTCTGCATTTAGCACGCTCACATAAAGTTGAATAGTACGTTGAATCAGACTTTGCTCTGCTGCACGATAAATTGCATTTGCCTGTGCTTCATTGTTACGGCTAGCGCGGTAGGTTTGCCAGCTACTGAGGTCAAACACAGTTTGTGAATAGGTGCCAGTATAAGTGTTTGCTGTGGTTGAGCCGCTACTCGTTACGTCTGTTACTGCAGCAGGCTCCGATGTTAAACTAGTGTGAGTTTTGCTGGCAGTATCACTGACTGCAAGTTGAGGTAATAGTGGTGCACGCATTTGGTTAGTGTATTCGTGGGCTTGCAGCTGGCTTGCTTTTGCTTGCAAGATGGTTGGGTCATTTGCAGTTGCTATTTGATAAATGTCAGCGAGATTTGCTGCGAGCACTGTTGGGGAGACTAGATAGCAAAGCAATAACCAAGCGCGTTGTGTTTGCGTATTCATTTTTTAAAAATCAAACTGTTCAGGATAGACTGCGTCAACTAGTGGTTGACAGTGCATTTCAAATAATGATGTTTTTTGCCATTCGTCTTTACCAATTTGGGTAATCAGGTAGGTTGATTTAATCGCTGTTGTGCCGATAATTGCAAAAATTCGCCCGCCTACTGTTAGATGCTGTTTAAATTGATCAGGTAGGTAAGGTACGCTGCCAGTGACGATAATAACATCGTAAGGCACATACTCAGGCCAGCTTTCTGCGGCATCACCGGTTAGCAAACTCACGTTGTGGCAGCCAAATTGCTTTAGTTTAGCTGAAGCTGAATTTGTGAATTCAGCGAAGATGTCAACTGAGAATACATGTTTTCCGAGCTTCGCCATTAATGCTGTTAAGTAGCCACTACCGGTGCCGACTTCTAAGATTTTATCTTCTGGCTGTATATTGAGCACCTGTAATGCCATCGCTTCTTCGCAGGGTAACCACATCTGTTGATGGTGGGCTAGCGGAAGAGCCATATCAGCGAACGCCATTTTCTCAAACTGAATTGGCACGAAATATTCGCGCCCGACGGTAGACAATAATTCGATAACCCGCTCATCGGTAACGCGTGCGCTGCGAATTTGTTGACTAATCATGTTTCGGCGTGCTTCGTTAATGTTCATAATATCAATGACTCATGTATCTATTGTTGTGAATATACGTTAGATTACGGGTTTTGACAGAGAGAGACAAGTCAGACAGTTTGTTGGTCTTAAATTTACCACAGTTGTCTTTATAGTGTTAGTTGCTATGATTTTAAGTAAGATCGTTATTGAAATACTCAATTAAAAACGCCATCACGAGAAGCCATATATGAAATTAAAACCAATATCTCGTCTCTCGACGCGCCAGTCTATCTTAAATCGGCCACTCTGTGTTATTGCTGTATCTATCTTGCTTACTGGCTGCGTCAACAATGTCTATCAAACACAATCAGTGGGTAATAAGTATGTTGAGGGTTTTGCTCTAAGTCAGGTTGGCGCTACTGTCGGTGCTTTCGTTACTGACAGTTTTTCGGCGAGTATGTTTCATGGTGTCGCAGGGTTGGGTGGCATGGTATATGGTTCTTATCAAAGCAGCCCCTATAAATTAACCCAAGAGTTACGTTTACGCGGTGTACAAGTGCTGCATTATGGTGAGAAAACAACCATTATTTTGCCGAGCAATGGTGTTTTTGAGGAAGACTCAGGTGAAATTAGGCGAACAGCTTATGAAACGCTCGCCTTGATTGCACGTTATGCAAAAGCCTTGCCCAATAGTCAAATCCGCATTGCTGGTAATACTGATAACATTGGCTTAATGGCACAAAACCTGCGGTTGTCACGTGAACAAGCTAAAAGTATTAGAGCTTACTTATGGGCAAGTGGTGTGGCAATGCCGCGTCTATCGGCTGTTGGGTATGGTGAGCTGTTACCGATAGCAAGTAATCAATTAGTGTCTGGGCGCGCTGCGAATAGTCGCATCGAAATTACCTTCTATAAGTCACCACCTGAATCTTGGGGCGAAACACCGTTTCAAGTACCAACAACAAAGTGGGGCTTCAGTTAGTATCGTTTTAGTCGATTCTAGATTTGCAAGCGCCACCCTATTACCACGTCATTAATATCGCTTTTAAAAAGTAGTCGCTTGCTTCCAATCTTTAGCAAATGAATAGGTTGACCAAAGTACTGATGATTGGCCTGCCATGTAGGTGTTTTCGTAGCGCGGGAAACCGTAATAAAGCACATGGCTTTGCTCAAGTGCTAATGCATCGAGTGAGCCACCAGAGCGTACTTTGGCGAGTGCTTTATGTCGTGTGATCACGGTGGCTTTACCGGTATTGAGGAATTGCGCGTTCAGTAGCGATTCATGCAACACAAGAGCGTTGAGCTTGCCAGCAAAGCCGGCAAGATACAACTTGCTTGCGCCTATTTGCTTGATGTTTAATTCTGGTGTGTCGATCCACTGAATCATAATCGGATTGTAGCCATCAACAACCAGTTCGCGAATACCAATAAAGCCGAATAGTTTGATTTTTCCACTACTAAAGGCACCAAGCGAAACTTTTTGCGCTTTCATTTTATTAATACTGATCGTGCCACTACCTCTCTGTTGTAGATTGAATACAGCAATTTGTTTACCGGTTATCGATAGGTTATTACTGCTTTCAGTATACGCAGTTAAAATATTGGTATTAATGCCGTGTAACGATAGTTGGCTATTTTCACGCATGCTTAACTTCTTCACACCGATGTCACCGCTTAGAGAGACCATAGCGTTTGCATTGGTTTTAATTTCTGTGTTGTCACTGTCAATACCTTTCATAATCACTTTGGCGTTTTGGCTAGCGCTAACGGTAGTAACATTAATAGAACTACCAGCGACTGCGACACGACTGCGGTTTTCTGCAATGACATCTAAGTAGTTGGAGTTCACGCCTTTAACCTTAGTTTTGCTTTGCTGGCCTACTCTTAGGTGGGTTAATTTAATGTTTTTACCAGCGATATCGATATTATCAGAGCGGGTTGAGACAATCGATAATGGTATTTCATCGAGATGACTGCCGCTGATAAGTTGCTTGCCGTTGGCGTAAACTGACAGGGGTTTACTATGCGCCCAGTGAATAATTAATGCTGGTTGTCGGCTGTTTTTAGTGCCAGTAGTGCTACCGACAAAATATGCGTGTCCTTTATTAATCTTACTATTGCTGCCCCTGTTGGTTGGCATGACTGCATAAGAAGACTTATAGCCGCCAACGATGTTGATAGCCTGGAAGCCTCTGAAGTGTAAATGAGTCACTTGATCAAGTGCGACAACGTGAGCTTTGTTGCTGTCGGCTTTGCTTTGCTTATTGCCGGAGTGTTTATATTTGATGATGCTATCCCAAATCTTGGTATGAAGTTTGTCTGCTTGGCTACCGTTAGCGAAACTTTGTTGCTGGGCAAACAAAGAGACTAATGCTATCAATAACAGTTGACTAATATTGTTTAATCGGTATGCCATGATGTTATCCCCGGGCTTGTACGCGTCATTTTAAAGAAGTATAAGTCGAAATGATTGGCTTAGCATAGAAAATTAATTTGCTCCCTTTGTAGCCAAAAGTGCTAACTCATTTATATTCTCAATGTTTTAATCAGCATGCATTTTAGATGACTTGCCGTGGAATGCCAAACCAGCATGCAGCAACATCATTTTATTGATGTGCAGCTACTTGGCGAACAAAGTTAAACTGCGTACAATGCATGCACAGTAATCAAGTTAATTGGGGGTCTAATGGCGAAACCTGAGGGTGAGGTGACGGTACAAACCTTTGCTATGCCAGCTAACACCAACGCCAATGGTGACATATTTGGCGGCTGGTTAGTTTCACAGATGGACTTGGCTGCATCTGTCATCGCGCAACAGTGCGCTGAAAGTCGTGTCACTACTGTCGCGATTGATGCAATGGTATTTCATCGCCCTGTCCGGGTGGGTGATTTGGTATCATGTTATGCCAATTTAACCAAGATCGGTCGAACATCGATGGTGATTAAGGTCGAAGTCTGGGTATTGCGTAGCCAGAGTTACGAACGTGAACAAGTCACAGAAGGCGAGTTTACCTTTGTTGCCATTGATGATGCTGGAAGACCGCAGCCAGTCAATCCTGCAACCTCGAGTTAGCAATGTTGCTCATTAAACTATTTTCTGCCGCTGTTATTTTTATCTTTGCACTTGTTGGTGGCTTGCCACCACTGATTGTGTCAGTCAACAAGAAGACTAAGAAATTTCTTGTCATTAGTGACTGTTTCGCACATGGTATTTTCCTCGGCGCTGGCTTAACTCATCTACTAGTTGATTCGCATCGAAGTTTTCAGGCGCTGGAATTAAATACAGTTTATCCATTTGCAACGGTGATTTGTGCTGCAACTATTGTTTTGATGCTTGTGTTTGAGCAAGGTATTGCAGGAACTTTGTTTAGCCATCAGCGGCAATCTGATTTGCGTACTTACACGCTGCTGTTGATGCTATCGTTCCACTCTGTTATTGAAGGTGCTTCGCTTGGGTTAGAAACGCATTGGGCAAGTTTTTTCTCGCTTTTGTTTGCCATTCTAAGTCATCAAAGTTCTGCTGCGTTTGCGCTGAGTGTGAAATTGCGCGCATCATCACTCAAGTCAAAACAGCAATTTACTTTCATGTTGTTGTGTGCAATGGCAACCCCATTTGGTGTTTTACTAGCTGGTTATGTGCAGCAAATTTTGCACGTTGATAAAGCGCTACTCTTAGAAGCGATATTCGATGCCATTGCTGCCGGTACTTTTATTTATATTGCTTTCCCAATCCATAAAGATTCGCATGTTGATGATGTTGCAATACTAGTTGTAATCAAATTGTTGTGTTTTGCTATTGGTTTTTCATTCATGGCTTTATTGTCACGCTATGCTTGATGGAATGTTGTAGCAAGTTTCGCTAGTGCTTGCCCACGATGGCTAATACTGTTTTTGATCGTGTCTGGCAATTCTGCCGCACTGCAGTCATGTGTTGGTACCCAGAATACTGGATCGTAGCCAAAGCCACTATCACCTGTTACGGTTTTACTGACTGATCCATGCCAACAGCCTTGGCAGATGATAGGGTTGGGATCATTTGCATGTTGTAAATAGACTAAGGTACAAACAAAGTAGGCTTGGCGTTGATTGTCACCAAGCCGAGCCAGCCGTTGTAGTAGTTTATCGATATTTTCTTCAGTGGTAGCATTCTCACCGGCGTAACGTGCTGAATGAATACCAGGTTCGCCAGCGAGGGCTGGTACCACTAGCCCCGAATCATCAGCAATGGTTGGTAAGCCAGCACTAGCTGCGCTGTGTCTTGCTTTTATTAGTGCATTTTCAACAAAAGTGAGGCCAGATTCGATCGGGCTACTGATGCCATGTGCTTTTGCGTCAGTCAAGTTGAAGCCGCTCAAGATTTTTTTAAATTCATTGAGTTTGCCTTGATTATGGCTGGCAATCAGTAGTGTCTCAGACATGCATTGCTCCTAATTGTTGGATTGGCATTGCAAATAAGATGCTGATCAGTTGTAGGCAGAATAGGGCAAACATCGGTGAAATATCTAAGCCAGCAACTAGTGGTATATAATGACGAAACTTAGCAAGCAACGGTTCAGTCATTTGATAGATGACGAAGACAGCAGCTGAAGTGGTGCCAGGATTAATCCAGCTGAGTATAATCTGAATGATAATACAGTAGGTATAGAATGTGATGATCAGGCTAATGATATCGCCAATACACCAGATGAATAATCCCAAAAGTCCTGGTATCAGCCCGTATCGAATAAAGAACACTAAGGCAAGTTTAATAAATGTAACGCTAATCAAAACTAAGATGGCAGCGCTATCAATATTACCGGTGTTCGCAATTTTTTGGCGTAGAGGTAAAACGATTGGATTAGTGAACTTCAAAATAAGCTGTGCAAACGGATTATAAAAATCTGCCCGGTTAAGTTGCATGATAATCCGAGCGATGACAGCATAACTATAAAGTACAAACACTGATTGTATGATAAAAATTACCGCAATTGGTAGCGGATTGCTGATGTTCATTGCTGTAATAACTCCGCTAGTTGCTTTGCTCTTTGATCGGCTGCGCATACTGCGGTTTCGATCAGTTGACTAAGGTTATTGTCTGAAAATATTTTTAGCGCAGCCTCTGTTGTGCCGCCTGGTGAAGTTACTCTGTCACGCAGTTCATTGATGTGAATATCACTCTCGATTGCCATCCGGGCCGCCCCAAGTGCAGTCTGTCGTGTAAGCAATTCCGCAATGTCACTTGTTAAGCCAAGTTTTATTGCGGCGTTGGCGAGTGCTTCCATGAATAAAAAAAAGTATGCCGGGCCACTGCCAGATAGTGCTGTTACAATATCAAGTTGATTTTCTTCATCCACCCAAACTGCAATGCCAACTGCACGCATGATCGATTCTGCTAATTGTTTTTGTTTATCATTAACGGCTGTATTTGCATACAATGCTGTTGCCCCACAACGAATTAACGCTGGTGTGTTTGGCATGCAGCGCACGACGGCAGTATCTTGCGTTAACGATCGTAATATCGTATCGATTTGAATACCTGCAGCAATGGATATAATCAACGGTTTCTTAGTGATTATCGTTGTTTGAATTGATCCCAGTGCTGCTGATAATGCTTGTGGTTTAACGGCAATGACAATAACAGCAGCCTGCTCTGCCGCACTATTATTGCTTGGCTCTACATTGATACTAAATTGCTGTTGAAGTTGCCGAAGTTTTTCACTGTTGGGATCGCCAACGTAAAGTTTGTTGGCGTCATATCCATCTGCAATTAGCCCGCAAATTAGGCTCTGCGCCATATTGCCGGCACCGATAAAAGCGATAGTTACTTCATTCATGGTCCCCTCACGCTTTAATAGTTAAACGTGTTGATAGTTTATCTGATTTAATCACGAGGACCAAATAGGCCCGTGCCAATGCGTACACATGTTGCTCCCTCGCTGATAGCCGCCTGATAGTCGGCTGTCATACCCATTGATAATGTATCCAGGTTATAGTCAGCACGGAGTGTGGTATAAAGACTAGCTGCACGCCGAAAAAAATTGCGTTGTAGTTCGATATCATTGTTTTGTGGTCCAATGAACATCAAGCCTCTGAGTTGGCAATGTTGTAGTGTGCTTACCGCTGCAGCAAGACTGGTTAGTTTATCAACAGGAATGCCTGCTTTGCTCGTATCATTATCAAGATTAACTTGCAGGCAAAGATTAAGTGGAGCTTGCGATACTCGGCGTGCAGCATTCAGCCTCATGGCAATACGTCTTTCTGCAATGGTGTGCACCCAATCAAAGTGCTGAGCAATGGCTGCTGTTTTGTTGCTTTGTATGCGGCCAATAAAATGCCAAGTTAGTGCTAGATCATTGAGTTGATTGATTTTTTCTATGCCTTCTTGGCAGTAATTCTCAGCGAAATCATGAATGCCTGCCGCGTGGGCTTGCTTTAGTTCAACGCTTGGTCGTTGTTTGCTAACAGCGATCAACTTTACGACTTGTTGGCAACTATATTGTTTTTGAACAGCTATAATCTTAGAAAAGAGCTTTTCCACTCGCTCGGCAATTGTATTCATTACGTAACCGGGAAGATAGTATTGTATGGATATTACAGAATTATTGGCTTTTGGTGTAAAAAATAATTCATCAGACTTGCATTTAACAGCTGGTTTGCCACCTTTGATTCGAGTTGATGGCGAACTACGCCGGTTAAATGTGCCAGCACTGGATCACAAAGCTGTGACTGGTTTGCTGTATGACATTATGAATGATGCACAGCGCAAAGCTTACGAGGAATTTCTTGAAACAGATTTCTCATTTGAGGTGCCAGGCTTGGCTCGTTTCCGTGTCAATGCATTTAATCAAAATCGTGGTGCCGCCGGTGTATTTCGGACGATTCCGAGTGATATTCCACGGCTGGAAGATATCAATGCGCCAGAGGTGTTTCGCGAGGTATCGCTAAAGCCGCGCGGGTTGATTTTGGTCACTGGGCCAACCGGCTCTGGTAAGAGTACAACCTTGGCGTCAATGCTAAATTTTATTAATGAAACCAAATATGAACATGTCTTAACAATTGAAGATCCAATTGAGTTTGTCCACGAGAGTAAGAAATCGGTTTTTAATCAGCGAGAGGTTCATCGTGATACGACTAGTTTTGAAATGGCACTTCGATCGGCACTACGAGAAGATCCAGATATTATTTTAGTCGGTGAAATGCGTGATCTTGAAACCATTCGGTTAGCACTCACCGCAGCAGAGACTGGACACTTAGTATTTGGAACATTGCATACTACCTCAGCCGCGAAAACTATTAACCGTATTATCGATGTGTTTCCAGCTGCAGAGAAAGATATCGTTCGTACGATGTTGTCTGAATCACTTCAGTGTGTTATCGCGCAGACTCTATTAAGACGTAGTGGTGGTGGTCGGGTTGCCGCACATGAAATCATGGTTTGTAATGGAGCGATACGTAATTTAATCCGTGAAGATAAGGTTGCACAAATTTATTCAGCACTTCAGACTGGCGGCCAGCAAGGTATGCAGACTTTAGATCAGAGTTTACAAGATTTAGTAAAATCAAATGCGATTAAACCTGAGGTTGCTCGGGTAATAGCCATTAATAAAGATTTATTTAATTAACCAAGCCTACAACTTTTTTCTATCTCTGAGTTAGTTTGCCTGCTTCCATGCGAGCAGCTGATCGAGCGTAATACCATTGCCACCACAGACGATAATTACAACTTTGTCATATTGACTTAAACAAGGACTATGCTGATAGGCCAAGGCAAGACATGCGCCGCAAGCTGGTTCAACCAGGATACGGCTGTCATCAGCGAACCGTATGCATGCTTGGATTGCAGCAGCATCACTCACAATCTGCGGTTTTACTTTGCCTGTGTTGGTCCAAGCAAAAGCACCCTTTGCAATGGTTTGCGTGCCAAGTGATGTTGCTACTGTTGAGATTTTTTTTAGTTTAATACGTTTATTTGCTCGTATTGAATACGCTAAGCTTGCTGCACCTAGGGTTTCTGCAGTAATCACATCGACATCGATCCAGCTCACATCTTGTAGACCTTGCATAACTCCACATTGCATCTGGTCGAAACTGATCGAGTTTTAATTCATGTATGATGCTGGCATATACACGCCATAACATCGGGTGATCGTAAGGCGGGATGTATTCGAGTTCGTGTTGCTTAGCGTATTTTCTAGTATACGCATCTGCTTTATTCCAATTCTCACCAACAACAATAATGTTTGCACCTTCAGCAGCTATTTTGTCTTGTATGATAATTGGTGAGGTGGTTGGAATCACTAAGGTAACTGGTCGTTGTAATAGCTGGCCAGCGTAGGCAACAGCGATACCTGCGTTACTGCCTGATGAAGAGATAAAACCATGTGCTCTCTGTTTAGCATAGTGCTGGCACAAGCGACCGATACCTCTTATCTTAAAAATGAGCCACTTGGTTGTAGCGCATCTAATTTCAGCCATACCGATTTACCGATTAGGTGACTGAGCTCAGTTGAAGGCAGTAGTGGCGAGTGAATATGCAGTTGTTTGTTAATTGGCATATTCATCTTCAGGCACAAAAACGCTCGGCCCAGCCTGGATGATTTCCTCTGTTGCTACGATATTTAAGAAGTTAGTGTTGAACTTTTCAATCAGTTGATTAGCTGTTGCGTAATAATTTGTTTTGTCTGACCAGCTATTGCGTGGGTCAAGTATGCTGATATCAATATTTGCGATTTGCCGCGGTATTTGAATCTCAAAACCAGGCAAGCTGTCAGTGTCATGCGGATCAATAGCAGCATTTTGGATCGCGCTAATAATCGCCCGAGTTGTTGGGATGGCGAAGCGCTGGCCACCTTGACCATAAGGCCCACCAGTCCAACCAGTATTTACTAAATAAACTTGGCTGTTGGTTTCAGTAACGCGCTGCATTAATAGTTCTGCGTATTGTTGTGGTGGTCTTGGGAAAAATGGTGCGCCAAAGCAAGTACTGAAAGTCGTCTGTATCGCTGCACTGTGTCCGACTTCGGTGCTTCCGATTAGAGCGGTATAACCACTCAAAAAATAGTAGGCGGCCTGATATTTGTTGAGGAGAGCAACCGGTGGTAGCACGCCAAATAGATCGCAGGTTAGAAAAATCACTGCATTAGGGTGGGGACCTGTGTTGCTAGCAACACAGTTTGCAATATGATCACGTGGGTAGGCGGCTCGAGTATTCTGAGTGTTACTGTCGTCATTATAATTTGGCTGCCCAGTCAACGGGTCAAGCATGACGTTTTCCATGACCGCACCGCTACTAATGGCATCCCAGATCAGTGGTTCTTTTTCACGTGATAGATTAATACATTTGGCGTAGCAGCCACCTTCAAAATTAAATACGCCTTGAGCGCTCCAGCCGTGTTCATCATCGCCAATCAAGTGTCGGTTTGGATCAGCTGATAATGTCGTTTTACCAGTGCCGGATAAACCAAAGAATAAGCTGACGTCACCTTGCTTACCAATGTTTGCTGCGCAATGCATCGGTAAAATATTTTTAGCTGGCATCAGGTAGTTCATCACAGTAAACATCGCTTTCTTCATTTCGCCAGCGTACTGCGTGCCGCAGATCAAAACCCGCTGCTGTTCGAAGCTAATAATGACAGTTGCATCACTATGGCAGTCATCACGCGTAGGATTGGTCACAAAGTATGGCACACTCACGATGGTCCAGGGTTTTTTTGCAGCAAAGTCTACATCGTTAATTGGCATGAAGAGGTGATGGGCAAATAGATTGTGCCACGCAAGCTCGGTGTAGACATCGACAGCAAGGAAATGGGTCAGATCTGCGCCAACGCGCAGCGAAGAGTGATAAACGGCCTTATGTTTTAGGTAGTCTATGCTGCGTTGCCAGAGTGCAGCGAAACTGGTGTTGGCAATGGGTTGATTGACCCCCCCCCAATCGATGTCTGCCTTTATTGATGCTTCTTCAACGATAAAACGATCACGTGGTGAGCGCCCGGTGCGAGCGCCAGTGTTAACACTTAGTGCACCGTTAGCTGCCAGCTTAGCTTCACCATTGGCTAGTGCTGCTTCAAGCAAGGCTGAGGAAGACAGGTTGCTGAACAGTTTTTTTCCTGTATTGATTCGCTCATCGACCATGTGGCTGAACTCCTGAGTATTATTATTGAATAAGTGCGCATTATATCGATCGGACGCGAGAATTGATACAGCATCGCTTCAAGTCCACTTGCTGATTGATGATAAATCTAACGCTCCACTTTAGTCGCAATTGGGCAGTCACTGAGTAATAAAGTGCTTGCCAGGATGCCAAGGTGCCTCGACCTCGTTAAGTGTGATTATGCCGGAGTGCGCCGGTCGATTCAGCCGCAAGTGATCGGCACCTGGATATAGATCGCGCAGGCTATGCTGTCTGGTCGCTGGCATTGTGTTACACTCCGCCATTAAAAGTTAACAAACTGAGACCAACCACATGCACATACCGATTGGTGTTTCCAACTTCAGAGAGTTGATTGAGTATCGCTCCAAAAAAACCAGCGTTACCTGTTCGTTGA
>CAWUKA010000003.1:0-47818 GCA_963922965.1 uncultured Gammaproteobacteria bacterium | reverse complement strand
TTTTATTACCAGATTAATCAAGCCAGCAATTGTTAGTTTGACATTTGCATCCGCAGATAAAGTCATTTATCCTGCCACAGTTTAGGAGAGGTGGCCGAGTGGTTGAAGGCGCACGCCTGGAACGCGTGTATACGTGAAAGCGTATCGAGGGTTCGAATCCCTCTCTCTCCGCCATTGACTACAAAGGAAATATACCTCACTAGTATAGTCATTAGGACGATCACATATTTTTAGAATAAAGCATGGCTTCTCTAAACTTTCAATTTTTTAAACATCGGCAACCATTGCATCATCATGCTCTGTTTTTGAAAACGGTAGTCCCTTGTCCAGATCTAGTAATGCTCTATTTTTTTTAACATTACAGTCATATTGACGATCCTTGAGTGTATTTTTTACGGCTTAGCCTATACAACACATATCGTTTTAATGGACTTTCATCATCTAGCTTTGGGTGGTCAAAATCATCGGCTTCATTATGTTGCAGGCCAATTTTCTGCATTACTCTAATTGATTTAGCATTTTCAGCAGCGGTGAATGATACGATCTCTGGTATCTTTAATTCCCCAAATGCATAATCTAAAACAGCCTTAGCACCTTCAGTGGCAAAGCCTTGCCCCCAGTGGTTGGATGATAAACGCCAACCGATTTCTGTGGCAGGTGTAAAATGCGATTCAAATTCTGGAGTAAATAATCGAATAAATCCTATAAACCCATCTGAATCTTTTCGTTCTGTTGCATAAACAGTGTAACCATATTTTTCAAAGTAGCTGTTTATCCTGACAATTAAATTTTTAGTCTTTTCTAAATTCTGTAATTCAGAAAATACTCCATAACTTTTAGATCTTGGTTAATGGCAAGCATTTACTCCAGGTTTCCATCAATCCATGTGCCTAAAATTAATCTGTCAGTTTCTAATATTTTCATAATTCAATAACCTCCTGAACAATAGGTTTGCCATATTCTACGCTACCCGCTTTGACTGTTAAGTTATCAAGAGGTTTGTAGTAGGATCTGCTATGGGTATGGCCACATAAAATTAAGAAATCGATGTCTGGATTTACTTTTGTAGTGTTCAGCAGCACATCGCCAGCTATTTTCGAAGCAAAAAATGGCAGATAATTATCGTTGCTGATTTTTCCTTCATACATACAGCTTTCTTTAAATGGTGGGACATGAACTAAAACAATAATTTTTTTAGGCAAATGTTCTTGAATTGCTAATTGCAGATTTTTCTTTAATTTTGCAGCACCACTATCAGCTAATTTTTGCATCGCATCTAGAAACTGGCATTAACCAATAATATTACCTTCTTGAAGCTCTTGAATCATTCGGCTATCATTAAGCATCACTCTGTTATCAGCATAATTGCCGTAACGACCATCAGCCCAGCAATTTTCTCCAAGCAATACAGTCTCTTTATTTAACTGTACTAAACTAGTTTCGGGCAACCAATTTACTGATGGATTTTCTTTGGATAACTGAGTAACTTTTTTTCTAACATTTTCAACACTGCTTTGATAATAATCATGGTTACCTAAAAAAAATAAATTGGTTTAGCGATATGACGGGCTATTTCTTCAAGAATATCAGAAACAGTTGGTGCCTCAGCAATGTCACCACTAACTAAAACCGTATTAGATTTTTTCGCAACAATATCATGATAGAATATTTTTCTGTCAGCAGATTCTAGAAAATTCAGATGAATATCAGTATCCCAAGCTAGCTTCATGGCAGCCTGCTGATTACCTTACCTACAGCAAACTGGTATGCTTCATCAAAATTCTAATACAGTTTAGAAGGCAATAAAACTCTCATATCCATATTAAAATCACGGTGATTCTTTTTTAACTCAATATTTTTTATAAAATCTTCGCCAGAAATTTTCACATTGTTATAGACATTATATTCAAAAAATATATCAAACACTTTATCTAGGTTAATTAATTTACGATCTACTGCATACCACACATCAAATAAATCACGTCCCTTACGCCTTTGATAGAGTGATCTTAGTTTTATAGCCATCAACTCATCTATTTCATAAGTAATAACATCTGCATTTCCTTTGAACCATTCAGAATTTATAGAAAAAGGAACTTTTTTTAAAGGCAATACCTGAAAATGTTCTGTTGTATTTATTTCAATTTTAAGCTTTGCAGGGACCTAGTTAGCAGATTCATATTTATAAATTAGCTTTGCACCACGTTGCATGATTTTCCATTTTGGATCTCTCATCCATGGTTTTAGTAAGTTCCTAATAGCATCGATGGTTTGCCCAATAGGATCAGTTTTTTTTGCGACAAAGTCTATATACTCACTATATCTTGCTGGAGGCTCTATAAACAGTTTATTTAGGGCAGTGCCGCCTCTAAACACAAGTGCCTCCCTGATATGAGGGTCGTTATATAAATCAACTAATGCTCGGCTAATAATTAAATCTTGTTCTATTTGTTCATCCATTTGCCATGAGACAGTTTTACGCCAACCTTTAATAAAATTTTCTGGAATCATAAATCATTCTCTATTTCTGTATTTTCAATAATTCTCCACTTCTTACATCTTGGGTAACCTGTTTTAGAAATTTCAGATGCAAGAGGTAGATAATTTGGTTTATTTTTCTGCACATACTGGGCAAGAGCATTAATTGTTATTTCAGCATTATCTTCATCCATAAGATCAATGTGATCTAAAATGTAACCAATACGCTGCAACTGACATTCAGAATTGGTATTTTTTGCAAGTTCTATTAATTTAATAGGAACTAAGGTTTCAATGAGTTCTGAAAATACTGTTGCAATATGGTTTAAACCGCCGGCATGATCAGGGTATTTAAATAAATTAAGCGCAACCAATTCAGGAGTTGCAACTTTAAGATAGCCAGTAGCCACAGTAAAATCTTGAGTTGGCAAATTTAAAATAGATTTTTTATAGATATAATCAATTTCCACATCATCAAAAGATGAAGGGTACTTGATACGTTTATCTGATATGACTTGGAATCTTGCTGGTTTTTGATGAGCTGCGCCATATAGTAATCCTGCACTCAACAAGGCAACATAATAATTGGCATCTAAATATCTCATTACTAAAGGAACTAATTCTTGTGCTGGAATAGAGCCGTGGTGCTGGTGCTCTGGCGGGACGATGACATATAGCCCACGTGCCGATGATATTAAATCGCCAGATTTTAGTAAGTTATTCACAGAAACTCTTACTAGACCCCTGGATGCACCAAATTTATCAACTACATCCTGAATAGTAAAACAACACTTACCAGCTTTTCTGATTTCTTTTATGTATGACTGTATATGCATGTGTTTTCATGTCCTTAAAGTTAGGAATATCTTAACTAAAAGGACGCGGTAACCACGATTGATAGGTAAGTCAAACAAAATCATGAAGACCATACCCCTAAAGTTAATAATATCCTAACTTTAAGGACGCGCTGAACATAAAAAATGGACAAAAATAGGACATCTGAGAGATAAAGCTAGTTTAGATTTTTTCATATCTAGGTACTACTAGTACCATGGTATGATTAAATTCAAACCAGTCGAACAGCTTAATTTAGGTGCAAATTTTTACCTTCGAACAGTGTAATATACTCAAGCGAGGTGGGATCGAATTGCATATTTCCCACCCAGTTTGGAGAGCGTTATATTGAGGGATGCTAGCCTCCGCCATTGGCTACAAACGAACTTGTCCATGCCGAAGATAGTCTAACTTCAAAAACCAGGCATTTATGATCTTTTTCGCTATTTGTAATCGACTGCCTCTCTATAAAAACACCCGGTTTTTCTCTAATTTTTTTCCTATATATACCCCTTTCCTAAAAAATACCCTATTTGGAAAAGTGAAGCACGGGGGTTTTAGTCTTGATAAATCAAGGGTTTGGCAATTGGCCAGCTCGCTTCAGTCTATGCCTATAATTGACACTTTGAAAGTTTCTTCATAGTTGCTTTCAAAGCCTTGTTATAGGCATCATCAAGAAAGTCTTTGCACGTTTCAAACGTTTCCTTACTTGGGTTTAGAACGCAGATCCATCCCATCCAGCCATAAACAGGATGTGGTAATACAATGTCTGTTCTTTGGAAATCATAGTCACCATCTATGAAACAACCCTTTGCTGGTCGTTTTGGCAGCGTGTTGAAGAATGATAAATAAACATCTTTGTTGACACCCATATTCAGCCTGAAAATACCCTTACGATCCAAATATGACGCTTTATCATTGTCACCGTCTTTTTCTTTCAACGTGGCAAAATAGGTTCCGCATTTTAACTGATGTCCGGGATTGAGGAAGAAGCTTTTTTCGCCCCAACTATCCAGTAGGTTTACGTCTGCGAAACTTTCTAAAATATAGTTTTCAATATCTTGAGGCTGCATCTTTTTATGCTCCATTTGTCTTAAAAAGTTATTGGCGGCTTTAACTACAAACTTTGCTTTGCATGCTTTATCGGTCTCGCTACAAAGTACCAAGTCTTCTGAAAAGCCAAACGTTGATTCTCTTGGATCTCAGATAACCAATTTTTGCTCTTTCAAATGAATGCAAGTTCAATCAATAAAACAATTCGCTAGATCGATAAAATTTTCTGAACTAATCAATCTTATTGAGGAGATTCATAAAATGTTATTCAGGCATAGAAGATTCTGTTAAAAAGTCGGCAATATCAATGATTCTATAGAAATAGCCATTAGTTGCCAGATTGTCAGAGACACCGCCGATGTGAAACAAGATTGGAATCGTCGCAAAGCCTCTAGGCACTTTAAGCGCGCTAATTTTTTCTTGAACCTGCGATACAATATCCAAACCTAACTCTCGGCGTTTAAATTTAAACTCGCAGACAAATAAACTCTTGATTGTTGTCTGTAGCAAAAATCAATTTGACATCCTGCTTTAGTTGCCGTCTTCGATTGTCGAAACGGTCCACTTGCGACGATATCTGCTGGATTAGCACCAATTGCATTAATTAAGATATTTCTATTCTGCAAAAGTAACTGTTCTAATTGCAAACTGAGATGAGCTTCAAACCCTGGTAAGCTTGATATTACTAACGCTTGTAAGCTACCTAAATCTATCTTATTACGCTGAGGTTTTATTACTTTGAGATAGAATCGTGTATAAGGATCACAGATACGATACAGGCTTTGCTTCAATGTTTTACTAGTTTTAAAAGACCAAAGATTTTGTTTCTGAACAAATCCTGCAATAATCAGCTGCTCGATTAAATGACTTAGCATCCCACTGCGTGGAAGCTCAGCGTGTTTTCGCACATCAGCTAAGGTTATCATACCATCTTTCAGACTATCAAGTATCTTTTTATAAAGCGTTCCTTTTCCATTAAACAAATCGCGAAAAATTCGATCAAACTTCAATACTAATAAACCGTCTTTATCAAAGCATAACTGCTTAATTAAAGTATCAGCAGTTTGACCCCGTGTAATTTGTTGTAAATACCATGGTATACCGCCAAAGATACTAAGTAATTTATAGGTATCATAATCTAAACCTTGGAACCCAGAGACTCGTAGCAATTGATTGGCTTCAGGTATCGGCAATGGTTCTAATGACAGAGCAAGATTGATCCGACCAAAAAAAGCAGTACTTTTTAAAATATTATTTTCGATCCAGATTGAAACCGAACCACAAAAAACAACCATAATAGGTATCTGTTGTTTATCCCACCAGGCTTTCAATTTCGGAATAAAGCTTGAATCTTTTGAACCCACCCAGGAAATTTCATCGAATAAAATAATATCACTCGCTTTTACTTGCTTAGCCAAGTGTTCGAAAGCATCAGCCCAATCTTGAAAGGTAAAAGGTGGCAAATGTAAGTGTGTTGCTAACTGTCTCGCAAAATAATCACGTTGGCTTTGAGCACTGATGCCTCCTTATGGCGCCAATCCGGCAAAATCCCAAAACCTGCTTTTTGTATGTTTAGAGGCAAAGTTGTTGATTAACCGACTTTTACCAACCCTACGCTTACCTTTGATAACAACCAGACTAGATATTTTTTTATTGTACAGCGCATTTAAGCTGTTGCAATTCTTTAACTACCGCTAATAAATAATGGAGTTGACATGGCGACCTCTTTTACTCAAATTATATACAAGAATATGATGGATGAACTCTGAGAGTAATTATATCTGCTTAAAATGCATTTTTGTTGATAATGAGATATAAATCATTGTACTACTTTCCACTCAAAATCGATCTTTATTAAAAATGAGCACTATGTAGGCATTGAACAAGCGAACGACAAATCTCGAACATATTGATACTGATTGAGACAGGCATTGATGGCTCAAAATAACATGCAAAATAGATTTTTTAAAATAAGCAACAAAAAGCAACTGTGTTGTTAACCAAAATTTTATCACAGTGATTGGTTCGCTAAGTTGTGTGAAAGTGATAGTATTTCAACAAATGAGTCGCGAGTGTAAAAATACAAGGAGCAATAGAGTGATTATCTTAAAGCTAACAAAATCTAGCACTGTAATCAGCAACTGTCGTCGCTTGCGACTGCCAACAAAGTCGTTACTACTACTGTTGTTAGCACTGGTTATATTAATTATGCATGAAACCCAAGCAGCAGCGAATAAGCGAGCAAAGAATATACTCAACGAACAATTAGAACCTTGCAATGCTAATTTAACAACTGGATTCTTTAGAGACGGCTACTGCAACACAGACGAATTAGATCATGGTACACATGTTGTCTGTGCTGTAGTTACCGATAAGTTTTTAAACTTTACAAAGTCTCATGGTAATGATTTGATAACACCAGTTGCTAACGCAAGATTTCCTGGTCTTAAAGCCGGCGATAGCTGGTGTCTTTGCATACTACGTTGGAAACAAGCCTATCAAGCTGGCATTGCACCGCCAATCAAAATAAAATCAACACATAAAAAGGCACTCGAATATGTGTCAAAAGCTACATTAAAACAATTTAAAATTGACTAATGCAAAAACTAAAAACTAATTTTACTGACAGACCCGAATTGATTACATATGTAAAAGCACTTAGTCCATATGCATCCGGCCAAGCATCACCTATTTGTGGCGGACGACGTGAAGCCGAGGCAAAATTGAAAAATATTGATCCATTAAATTACGGCAATACTAGGAATTTTGGCACTGGTAAAGTAACTAGGCTATCAGCTTACATCCACCACGGCATCATTGACTTAAACGAAATTAGAAATTATGCGCTAACAAAATGTTCACAACCGAAACAGATTACAAAATTCATTCAAGAGCTTGCATGGCGAGATTTTTGGCAGCGGGTTGCCGCTCAACACCCGAATTGGATTTGGCACGATGTGGAAAAGTATAAAACCGGTTTTAATCACACAGATTACCAAGATGAGTTACCAAACGATATCGCGACTGGGAGTACTGGTATCGCCTGCATTGATAACTTTATAAACGATTTGGTGACTATAGGCTATGTTCATAACCATGCGCGCATGTACTTAGCAAGCTACATTGTCCATTTCAGGCGAGTCAAATGGCAGACTGGTGCGAAGTGGTTTTTACAACATTTATTAGATGGAGATGAAGCTAGTAATAATTTTTCTTGGCAATGGGTTGCCAGCACTTTTAGCAATAAACCCTATATTTTTAATCTTGAAAACGTAAGTAAATATTTTGGTACGCTTGTTGATGTAACACCAGAAAACAATCAAGCCCTCAACGCAAGCTACGAAAAGCTATCAGCACGATTATTTCCAGACTTGGGCAAACACGATGGCTAAAACAATTTTCTGGGTTCATGATCAAGCAATGAATAGTAAACAGTGCGAATTAGAAATAAGTGATAATGAAACTCAAGCAGTGTTTATCTGGGATAATAGCTACTTTTATGATCGTTCCTACTCACTAAAGCGACTTATCTTTATTTATGAAACGCTCTGTCAACTGCCAGTTGAAATTATTGAAGGAGATACACTATCAGTTATACAGGCATGGATGCCTTTAAAAATTAAAACGTTCTATACTGTCGATAGCAAACTGAACTTAATTATTCAACAGCTTTCAAAAAGCTATCAAGTAGAGATTATTAAGCCAGTTTTTTTGGCACAGATCGATTCTGATCGCCAATTTAAGCGTTTTTTCAATTATTGGAATTCAGCTCAGAAGACCGCGTTTTTAAAAAATGGGGGGAGCAATATGGTGTTAGACGAGTGTAGTGAATAATTTTGACTGGCAGGGTACAGAATTGTTTGCATCATTTAACACTCAAAGTTATCTGGTTATTTGAACCAAGTCGACCATTCGCACTACTGCTTCTGTGAAGCCCACGTCTTTGAGTGGTAGCGTTAGCACATGAGCATCTAATTACGGTAAGCGAGCCATTAGAATCTTGAGGTTTTATTTAAGTTTGATAAAGAATAGATTAAAAAATACTACGTTTACCAATAAACAACACATCTTTTGACTTCAAGTTCTTCAATCCAAGCTGGAATTATTATATTTTTATTGAGACGAAGATCAAGCTTCTCAAGCTGGTGAAGATTTTACATGCTGCCTAGCAAACATTTTATTTGATTCTCTGGCAAATCTAAATATCTCAGACATCCTAATTGTCCTATTGCATCAGGGAGCACGGTCAGTAATTTGAGCGCAGATTGAGTTCACTAAGATTTTGAAGTAGCCCAATACTGTTAGGCGCTGATCCCAGTTGATTTTGCGCGAGATTTAATTTTCTTAGCTACAACAGACAGCCAATTGACTCAGGTAAGTCTGTAATCTTATTCTGCATTGCATATAATTCTTTTAAATTGACCAAGCTATTAAAAACATCTGGTAATAGCTTAAGATTATTATTTTGAATTTTTAACTCAATGAGCTGAGTAAAACTAGCAATACATGCTGGTAATGATTCAAATTGATTGTCAGATAAATTTAAATAAATCAGCTGAGTCAATTATATGATCGATGCAGGCAACACGGTTATCTGATTACCAGCACAATATAAAAACTGAAGTGCTGTGAGGCTACCTATAGCATCAGGTAATGCCGTTTGTAAATTATACTGAACATCGAGCATAGTTAGATTAACTAGTTTTGCGATTAACTCAGGCACTAGGGCTATTTGATTAGCACTTAGATTCAAACGTTCAATTATTGTTAATTGAAAAAGCCCATCTGGTAATGACTTTAGCTGATTATGATAACAACTCAGCATCCTCAAACATTTAAATTGGCGAATAACTTCGGGCAGCTGCTGAATCTGATTCTCATCAAGCCATAACTGCTCAAGTTGATTTTGCAGCAAAATGTTAGCTGGAATTTCTGTCAAGCCCCGTAGACTTAAATTTATTGTTGTCTCTGGATAGCTCATCAACACATTTAACCATAGCTATCTATAGAAGCTCAATCAACGATAGCAGAGACAGCAAACTTGCTTTGCAATTTAGTCGACCAAATCGGATTCATGAAAGCATGCGGTAAAGAAAATTTAATGGCTCATAATCAGTAGAAGCTCGGGGATTTATTGAAGGTCTTTATGTCGCAAATGCGGTTACAAGCGAAGTTATTTAATTAACAGTTGATTATTTCTATTAGGTAGGTCTTTTCTAGCCACTGATGCCCTCTGCACCTATTTTTAAGCAAACGAAGGGACACTGTACGAATTTATTGCCTCATTGCTGCAATATCTCGATCCACGGCTTGTCGACGGGATAAATTTTGTATAAAATACATTCCCTTTTTAGTTTTTTGATATCGAGTTAATCAATGGCTGATGATTGTTGTGGACAACAAAGAGCGCATACTGAAGGCTTACTTGGCCGCTCACTCTACTGCCTGATTCTTGGCTGTTTATTATTACTCCCGCCAGTTGAAGCGTTTGTCACTACAGGTGTAGTCGGCTACATTTGCCTGCTAGGCTTAACAACGCTACTAACTTATTCAATAGCAAAAGATTTCGCTCACCAACGTAACTATTGCTTTACAATGCTAATTGCAGTTAGCTTAGCACTGTCGGCACCCATCGTAGCTGGTACGCTGTTAGCGCCTGTGTTTCTGACTGTTGCTGTTTCACTCGGCGCCGTCGCATTATTTGTTAACGACGCAGTCTGGCAACACCGCTATCAAGCGCTACATCCCGGTTCAGAACAAAAAACCGCACGACTAACTCAACCTAATTCAGTACTGCGGTTACCTTCAGTTGAGCAGATTATCTTGCTGTTCGTCATCTTAAATTGGAGTATTTCGTTCGCTAGCTTAGTTGCTTCCAGCCAACTGATATACTCATTTGTGCTGCACGATGCCCTATTAACCTTAGGCACCTTTAATTTGGCAAGTTGGATAAAGCAGCGCATGCAATCCACAGCCTTACCGCACAATCATGCTAGCACGACTGTTAGTATTTCCGATCCAGATGAGAGTAAATCAAAGACCATACCGATAACCGAGCTTAAACAGGGTATGGTGATCGAGATCAAGCAAGGATTGATGCTGCCCGTGGCTTGCCAAGTAGTAGACACGTGCCACATCCGTGATGATGTCTCTGAAGGCATGTTAAAAAAAAGCAGCGACGAAATCATCAACGTTAACACATACTATTACTCTGGTTCTGTGAAATGCCTAGCAAACTACCAACCCACTAATCATGCGAGTCAACGCCAACAAACCGAAACCCCCGACCGACTGCTACAAGCTTTTCTGATCTTGGTATTAAGTATTGCAGTAATTGCTGGCTTGTGGCAAGGCTTTACTGCTGGCTCCATCGTTGCTGGCTTTCAAAGTTTTTGCATGAACCTGATGGTCTCCTGTCCTTGCGTATTTCTAGTCGCGAAGCCGATTATTCACGCCAAACTACTCGATTGGGTTAACAAGGAAAAGTCATTCCAGTTTAATCAGATGCCAAGTCGTGGTGCGCCAACCATCATGGTATTTGATAGAACCCATACCCTGTATCAACCAAACAGTGAAGATCTTAGCGGGCCATATATTCTTAGTAACGGTGTTAAGGCACTATTACAGGAACTAAAAGCAAAAGGTATAACCGTTTATATTTTAAGTGGCCACGGCACAGGTGATTGGCAGGCCCACTTACAAGCCTGCAAAACGGAGCTAAACGGTCTTGTTGATGGCGAAAACATTATCTTCGACGTCGAGTATCACGATCCTAAGCATGGCGCAAAACGCAAAGTTATTACCAATCTACAACGCTACGGCTCAGTAACCAAACCAGTCCTCGGATCAAGTGCCTGGTTTATGTCTCACTTTAAGCGCTTATTTGGCGGCCATGTTGTTGGCATGGTTGGTGATGGTAATAACGATGTCGAGGCTATGCAACAAGCAGATGTTGGGATCTGTGTTGCAGCGGACCTCAATAACCTCAATGACCAGGCTGCAAAACAAGCAAACTTTTTTGTTGCGCAAGACAAGTTATCCGCACTGGCTGGCTTGATGCAGATGTTAGGGCAAGCCCAACAAACCTATCGCTATTGCATGGGTAGCGCGCTCGGGTACAACTTGCTTCTGTTAGCACTGATCAATGGTTTGTTTTTCGCATTATCAGGCTTAACTTTTCCACCGGCTGCTGCCTGTTTTGCAGTATCTGGTTTTTGTATCGCCGTCTTGGGTGCAGTTTCGCTCACAACCTTTTCTCAGCCGAGCACGTTGCAACAGATGATGACGACACCCCAAGTTACAGTTTGCGATCAACTTTCTCATGATGATCAAAGATCAAAGCTTCCTATATTACCAAGTTGCAATTGTAGGTCGTGCCGACCACTATTTCTGCCACCTGCTACAACTGAAAGTTCTGGTTTTGCAGCAGCAAGTTCTAGCACCAACGCAAGAACAGATAGGTTATCTTCATCAACACTATGCGAATCTTCATCAACACTATGCGAATCTTAATCCGACACTTTCAGTTATCGAGCAACTCCAATGTGTGAGACCAGACTGGCATCAGCAAGAATTGAGATGCCATTTAAACGAGTTTTTATTTCGTAAAAATTATCAAGTCTACACTTTAGTGAGCAATCTTTCTGGTGGAGAAAAAGCTAGACTATCGCTTTGTCTTATTGCAGTAAATCCTCCTAGCTCACTGCTACTAGACGAAGTGACGAATAATCTCAATTTTATGACAAAGCAACATATTATTCAAATTCTGCAACAATATCCTGGTGTGATTATTGTTTTAAGTCATGATGAAGATTTCCTGCAAGCTATCAATATTACACATTATTACGACATCAATAATATGATAATTAAATAACTCTATCACATAATGGCATCTTTACGGATTACAAGAGGGACAATGAGTCGGATCAGCTTTGAATTGACCATGTGAAGGTCGGCGACTATCTTTATAGTTACATTTCACACAGCGGTAAATTTCTGCTTTAAGTTGATTAGTCGGTGAACCACACCAACTACAAGGTAAACCAGCTTCTAAATTAGTCACTCCCCAACCAGGCGTGTAACAGGCTGGGCATGGAGTGGCGAGTCGAGCAACAAGCTTGTCAGCTAGCAAGCGAATCACTTTCATTCGAGTTGGGTTCAAGTGTGCGCGCATATCAGTCTCAACATAAATATAGCCGCTAGTAGAATTTTGCTTTGCTTTATAAAATGCATCAATTAATGCTTTACGGCTCTGCAAACCTTTGCAGAGCACCTCAGGTGTTTTATTCTTATCTGAACGCACAATGAGACCATGCGATGGAAATAAGGCTTGCTCTGCGAACTTCAACAACTCTTCACAAGTTGTAATTTGCTGTACTTGATAATTTGTTTCGGTATAGATATCAGTCACATAAAGATGAAAGTCTCTTCGCCGATCAATAAAGTAGAGGGTTTCAAAATCTGATGGAATAAAACCGAAATCTGGGTGCGGACCGAAGCTACCCTCACTGGCTACTGCATAATCAGCATCAGTTGCTAGCAAACCCCATTCACATTTTTTACGCACAGTCTCGAGCGTATCAGCTGGTCGCTCGACTTCACCACTGAATGTGCCTAGCCGATCGGTATCAGCACTATACTCAAAAACATCAGCTCCAAGACTATTTGCAAACGGCTCAGCTAAAGCTTCTGACTTATGATGCTTAGTAGTTAGTATCACTCGAGAGCCAACATAGACTGACTGGAGTTTTGTTGCGAGATTCAATGCACCGATTGCCATGTCAAATCCTCTTTTAGATTGAAACAACTACTAAAATCTGGCTCAAAACAGTTCAAATGCAACCATTGATTACTAAATAATTTGTTTAATACTGGTTGATTTTTGATAATTGACATCAATTTATCCTTAGGCGCATAAACAACTATAGATAAGCGCATCGGCTCATGAAATGGATCAGTGTCAGTCTTAAAAACAGATTGCAATGGCAAACCATGCATCAAATCACTAGCATTGCCCTGCATGATACCCACCTTGCCAGTGATATTCTGAGTAACCTTGCTACCACTGCCAAAAGCGACATTGTCGAGAGTAGAGAAAAGATACTGAGCATTAATCCATTGCGCAACAATCATTGGCGCAAGCAATATGGTTGTTAGCACATCATTGCTAGTATCCTGCTGCCAATCATATGAATGAAGGAAACAACGACCCTGAAGGTCAATATTTTTTGTTAGCCAGCGCGGCCCGATAACAAAAGCAGCATTACGCGCCAAACCCCATTCTGGTCTCACTTCAGCCCAATCGTATGCACGTATTTTTATGTCACGTTCTCCATTTTCTGCTATTTTAGTATCAAACTGTGATGCGCGTTGAGCACAACTTAGCAAACTGACTTGCTGCAGGTCACGACGCAGTTGAGATAATATGTGCTGGTGTGATTTAGGGAGACCCCGATCGTTAACCTCAACCTGATCAGTCAAAGTATTATGCTCAGCAGCAATGAAATGAGTCGTCTGTGGGATTTTGATATCATGCTCAATTAAGCCATGACGGATAACAACCTGATTTAGTATAGCTGCAAGCACCTCAGCATTAACACCACTATGTCGCCCACCACAAGCACCGCAGTTTAATAAACTATCATATGGATTATTCTGCACCGAACTACCGTGCCCGCACAATACAATAGTCGAGGCAAAGTTACTGGTTAAACCAAGCAATTTTAATGCTTCTGCTGCATAGGTAAGCTGCTGAGACAAAGGTATCGAATCTAACGAGAAGTGAACTGAAGGCTTACCAGATGTAGCTGTGGTTAATCCTGTTATCACTAAGCCGGTTATTTTGGGTGAGAAACTACGTAAAGCCATAAACAAACCCTTAACAAAACCAGTCAATTCGGCTAGCGCAAACGGTGTCACTAAACCATACTTGAGTGACTGATAGGCTCGATTCACTATTCGCGATAAACTTGAGTATAGTCTGGTAGTTATAGTCAACCCTGAGCCGGCTATTACTTTTTCGCTGGGCTTGATTAACACTGGGCATGATGGATGAACCTCATCACTAAGTGAATTTTCAACTACAATTGGCAAGTTAAAAAATCCTGCGCAAGCAAAAGTTTCATAATTGCCTTGCACTTCTAGTAAGCGACGAAACCGTTCCGAACGAACATCAATACAAAAGATAAATTGAGCAACTGGTAATTGTTGCTTGTTATTCCGCTGCTGCTGACTAATCTGGCTAAGAAGTTGTTTTGTATAAGCTTGCTCAGCCTGAAAAAGTCGCTGCTTAGTTGATTCAATATCAGTATTAGCGTGTGTCACATCATGCCAAATCAGTAATACTTTGGCCTCCGGGTACAGTAAGCAGGTAAGCATTAAACGCAAAGCGAGATAGTCTTCTTTCAATATCGAACCCTGCGTACAATACTGATCCGAATCATCCCAACTGGCACGATACTGAATGTGTGTCGCCCAGCCAGGCAATGTAGTTAACATCAACGTCAAAAACTGCTGGTAATTTTGTGTAGGGATACCCAAATAAAACAAACATTCTGCAATAATTGCTAATGGATTTTTTTGAAGGAATAGGCGGCTTTTTGAGTTGTTGAGGTTAAGGTCTTTATCGAATGGCAATAGAGTCAGGATAGCGTTTAAAAAGCCTCGCTCTCGATATGGCATTTTAATCGTCGCAACCCCTTCATCAAAGTAGGTTTGTGACCACTTGATAGTTTCGCGATTAACGTTCTGCATTGGCTGTGGCAAATCAGCTTGCTGAAAATAAGCTTGTGCCTGTTGCAGAGCATCATCAAACGGCAAGTCTTCAAACCCCATCATGGGGTTGACTGCAACTAATTGTGTTAGCGGCCAAAACGGCGGTATCTTACTCCAGCTCTGTTCAATTAGCTGTTGCAATGGATTCCAAGCAATAGTACTACCAGTCAATGCCTTAGACTGAAGCTCAGCTGAGTGATTAACTGCTTTCATATTAGCCTCGTTATCGATATTGGTACTGATTACGGTGTAGTGTTACGGTTCTAGGATCCGGTTGACTTGCATTCAGCATGTAAACATATAGCTTGAGTAACCACTGTGGTTGGCGCTGGAATAATTTTATAGATGCTCTATTAATAAAACACAACCAAGCCATAACCAATATTATTAACGCTATAAGGTGAATAGCAGTCAAGGGTTGCGGTTGTAATAAATTTAACGGCAGTAAATACGTCTCCATAACATTGAGCATCAAGCCATAGCCGATTACTATTGCAAGTGTAATAATAAACAATATTGGTATCATAAAGTGATTCGTATTGCTTGATAACGATAGCATTAATTGGGTTGCAAACATTATTATAAGCGCAATAACAAAAAGATTCGTATCAAGTGAAAAAGTAATACGTTGATTAAATTTAACAAATAAATAAGACGCAACTACACCACAACTCAACGCAACTAGAATGCTCGTAAAGCTTGCAACTCTAGCACTATCAACTCGTTTTTCTTTACTTGCTGAACCTGATGCTAAAAATAAATAAGCCTTAAAACAAGCATGGCCACACAGGTGCATGAGCGCTAAAGAAAAAAAGCCCAATCCACACTGAAGGATCATAAAGCCCATTTGCCCAAGCGTCGAGCAAGCTAGCATTCGTTTAACATCTGCTTGCATTAGCTTCCAGCTTGTTCCTAGCACTGTTGTTAATAAACCGACTAGAAACACCATGAGCAGCAACTGCTGTTGCTGCAAAAACAATGGTGCAAAGCGAATTAGTAAAAAACCACCACCGTTGACTAAACCAGCATGCATCATGGCTGAGACAGGTGTCGGTGAGTTTAATGAGCTAATCAACCAGCGGTGAAAAGGCCACAACGCTGACTGTGTCATTGCAGCGAGTAGCAATAAAAGACCACTTGGCAATAAAATTGTGATTGGCAGGGGGTAAATGAGTAAGCTCTGAATTGAAACCAGCCCAGTGTAAAAGTTGAGACACAGGAAAGCAGCAGTGAGAAAGATAAAGCCAATCATGAAATTATCACGTGCTAATCGAGCAGAAGCCTTGGCGGCTGGCCAGTTAGATTTGTGTAACATCATACGCGTTAATAAGCTGTTGCTAATAAACCAAGCAAATAAAAATAATATAAAATTATCAATACAAACAAGTAGATAGAGAGAAAAACTAATAGCAACAAGGTGGCATAGCTGATAGCGTTGCTTGGAATCCCCAGCCAAATATCGTCTTGAAAATGAAAACACCGACGCTGATATTAAAGTAATGACCGCCATCATTAGCACACTGACCCTGTCGATATGAAATAATTCAAAACTTGTCACTTTTTATCTACCATTAACAAAACAAATTTATTGAGTTAAGATTATAAGCACATCTGATATAAGTAAAATAATTAATACTAATTAACCTGATAAGCGTTGCTAATGATTGGATTTGATGCACTGACACTCGATTGCTTCATTGCCGTTTGTGACACCGGTAGCTTTACCCGAGCGGCCGACAAAGTTGGCCGCACTCAGTCAGCGATTAGCCAACAAATTGCAAAACTTGAATTACAACTTGAGAAAACATTGTTTATTCGAGGCAAGAGCTTCGCATTGACAGCTGAAGGCGAAATTCTGCTACGCTACGCCCGCTCAATCATGCAGCTACAGCACGAAGCGGTTGATCGCTTTAAACAACCTGAGCTTAAAGGTGAAGTCCGCTTTGGTTTGCCAGAAGATTTTGCCAGTGTTTTTCTGTCTGATGTGCTGAGTGAGTTTGCAGCAATGCATCCTCGCATCCTACTGAATATAGAATGTGATCTCACTGTTAATTTATTTCAACGCTTTAAAGAAAAAGCTTTTGATTTAGTATTGGTTAAGATGAACAAGCCAAGCGACTTCCCCAATGGCATTGACGTCTGGTCAGAACAATTAGAGTGGGTTGGTTCAGAACATTTCTTTAGCCGATCAACTAATGAAGTGATTCCTCTGATCCTATCGCCACAGCCTTGCGTATATCGATTGCGAGCGATTAACGCTCTTGAACAAGCAAAACGAAAATGGCGCATGGTTTTTTGTAGCGATAGCTTTGCAGGTAAAATTGCCGCAGTAAAAGCTGGCTTAGGCATCACTGTATTACCGCGCAATATGATACCAAGCGAAATGCGGATGATGCATAAAGCTCAACACATACCAACATTAGCAGACACTCATGTGTCAATGTTAAAACATGGGAATGCTAATATCGCGGTTAATTCTTTTGAACAATTTGTGATGGAAAAACTACTCGCTTAACAGCAACACCACTGAGCGCTACTGAGTTGAGCAAAAAAACTAAAGCACTTGCATTTGCCATAAATTTTTGTAATAACTATGCTCTCTACTCAACAAGTCATCATGGCTCCCCATTTCTATAATCTGACCTTGTTCAATCACCACAATACGATCCATGTGCTTTAAAGTAGACAGTCGATGCGCGATAGCAATCACGGTTAGCTTAGCGTCAACCAACAGTTCATCGAGTGACTGCTGAATCAACTGCTCAGTTGGCGTATCTAAACTACTAGTCGCTTCATCTAAAATCAAGATAGGTGAATTCTTCAAGATCGCTCGTGCAATTGCAAGCCGTTGGCGCTGACCACCACTGAGCTTGACACCGCGCTCGCCAACAACAGTGTCATAACCGCTTGGCATCTTTGCTATATCACCATGAATTTTTGCGCGCTTACACGCTATAATAATTTCAGCATCAGTGGCATCGTATTTCGCTAAGCGTAAGTTCTCATTAATACTACGATGAAACATAGTGATGTCTTGCGGAATAATCGAAATCGCTTGACGCAATGAGGCTTGACTCAAGGTTCGAATATCATGACCATCAATCAAAACAGCACCACCTGAAACATCAAAGTATCTCAGCAAACATTTGGTTAATGTTGTTTTACCTGCACCTGAGGTACCAACAAGACCAATGCGCTCACCAGGCTTAATTCGCAAATTGAACTGTTGCAGTACTGGCTTAGCATCGTCATAAGCGAAACTAACATTTTTGAATTCGATAGCACCATTAACACGTCGCAGCCTAATAGCAGCTGCTGAATCAACAACATCAACAGGCACATTAACAAAATTAAAAGAAGATCTGATCTGAGCAATACTTGGATTAATATTGAAAAGTAGGTTTTCTAAAAAGCTGTGTAAATAGCTATGGATCTTCAATGTCATCATCGCTACAAATGCAAAACCACCTGCTGAAATATCGCCAATTTGGTAAAGATGAGCTAACAAATAAATTTGCACAGCACTCATCATGACAACCATGATAGTATCAGCATTATCTACGTAGTAAGCATCATATTTTTTTGTTATCTTCTCCGCCAATTTCCAGTTTTGAAGTGCTGGCAATAACTTTAATTTAAACTCGTTTGTAACATTACCGACGACTTTGACTGTATAGATATTAGCAATAGAATCGTTCACAATTCCTATGGTGTGTTGCCGAGCTTGCGTTGCCGATTCTTGTAGCTTTATCTGCTTTTGTAGCAACAAATAAATGACCGGTGTGTAAATCAAGATAAAACCTAGCAACACCAATGCTGCTGAAACATTAACTTTGACTAAAAAAATCGTTGCAATGACAACAACAGCAATAATATTAAACAGTTGAAACAGATGAGAGATAAGCGCCATGATACTATTCTGAAAATCAGAAATCTTACTGGCTATCTCACCCGATAAATGCGAATCGAACCAATGCAACGAGTGGCGTACTGTTTTGGCATACATATCGGTCACTGTTTTTTCGATAATCATTGGCTTGAAACGAATATCGAGCAAACGGTCGATAAAGTAGATCCCGTGATGCAATAGTTTATAACAAACAAAAAGCGCTAACAGCGTCGCGAGACCGGCAGTTCGATCCGCGGCGATAGTGTCTATAATCTCCTTAATTTTGTAGTCGACCGACATCTCAAATAAAGCACCAGCGATAGCTATCAGCGTCAACGATAAGATATAGAGATAAAACTGCGCAATGAAAGCATGAAAATAAGTTGTCAAACTCATTTGTGGCGTATTACTATTGACTTCAACTGGCATAACCTGCTCAGCACTGATGACCTTAGCCATTGCTCCTAACCTCTTGCTAATTGATTGATCTGGATACGATTCTGTACTTTTTTTGCTCCAAACCGTCAACTAATAGAGCAAATAATATCATAAAATGAAAAAAAATAAACAATTATCAGTAGGATGAACTATTAAGTGGGCGGCCCTACAAAAGTTGGTCTTATTGTAAGCGGATCGATATATCAGTCAAATCATGATTTTGCAGCCGCACCCAAGTATTTTTCGTTATTCTACCAGATGGAGCATCGTCCCAGCTGGTAGAATAACACAAGGCGAGGTACCAACTGCTAAGGGGGTAATTGGCCAGCGATTGCATGCTAACTGACTTAGTGATTCATCTCGATAAGCCAGTACAAGATATAGCTCAGCACATACCTAATCAATATCTAGCAAAAAATCATCAGTACGCAATAAATACAAGCACAGCAAAACGCTAACCATGGTCGCTACTACAATCACAATGCCAAAGCTCAATACCGAGTTACCGTACAATCTAGTCGTTAGCCCTGTTAACCAGGCACAAATCAAGTATCTTGCGCTCATAATTGCTGATGAGGCTGTACCTTTAAGCGCTGGGAAAATTGTTAATGATCGCGCAAATACGATTGGATAAAGCAAAGCAAAACCGATGGCAAAGATACTCATGATTGCTTGTGATGATTATATTTGCTGGGTTGCCACGCTCGCTAGCGCTCACTCGTAATGAGCTATATCGGATTATCAGCTTTGCGCAAACTATGATTGTCTTTAACAACGGTGATTAAATCTAAGATTGGCGTTTTCCTCTTCAGCCCACTGCGAGCCGCATCAGCGGCGTGGCAGCCTAGTTGTGTGCAGACAAGCACAGTATCATCAGTTTTCTATGAGCTATCATTGTCTTTAATAGCGATGATTCAATCTAAATTTAATTTTTACGAGTGGTCTGGACTGCAGCACAGCTCTATTAGCCGCAGTAAGTACTGATCCTTTCAACCAGTTAAATTTTCAATTAGTGACTATAGCTCAGCTTACATTACCTAAAAGAAGACACATTCCAACTGAATTAAGACAAGCTTGACTCATTTTTAATAGCTATTATGACTGCTTTTATAGACTATTTTAGCACTTAAAGGATATTATAGTGTCAGTTATAATTAAATCACCTCATGAAGTCAGTAAAAAGATCTCGACTTAAGCACAGAAAAAACGTCTTAGCTTAAATCTAAGCCAGCGCAGCCTGGCAACTCATTCTGGGGTGAGTTACACCAGCCTAAAGAAATTTGAGAAAATCAGCCAAATTCCTTTGCTGTCATTACTCAAACTTGCTGTCGTACTCAATGCTTTCGATGATTTTGATAAATTATTTATGGACAAGTCGATGCTGCATGCAGTTACTTTCGGTGAGCTACTGAAGGATGACTCAAGACAGCGAGATAGAGAATGAAGTTTTCAGCTACGCAACGGCAACTGGTCTACTACACTCCGCACACTAAAAAAATATTAGTTGGCCAATTAGCGATAAAGGGTAGGAAATTTTTTTTGAACATGATACAAATTTTTTGCAACGCAACCTCAAGCTTTCACCATCTACTTTACCCCGACAGCTTGGTTTGATAGCCTGTCAAAATCAGGTATTCGATGGTTTATTTGCTGTTTTTAATCATAGCTTACTAGATGGCTGGGGACGCTTACTACTTGATCGCCATTTGACAAGATTAGCAATTAATCCAGCGTTACTATCACCGCTAGATCGACTCAGGTTTATTGGTCAACACGGTATGGGAACATTAACTTATGAACCAGTGATGGAAAATTTAGCACCAGCATCAACATATGAATTGGATGCTATTGCCAAACAAATCTATCAAGTTCAGCAAAGCGATCAAGACGAATTTGTTGAAGACTTGCTACACCTTAATAGTTCTTCAACCGGTGCTAGACCAAAAGTTTCTCTCACTATTGATGACGAAGCTTGGCTAATTAAATTTCCCTCTATGAGCGATAGCCAGAGTATTGGTCGTATTGAGTATGCTTACAATTTAATGGCGAGCGCGGCCGGACTTGAGCGGCCAGCTGTAAAACTCTTTCCTGCTGATAAGCAAGATGTCTGTTTTGGCTCAAAGCGTTTCGATCGGACGCAAAATGAATCGACACATATGCACACTGTGAGTGGTTTATTGCATGCTAATCATCGGCTACCAAGCCTTGATTATGAGTCAATCATTAAAGCCACACTGCATTTGACAGGCAGTATTACTGAGTGTGAAAAACTATTTCGACTTTGTGCCTTTAATATTCTCAGCCACAATCGAGATGATCACGCAAAAAACTTTTCTTTCCTCATGGATAGCACCGGTAAGTGGCGTGTCTCTCCAGCATATGATTTAACTTTTTCTAGCGGCCCTGCTGGTGAACACTGCACAATGATTATGGGTGAGGGGAAACAACCGGGCTTAAACCAACTACAACAGTTAGCAAAAGTCTCTGGCATCAAGCTGCAAGCTGCGAATCAGATCATTGATACTGTCAAATCTTCAACAAGTCAATGGTCTAGCTATGCCGAACAAGCCCAACTCAAGCGGGCAGGAAGTAATAAAATTGCAGCGGTATTAAAAAAAATTGTAAAAAATAATTTTTAGTCTAAGCATCATAGTCTTGACATCAATGCGGCCAGATGACTCTAAACTATATTAATCGCTGGAGATTGATAACCTTGACAGTGAACTTGAAAAAACCGACAATTTCATACTCAATAGTTACCAAAACTCAATTACTCACTCAGCAAAAAGACTTACTTGCTGAAAGCGGCTTCTCTATTCTACCCAACCTTAATATTAACTTAAGAAAAATGAGGTAAACTGCTTAGCACTCAAATAGCCGAGCATGAACAAGAGGGACAATTATACTCAATGATGCAGCTCTTGAAACGCATAGTACTAAAAATAGCTACCGCCTGTGGTGCGACACTCTTTCTCTTTGCATTAGCGTACTCAGTGACATTCCTGCAGAGTGTTACGTTAGCCTGTGCCATTATCGGCACGCCAATTTTCGTTATATTTAGTGGCTTGGCTATCAGTGAAAACTTACCTATAAGAGAAGACGTTACACGACTAGATGAATTAGCCCGTGTCGCCAGCTGGATTGGACTTTTTGCGCTATCGCTCATCCTGATCCTTGCTTTTATGTTCAGTATGGTTGAGTTAAGTTTGTCAATTCCAAGTGTGATCAGTCTAAGTACTATTCTACCAATACTACTCGTGCTCTTTATCGGCTGTTATGCTTACCGCATATTTGACTCGTGGCAGAAACCACCAAGCTTCCAACTCCAGTTATCCCTAGTCGGTCAGCCAATGGCACTGCGTTTGCTCCGGGCACTTTATTATCATCTGATCGATATGGTAGCAATTGCTGTTCTCAGTGCAATTTATTTTCAGCTTTCACCACTCTGGATCATTGCAACCACTACACTAATATTTTTGTTATCTGCTGAGCTCGTATTCAGTCAATTTAACTACCAAACTGTCTATCTATATATGAATAGCACCCTGTTCAGTGAGTTTAACTTTTATATAAAGTTTAGTGACGACCAAATATTTTGTCCCTCTTATAATCACTATTTAGATCGTAATGAGGATTTAGCAACGACCTTCAATTCGTTCTTTTGCAAGCAAGCAATTCAGCATCTATATAAAATTTATCTAAGCAATAATCCTGCGCGACAAGAAGCAATCAAAGCATTTCTCACGCAACCTGATCTAGCATGTAGCCATGAAAACCTGGCTGGTAGCGCAACTGATGCTAACTCAGCTCTATTACTCTTGAAGATGTTATTACCGGAGGAGACAGAAGTGATCACAACGGCTGATCGCGACTTTCTCGATAGCTTAGCTAACTTTGGTTTTTTTCGTCGTCGTGCTCTAGCCTATCACTATGTACCCTCTTTAAGTGTTTTATGTGCAGAGATGAGAAAGCTAGAACAAGGAACCGACACGTCAGTTAGCTACACTGATGTGAAACTTATTCGCATGCTACGCAAAGCTAGGGCTATCAATCAGTCAGCAGATAATAGTGCGGGTCAGTATACTAATGTTATTGCAAGATCTGATATTGAAAACCTTGAGTTTTATCTTCATTATGACCCTCATGATCTTCAATTATGGTTTGCTGAATTTAGACGCTGGTATCCTGAACCTGCAGGATGCCGAAACTTCATCAACCGCTCGATTAACGAGACACTCATAACAGGCTTTACCAAAAATTACTCTGATCAGGTAATAGCTTTGCTTGCAAACTCGGACATCGACAGCCAAGCACTTATTCAATTTCGATATAAAAATAAGACATTAGTTGAAAATGCGATTTTACTACAGATGAATCTACAAGTTCTGGCTGCACTGCAACAGCACGGGCTTAGCCTGACGCAAGCACAAGCGAATCAGTTTGGCCGCCATCTCATTACCCCAGCAATAGCCCAGCTTTTTGGTGTGACCCAGCCAGCCGCTCGTGGTGGACAAGGTGGTGATGTAGCACAAGCGTTTGCTGATGATCAGCATAATGCCCATGATCCCAATGCGCGGCATTCGGCTACACTGAACGCGCGCGCTCTTGCAAAGCATATCAGCGAACTCCAAATTGATTGTTCGTGCCCTCAGGTCAGACAGCGTTTGTTCCGTCAATTTGAACAAACGCTACAGCAAACACTAAAAGACCCAAGCCAGTTATGCACTGATATCATCAGTGAGCGTGCTGCGAAGCGTAAGTCAAATCGAGATAGAGTCGATCAAGATCATAGACAAGCTGAAACAACAACACAACAACACTTGCATAAAATACTACAAACAGAAGTCATGGAACGACACCTACAACAGCAATTTGAGCAAAAGCTGAAGCTAAAGTTAACCGTTGCCCTACGGGCAATGGGACGCTTAAAAACATGGTTGCCACAAGACGGCTTACCGGATGCGTGGCGTGACCGGCTACCGGAATTATTAGCGATGTTAATCCACCTTTGTCAGTTAGAAAAAGATGATAAAGTGGTACTCACCACACCACAGGCACGGATACGCAGTCTCGTCGAAGCACTCTGTCGTATTCAACGCACCCACTGTAGCTTCGGTTTTAACCCTGCTACCCAACAGCCTTACCCTGATTTTTACGGTGAACACTTATCAAACGATCAGCCTGCTTGTCCAGTTGGTACCCTAGGTAAACTGGGGGAAGCGTTTCACGGTGATTTGGCATACATTCAACTTGCTATCGAGCCAATCGAAGTTGCTCGTCGCTACATGAGAGAAGCAGTTGTCGCGTTTATGCAGGACTTGGATAGTCAAAAGCACCGAGCTTTCCTGGCTCTGTGGGATGATGATACGCGACCTATCGGTGAGTTAACTACGGCGCTTGAAGCTGACCCAACCTTCAAAGCACTCCAACAAGCAATCATAGCTGCTGTTGAACCGCTGACACATGATAATGAGGCTACCAGTGAAGCCGCATTGATTAGTCAAGCACAAGGGCAAGCTATTCAAAAAGACATCGCGGGTTACGTGTTTGAAACACGTGATCAAGCACAGCAAGTGGCTAAGATGAGCCATAGCGCTGAAACGCCCGCAGTGCTGGCTGCAGCAGAGCAATTTCCTGTGCCCATTGATCTCAAGCCAAAATTAAATCCAGTAGCAGTTATCATACAAAGTCTTGTTGATGGTAAGCAATTATCTAGCGACCAAAATCAATATATCATCGCTCACATAGTAGAACTTGCCGACAATATTAGGCTGGTATTAGCACTAAGTGCAAGCAGTCGCTATCAAAACTTAGTTGCACGACTGCTGCAACAGATGCCGCTGTCAACTCGGCATAGGCTGATGAATCACTTACGTAGTGGTGGCGCTGAGGTCGCATATCTACGCCAACGAGTCAACAGCCAATTTTATGGTCGTATTGTTGCGAAACACGGCTACAACGATGATATCGGATTAGTCGAGCATGTGCTGGCACTCTGTAATGGAAAGAGTGAGACGCATATGCAATCGATTCAAGCTCGCTATCGAGAGCATCAGCAACAATTGCAACACGGCCAGTCGATTAACCTACCCTGCTATTATCATGCAACTAGAGAGCCAGCCAATGTTGCCAGCATGATCAATGCCGGCATTAGCATGGATCACCGTGGTAGTTTTCCTGGTGCATTTTTCTCAACAAAACCGGAATCTGCTTATGGTAACTACGTGATTGCACTTGATCAGCGCGCTGTTGAATTTCAAGCCCGAGCTTATAAATATATAACCAACCAGAACGGTTTTTGGGTTGGCCTCGGTCAAGTCATTGATTTACGGGACCCAATCGCGCTTACCTATCAAATTGCTTATGTCATTGTACCCACCAAAGATGAGATTGCTGCTGTTCAAGCTGAGCTAACAAAACTTAACATTCAACAACACCCACACATCATCACCGCTAACGAAGCCAGCGTGGAGCGTCAGCTCATCAGTGAATGGCGTAGCGTCATGGTAGAAAAGCAATGGCAACATCCAGTTGAGGCTTACCAAGCACAAGCTGCTGCGTCAATTTAAACGTTGGCAATGCATCGTCAAAGCTGATTAAGCACAATAGAGCTAACTCACGTCATCGCTGGGTAGAAAACCATTTGATTGCATGGCCCATATTCTAGCGTAGTGACCATTGATTTGAATTAACTCGTTATGGCTACCATCTTCGATGATCTGACCGTGCTGAAAAACTAAAATACGATCAACTTCGAGCAAGGTTGAGAGTCGATGAGCAATGATGATCGCAGTTCTATCCTCCATCGCTACCCGCAAACTTTTTTGCACATACTTCTCAGTGACTGAATCCAGCGCGCTAGTGGCTTCATCCAATAGCAAAATCGGTGCATTTTCTAGTAAAGCGCGTGCTATCGCAATACGCTGGCGCTGACCACCGGATAATTTAATGCCACGCTCACCAACGATAGTTTCGTAGCCTTGCTCAAGCTGGCTGATAAATTCATGACAATAAGCCTTTCCCGCTGCTGCGATCACTTGCTGTTCGCTAGCACTAACATCACCATAACGAATATTATCCATTAAACTACGATGAAATAAATTCACATCTTGTGGGATCATGGAAACCTGTTCGCGCAAACTTTGCTGAGTCACAGTTTGAATATTCTGACCATCAATTAAGATCTCACCAGCATTGAGATCGTATAGCCGCAAAATTAGATTGATAAAACTACTTTTCCCACTACCAGAGTAACCGACCAAACCAACCTTGGTCCCAGCAGCGATCGTGACTGAGGTATCTAAAAATAATTTGGTCGCAGCAGCATAGCTAAAGCTAACGCTATTAAAAGTAATATCACCACGGCGAACAACGAGTGGTGTAGCATCAATTAAATCAGCCAAGCCATGCTTGACCTCAAGCAAACTCATGGCTTGATGACACTTACCGATACTTTTATAAACATCAACGATTTTATTTGCTAGATACCACATACCTTGAAAAATGCTTACCGTGACCATCAAAATCAAGACAAAATCACCGATGCTGACCTGCCGAACTTGATATAAGTAAATCAATAGATAAAGCATGGTAAACAACAAACACACTGACGCAATATCCAGCATCATACGCATGATAATAATATAACGTAACATGTTACGGTCATGCATCACCAAATCGTCAACTGATTCGGTTAGTTTACTCGTCTCATATTGGAAGCGAGCAAACAAGCGCACGCTGGCAATATTCGCTAAGATATCAACCAACATACCAGAATAACGCGAATAAGAAGCTGATGTTTTCCTTGATAGCAATAAAATTCGTCGACTAAACCACATTGATATCCCGATAAAGCAAAGCCACCAACAAACCAGCGCGGTAGCAAATAAGCCATTAACCATTGCCATGACAATGATAGCACTAACAAACTGGGAGAAGATCGCAAAGAATTCGTCAGCTTGATTCAGCAATGACTCCAAGTTTACCACCATATCATTGACCTGATTGCTGATCGAACCGGCCAAGCTATTTTGGAAATAATCATGCGAGTGATACTTGATGTAGTTGAACATCTGCATAGCGATGTCTTTTTTGATCGGCGGCATGATTTTATACTTTACCCAATCGAGCAATCGTAGCAGCATCGCCATCAAAAAATACAACACTACATAAGTACAAGTAGGCTTGTAAACGACTGCCATAGGTTTAGCCTCAGCTAATTGATCGACGATAGTTTTGAGTATGTAAGGTGAAGCACTGTTGTAGAGACCCCAAGATAAGCCGATACACATGATTGCGCCAAGATAAAAACGGTATGGCCTAAAGATCAGCCATGCAAAACGGGTTAACGTCATCTCTGTACCCTCAATAAAAAATGCTATAAGGCGATAATGTACCAGGTTAGTGCCATGAGTCAGTGTGTTTTGCGATGGTAACTGAATAAGCTGCTGAATTCACACAAAATAGCCTCATCACAAATATAGTTTTGTCAAACTCTAACATGCATGAGGCAGTAGTTGAGTCAGACGTGTGATTAACAGTGATGCAGTTCAAACTTATCTATCTGATTTTATGTCTTTTTTATATGCTAGACTGATTTTTAGGAGAATCTACAATAGGCCCATATGTTCTCTAAACAGCCGGCAACACAGCGGTGAAAATCGAACACCCCATCACTCAAGTTTATCGAGCCCGAGCCGACAGCATAGCTGAACATCATCATACTTCGGTAGAGAGGCCAACATGTATATTGATGCGAGTGGTTTATCGAGCAGAAAAAACCACGCTCAGTTTAATCAATTACTATCACGCCTTGGTGAGCAGCGAGCAACAAGCGGTGATTCACAATCCTTACCAGCTGCACTGCCGACTCGTGTGCATGGCGCGAATCATACAGCACTACCACTGAATTCGGCGACAACTGAGCAAAGCAGTGAAACTCAGCCACAGCAAGCCAATCAGCCTGCTAGACCAGGATATGCAAGCCACACGCAAACGAGTTACTCACATTATGAGAGTATGGAACGCTATAGCTCCTCAATCGAGAATAAGCTTGAATTTTCTATTGCAACCCAAGAAGGCGACATCATCACTATCAAAGCAGACTACTTTGAACAAGAAAGTGAAGTGACTTATGCCAGGGTCCAGTCTGCTGAATCGAGTAGTTATTTGCGTCAGGGACAGCATGAAAGCTATGTCAGGGCGACAACTCAGTCAGCACAACTTGTCACTGAACAAACATCAGAACTAGAGCTGTCATTTAGTGTCGCAGTAATTGGCGATCTAAATGAATCAGAAGCGGCAGCAGTAAATGAACTACTGACTGATATGCGAACCTATACCGATGAATTATTTGCTGGCGAGACCAATCTTGAAAATGAAATCAAGCGTTTAATGGGTGATACCAGCAGCGACAATGATGCAGCAACGTCTGCTTTAGTAGACTTATTTGATTACGACACAGCAACCATTGCAGGCTTCGATTTACAAGTGTCGCAAAGCAAAATTGAGGAGTACACCAACTTGTACAAGGAAGTACAGGGCTTTACTGAGCAATCAATGGTAGCTGGCAGTCATCCATCACCACCTCCTCTTCCAAAACAAACCTTGGACAATCAACAAGCCAACAATGAATTAAAAGCGCTGCTTGATTTTCTCAAAATGCAGCTTGAGCAACAGAACAACGTAGAAAACACCAATAAAATACTGCATCTTGCCTTAACCATAACGCCAGCGTAAGCAAACGCACATTAACACAGAGCTAGCTCAGCCATGCGCTATCTAGTCCTTCAGTGCTAGTGTAGTTGTGTTGGTAAAATTGAGTTGGGTAGCATATTCATGCAACCGAGCTCAATTGCACGATCGAGCAACTCGGCCACAGTATTAATATTAAACTTATTACACAAGCTAGCTTTTGTACGACTCGACTGTTCGCTTCGACAAAGCGAGCTATGAGGCGATCTCAGGTAATTTTTTAGTGCTTAGTAAGTAAAACAGCACTTCTGTTTCGCGATTAGATAGTCGAATAGCACCACTGTATTCACCCTCTAAAATATAACTGTCTTGGCCAATCAGCTGATGTCTCTTCAACTTTTGCCCTTGCTAACAATGATGCTAACTCTAAGGTTGAGGAGCTTGTAATATCTTAATCAGTAAAAATCGTATCAATAATAACACTCGCATTCTGACACATAGGAGATTTAGAAAAAACGTAAGCACGCCATTCGCCACTAGCGAAAAGATGAACATCAAGGATACGTATCACCTCCTGTTTTTTACGACTGCTTAATCTTGATCACGAAATAACTCTGTGTAATTCACAGTCTCGCACGGTATATCAAAATCGGTTTGATCAATAAGATCTGCATTATGAACTAAACTAACCAAGCCTGCATAAACTTGATTCGCATAAGTAAACTCCGAGTTTAAGTCTTTACAACCGCTAGTTATTAGTAATTGATCAAAGAAAATTTTCTGTTCATCTGTGATAAATTTTTGGGGCTTTACCATGGCAGGCACATCCTCAAATTTATTACCAGCAAGTCGGAAGCCCAACAAACTAAAACCAGTATTAGGCAAGCATCCGAGTTGATTAAGTAATAAAATTAGCGACGCATTCATAACTGAGAGACCTAATATAGCAAATATATTTTTAACTTTAGTTTATCTTACAAACTATTTGCACGTGAAAAAACACGCTGATATATGAAGCTATTTTATGTTGAGCAACCAACATTGATCTGAAATCAATCAATCCAAAGCACATTTTACAGTATCAGCCGTGAGTTATAACTGTAGTCACTCTACAATTAGAGCAACAATGATTGTGACACTGATAAAAATCGCTCTTATCAGCATAGAGAATAGAATAGACTTAAACACATTTGAAATAAATTATTATCGTCAATTAGCAACAGACCTATCGCACCGAATTAGTTTCAGCAAACCAAGCATCGAAGTGATAGAACATATTTAACCAGCACTATTATATTGTAACAGAAGTAAAAACAGACAAATTGACAACATTCCTCGAACGAAGCGCAAAGCAATTTTAAGTATCTTTTCTGATATAAATGATATATTCAGTAGCATTTACAAAAAAACACTACTTAAGCAAAATCAAGCTCAACTTGTTTATACTTGATATTAAATAGCTGAATGATCTCAGATTTGAACCCAACTTCTAGTTTATCTCGCGTTCTATTCACATGTGACTCAATAGTTCGAGGTGACAATAGAAGAATTCTCGCAATTTGTTTCATAGTTAAGCCTTTCGCTAAATACAATGCACAAACCAATTCGATATTAGTCAATAAATAAAGGGGGGAATCCTGTTTAGCACGTAAAACATGTTTGATAAAGTGACTAACTGCTTCGGCATTGCTATCATGGAATTTGTGATAAATATCAAGTAATCGAACTCTATCGATTTGTTCACTAATATCGTATGAAAAACCAAATACTCCTGTTACCTGTCCTTTGTGATTTGTTAATGGAATTTTTCGGGTAGACTGAATAATGACTTGATTATCAACTGATAAAAATGGGATCTCGGTCTTATTAAACACTGGTATTCTCTGCTCAACAACTTGAATATCATCAAGCCTAATCGAGCTAATAAATTGACTTGGCCAGCGCCTACCAATAATTTGATCGCATAGATAATAATCGTCTCTACCAGCAACAATTCTAAATGTATCAATGCCACAAATTATTTCTAACATATACTCATTACTATGCGTATAGCCGTATTTTTTACTTTTAATATAAGCAGCCCCAGGTAAACAGCTTAACATCGGTTGTAGAGATTCATCATGAAATTGATCAGTATCAAGTAAGTTAGGTTGTTGTGCTAAATTAGTAAATAAATCAATAAAATTTTGCAGTTTATCATGATCATGTTTTTTTCGAATTATGAGATCCTTAATTTCACCAACCACGATGCTACTGACACCACTATCATAAACCACACGATTCAGCTTTAGCGCATTCCACTCTACAATATAGCAATCACCCTGACCGCTATACAGCGTTTGAGTGACAGCTTTGGGTTGTTCAAGATTAAGATCACTAATTATTTTAGCAAGATTAACTGATTTGAGTGTCTCAACATCAAATCCGAATAGTTCAATCGCCTTCAAGTTTGCCTCTATAATCGTACTAGAATCTGATACTAATAAAACTGGGATATTAAATGTCTCGATAATTTGTTTTACTGAGCGTTGTTCAAGCTCAAGGTGATAACGAATAAAATCTGCAGCAGTATAAGCAAAATTCATAAAAATACTCCCTTTTAGTAAGGGTCAACAACACTTTATGAAAAGCAACAAAGTAGATATGAAGACCAATTTATTAAATCTTAACTATTACTTTTTAGTTGAAAGCAGTAATCGACTAGTTATTTTAATTAAACAGTGAGGGATAAAATAGACTTACAAAGCGATTTTTGCAGCTATCCGTAGTAGTTACTGAATTACACCAAGCAGAGTCAGTATTTTTTACGGTATCGCATAAATCCTGCCCAAATTAAAATGACATTAGTTGATTTTTTTAACTAATCACCATTAATGAGGTCAACATGATAACGAAACCACTCAGTCAGCAGGAATCGCGGTACGCTGCCGAACAGCTTTTACAGCGGATTGGTATCAGCAAACCAAACTTTGAAGCAATAAAATTCATTCAAAAGGTCTTACTAAATTGTCAAACAACAAACTCTAAGATTCACAAACAGACCAAACCGCGAATCCATAGCGCACTTAAATACATGTAGACTAGTTTGATTTTCGTAACATCTTGATTTTAGTGTCACCATAGGCTAAATGACTCATACTTCTGGTACTCAGATAAAATCTCTACACTCCTGGTTTTAGTAAAGTATTGGATTTTCATCATCACATACCTCAGGCTCGAGCAACGATTCCTCTACCAATGGCGCAGCTGCAAGTGGATAAAAAGACTGCGACTAGAAAGTATGGCTGAATCTACTTCGTATCGGAGCAGGAGTATTAGCAAGTATCGTAACTGTAACTGACGGAATGACATTTTTTTCTAATGCTAGAACCACTTGATCATTAGTTTGCATATCAGCATCAGCAATATCACTAAATTCGTACGACTCACGCTGCTCTTGCTGTTGATTTTCGTCGTCTGACCTTTCTATACTATCCTGATCAATACCCATCTGCTTTTCTAAATACTTGGTTTGCTCTAGAACCTGTTTGAGGAGACTATATGCCCCACTAAAACTATCAGCAAACCCAATTAATATAATAGCGCAAATAGCTGTATCATGATGTTGTACTCCAGTGGCTATTGTAAGTGGGTATAATATTGCATTAGTAGTTGTTAATAAAATATGTCATAAAAATAGTTTTTGACTATATCCACTATAAGCATACAAAAATTCTGAATAGATAGTTTTAGCTGGACTAGCTAAAGATGCAACGTAAAAGGAGTAGGTCAATAAAGTGTGAAGCTCTGATGAGTTATCTTGAATATGATCGATTAAGTGCAGCTTTTGCATTAGTCGCTTCAGAGCATACGCAGCCAATATAAATGTGATAACAAGAATAATACCTGCTCGTTTAGCAGTCTTAAAAATCGATTGGTTCTGCTTAAGAAGTTCTTTCTTTTCATCCATATGAGAATGGGGTAATCGCTTTAGCCTACGTAGCGCAGCAATATTGGTATTAATCGGCATTACAAGAGCATGTGCTATATAATCTGCTATCATGTCAAAAATTGCTCTCGGATGGATAGATGACCGCATTGCTTCAAAAGCAGTCTCACTGAGTAAGAGACAACTAAGAGTCAAAATAGCAAATGGCCACCAATCAGTTAACTTTTCTGTCAGCAGCGAACGCCACTCATGCCATATTTGCTGAAACCCAACTCTAACTTCAGTTCGACTAAAATTAAATAACTCGTATTTTTCATACTGATGCCGCAATAAATAGATTTTTAGAGTAAACGCTCCTATAAACTGACTTATGGTGGGACTAAAAGCAGCCCAAGGCATGCTATAACCTAACCGAAAGCAGAATAAGTAACAAAAGTAGCCTGTTAGCCCAAAAACAAGAGCACTAACGCTAGGCTGAATTAACATTGCTTTTTCTTGAGAGCATAGCTGTGAATCAGAAAAGACTAATAATGATGGAGTAAGACCAATAGCAGTAATAACAAAATAATAACTAATATGATGTGCTACCTGCTGATCGAAATAATAAAATAATATCGGTTGCGCCAACAGACTAACAGCTGAAAAACCAAGACTTATGAGACAATATAACAACCCACTTACTCGAATCAGTTGTCCTATTTCCAAGTCTTTTTGCATACCACAATTTTTGCTGATCAACATGCCAGTAGCACGCGCTGAAGTTAAGCCAACCGCATAAACAATAGCATGTATCGGTAAAATAATAGATGACACTTTCTCACCATCTGTTGAGACAATTGCTACAGCATCTACTAAGAAGATTGCGCTAAGCTGAAATAGACCATGAAGTGAAAATGGTGCAAATTTTATCATAGTCGATCTAATAATCTATAACAATTTTTCCTCTCCTTAATTTACCATTGATATTTACAGAATTCTCTATCACAAAATTTGATATAAAGTATCTTAGACACGTGCTACTACCTAACATTAAACTTATGTCACCATCAGGTGAGCGAACAAGTTGCTACTAGTATTAAATATGATCGTTTTTAACTATCTTTTAATATCCGTAAATATCACGTAACGAAAACGGCTACAGCATCGGTATTTTTTACGATAGTAAAAGCTTGACTATTAGGTTAGTGTATTTATCAAGTGAAAGTTATGAATCTGGAATTACTAATCTTGCTAATTAATCACCATTACTATTACTACTCTTTGATATATTTAACATGTCTGTATTGATCATTCCGCAAAATAGTATTTTTTTTAACTCGCATAATCAGATTAAGGTGATTTGCCAACCTATTTTTGACTTACTTGATTTAACATTTTTTAGATACCTGCAGGTTTATAAAGATTTATCTCGAATTGATTTATGCACGCATCCTGAGTTGATTAATTTGTTTTATTCACAGGAATTATATAAAATTTCTTGGTTTGACAAAGCTAGCTCGCTTTATCAAAAAGATATGGAATACATATGGGACGTAAAAGGGCTAAGCGAAGATACTACTGTAGGTGATATTGCTATTGAGTATGACGTGTGCCATGGCTTTTCATTAATTCGCGTTTCAAAAAATTTTCATGAAATATTTGAGTTTGCAACCCATAAAACAAACGTTAGTATTAATGAAGTCTATGTGCAACACTTAGAAATTTTTGAAAAATTTATCTTATACTTTAATGAACAAGCAAGAGAATTAATTGATGACTCAACTAATCACTCAAAATTAATTTTTGTTCCAAATCAAAGTAATAATAAGCCAGATACAAACACTATTGCAGCAGAAAAGATAGAAAATTTTCATACTTCAACACGGATAAAAAGATTTTATATTAATGCTACAACGGTGAAACATACTTAACATTAGCCGAATTAAAATGTATTTATTGGACAAGCAAAGGTAAAACTGCAGAAGAAATTGGTATAATTTTAAATATTTCAAGAAGAACTGCTCAATCTCATCTAGAAAATATCAAAAGAAAATTAGGCGTATCAAAAAATACTCAAATTTTACACATCTCATCAGTTACAAAAATTCTGGATACACTTAACGGGTATGAGTAATACCAAGTATAAACTGGAAAATAAACTCTACACGCCAACATAAAGGGATAAAAACACCTGGTTAAACAGCTTTTATGGCACATCGGTATCAGTAAACCAAAGCTTCAAGCAATTAAATTTACTGAAAACATCCCGCTTAATATTCAAATAATAAATTCTAACATTCATAAGTAAGCTAGATTTTATAGTAAGGCACATTTAAAAATTTAGCTAGTTATCCGTGAATTACAGATATATCAGCCCACAAGCTGGCCTCATTAAATTTTTCTTCTCTATCACTACAAGTATTTTTTTAACCTCTCCAGTAATTGTGCGTAGCCAATAAGCATCAATAAGCGTGATTGCCTTGAGAATCAAGCGTAGATTGTGTCTCCGCTGTAGTCAAGAGTGCGTTGAGTTTATCACCATGACTGCCTTTCAAATCATTTCGCTTCAATTGCACTACGATGCTTCATTAACTGCTTGAGCCAGCGCATGACATACGTCTTTTCCTTCTCGCCACATACACGGTGGTGGTCACTCCGCCATGCTCTTTATTGCCATTATCGACAAATGCGTAAGCCGGACACACGCCAGTGAGTTGTTCTGTTTGAGTTAACGCATCGACTAATGTCCATCCATTTGCCTTTGTATTGCTGAGCTCGAGCATCATTATTCACTTTGAACAGAGCTTCATCGCGACATAGTTATCACTTTATTTGACCAGCAAGTCGGTGACTTTGCTTAGTTGCCTGGGTTTTTCAATCGGTTTGGACATGATTTTGGGAGTGGTTGGATGTGTGAACGCTTTCCCCTGAACCTGGTACCGATGTCACTCGCTTTACATCACTGCATTTGATCGTTAAGCCCAACTCAATCCTCAGCGCAAGTAATCGCTCGGCATCGGGTTCCGCTATCCGGTTGTCCATTTCGTCATCAACGTCGCGTGGATTGGAAACTTATATTGAAAATACCTCACACCGCACAAATACTGCTAATACCGATTTTCCACTCAACGATCGGTGTAATTGCAATCGCCAATGCTGAATAGTTGCTTGAAGAAAAATAATCCAGCAATCAATCGGATTGGCTTAGCCATTCGGCTGGCATCAGCGTCAAACCAGCCTTAATACAATGTCATCAACCGCCTCCCAATCAATCGCTTCAGCAAGCTGGCATAACGGATGATTCTAGTTAATCAACTAAGTGTATTCTTCGCGAAATAAATCGCCACTGGGTTGATTTTGATCCGGTAGTATCATGAGAAAATTCACAATTTTTCGTGGTTGATCTACAGAATATAGAATAGTGAGAATTTTAAAATAAGATAAAAATGCCAGGTTGTTTTTGATATTGGATAAACAGCTTTTGACTTAACCGAGTAGTGCTAATTGTTCACTAGCTTAAGCGGATAAAGAACGTGTTTTGCTAAATGATGATCGGTAGGCAATTTTGGATGGATAAAATCATCATCTGGATTATGATTTAAACCGATTTTCTCCATAACTCGGATCGAAGCACGGTTCTGAACCGAGGTAGAAGAAACAATTTCACCAAGCATCGTCTGCTGCCTTGCAAAGTTTAATACTACTTTTGCCGCTTCGGTTGCATAACCCACACCATGCGCATGCTGTGTAAGTCGCCAGCCGATCTCTATCGCTGGCGTAAAATCGGCAGTAAACGTCACCTCATTTAAACCGACAAAACCAATGAACTGATTAGTTTGTCGCTCAGCCGTAGCGATAGTTTCATTATCACTCATCAAGGCAGGGAAATAACGCATCACCACTTGATCTTGGTTCATTGTAATAAATGGGTCAATATCATCAGACTGCCATTCGCGCAGTAGTAAACGTTCTGTTAACAATTGCATAACCGCTCCGGCTGAATAAAATGATGTTGCTGTATCATAAGCCAGTTTGCTCTTGTAGCTTCAGCACTTCAATCACTTGAAACAGAGCATACATCTCTCTGAGTATCGAATTGATATCTTTTTTTATTGTATATTGATTAAAAAACCAGGATGGTTCAAACCGATTTTTACTTGAACTGACCATCAACACTAGGCTGTTATCATAAAAGCTCGCCTGTATTTTACCGCGGCCATAACAGTCAACCAGCTGAACCAAGCGCTCCATAAAGCTTGGTGTCAAAATATAACGCGCTTCCACCTGATCATTGGCAAACACTTCAAAGTGTTGTTCAAACAACGGATCTTCAAGCTTCACTTTGCTCAAACCAATTCGGCCTGCTTTTCCGAACACGTCAGTAACCAAATTACCGAGTTTACCAGCATCTCTATCAAGAATGATACGACTGTGCAACTTTTTAGGCAAACTTAGTACAATAAAAAAACCACGAAATACCGTTCGCCAGCGCTTTTGCTTGTCTTCAATGATAAATTTTTTTAATACTGCTTCGGTAAATTCAAGCTGCACGCCTTTATAAATACCATAAATGTAATCTTCAACATGACCATCATCGTAATAGGGTATCAGTGCGGAACCATGCAACTGTTCAATTGGAATCAAACCATCAGCATGATAGCGATAACCTGGGTCAAAAAATTTAAACACAGATGGATAAATTTCGGTTTTAAGATTGACTTTAAAGCGCCGCAACTGCGCCAAAGCGACATACCAGAGCAACGCAGCAACAGAGACGAAAACCGCACCTTTGCCATAAAACTGTTGCCGCTGATGATAAGCCTGGATTAGCTCATTCACAGCAATGCTAACAACGATCACAAAGACTACCGCAATGATCAGAAAGCGCTGCAAACTTAGCTTACGACGCTGACGAATTTGGTTCACTAGCGGCAAGATGACTTGCTGATAGTAAGGTGCAAATGGCTGTGGAAAGCCAGCAAGAAAACCTTGTTCATCAACACCGAGTTGTTTTATGAGTTTTTTCATCAATAGTGCTAGTCAATTAGATTATGGTTTTCTCATCCAGCTTTAACACATCAACAATTTGAAAAATCAAATGCATCTCACGCAATATGTTTGTTACATCAGTAATAAATTTTTCTGATTCAAACCTAGAATCAGATTCAAAGCGACTTTTTCCTGTTTCGATAGCAAACGACAGCTGCTTGTCGTAAAAAATACATTTTATGTTAGCATTACTGAACAACGATCTCAGCTGTAATAATCGCTGCATAAAACTTGGTGTTACCAGACACCTCGCCTCTATTTGATCAGTACCATACACGCAATAATATTGATTAAACAGCGGGTCTTCTAGTTTGATATGCTCGAGCCGATGTGGCAAGCCGAGCTTGAAATTATTAGTAATGACTGTTTTACCGGTAAAATTTTTAGCCAATGACAAAGCAATAATTAGCCCCCTGAAAACAGTTTCCTCAATCGTATGTTTGCCGTTTGTAACATGCCTGGTTAAATGTAAGCCAAAAGATTCGATTGCAACCTTCTTATAATTCCCTTTGACATAATCTTCGGTTGATTTGACATTGCACGGTGGAATCAGATTCGATAGATAGTATGACTCAATGCTGGGGGCAACTTCTGGCTGATAAGTAAACTCATCACCGAAAAAGGCAATTACTTTTGGATAAATGGATTCTTGTAGGTTTTTTCTATAATGATACATCGGCCAATAGCACCAAGAAAATAGCGCAGGAATGACGATCGAATAACCTTGCACCACATCACCAATATCAACACCGATATCGCCACAGTAAATAAAAGTAGCAAAAGCAAATATCAGCAGAAAGAGAGCAAGTGCACTAGATACTTTAAAACGTCTACCAGATATAACTGCTGCTTGTTGTCGTTGCTGTTCTAAATTCCCAATGTAGGGATAAATATGTCTACTAAAGTAAGGTGCAAACTGCTTTTCGAATAACTCTGGAAAATCACAATGTTGAAGTCGACTGTGTTTTTTGGGGAGATTAATAGATTCGCTCCGAACTGGCACATAAGATTCTTTCGAAAACTGGGACACTAAAGAATAACCTACCTCAGGTATGTGTAACTCATCCATAAAGCGAATAACTTAGTTAAAGTAGTTGTCGACGTCTATTGCAGCTTTTGCTGCACTGTCAGTCTGATAAAACAGCATTGTCTCAGCATTAGCATAAGGTGCAATTAGTTTGCCAGGAAAAATTTCGATAGCATTATTTAGTTCGGTCACTGCTGAGTTATAAAACCGGCGCGCCGCAGCAATTTGTGCTTCAACTTCAGTATAGGTTTGCTGTGCTTGCAGCATTGCCTGATCTGATTTTAAATCTGGATAATTCTCAACAGCAACCATAAGCTGGCCTAGTTTGGCAGCCAGCTCTTCGGCTGTAGCAAAATAATTCTGTACATCAACCTGGGTGTTTCTCGCGTGATGCTGCTGTGCTTGGCTACGCAGTTCAGTGATCTCCATCATCAGTGACTTCTCAAATTGCATATATTTTTGTGCAATCTTCAAAACGCTAGGTATTAAATCAGAGCGTTTTGTTAAATGAACGTCGATAGTTGACAATGCTTCTCGAGCTTTATTACGTTTCCTGATAATCGATACGTACCACGAATAACCGAATAATATTAGTATCAGAAATAGTGACAGTATGAACATTAAGACCATGAATTAATCCCCTACGGTAAAATAATAACGATTTGAGTTAGTCTAGCTACGATCAAACACCAGCATAACAGGGGAAGCTTAAGGGAAGATTAAGGGATAATTGCACTTGCGTAGACATACTAACAACATAACTCAGCAACAAGCATGCTGGCCGGGCACCATTGAGCGTAGCAGCATTACACCTACACTGTTGTAATTGCATCCAGCTTTAACACATCAATCATCTGAAACAATAGTTGCATCTCGCGTAAGATAGTATTGATGTCATTGACGAAAGTTGCTGGCTTAAATATAGAGCGCAATTCAAAACGATTTTTTTACTTACAATCATAAATAACAACCGGTCGTCGTAAAAACTACATTGAATTTTATTACTCCGAAACAAGAATCTCAGCCGTAAAATACGCTCTATAAAACTTGTGGTCAACAAATAACGTGCCTCAATTTGATCACTCACATAGACTTGAAAACGTTGCTTAAACACTGGATCTTCAAGTTGAATTTATTCTAAGTCACTCAACTAGTTTTTTACTTAGCCTTGCAGCCAATTACCAATTGTACCAGCATTAGTCACAACAATGGTTTTGCCTGTGAATTTGTTGTGTGCGGAAAACGCAATCACAATACCCTTAAATACCGTTCGCCGTCGCCTCTTATTACCATGCCCACTCTCTCGTAGTAAATGATGGGATCAATTCAGAACCCTGATACCGCTTGATAGTATCGATCCTAGTCGGTAGATAAATAAAACCTTCACCAAAATAGCAAAACACATGTGGGTAGATACAGGCTTTAACCGATGTGTTATGGGCTTTAATCGGTCGGTAACACCAACTAACTAAGACAAAGCCCACTAAACCGAACATGATAGCGAAGCCGATCAGAGCATCTTCATCAATTGCTGATTTAAAAGAACAAACACAACAATTAACAACAAGCACGATACCAAACACAACTGACACGCTACGGCGCAACCTAAAAATACGCAGCGCTAGTTGGCGCTGTTTTTCAAAGCGATGGATCCGTGTTGAATATATTGCTGGTAATGTGGTGCAAATGATTTTTCGAACAACTCAAGAAAACGTTGTGGCGATGCTTGTGACTGCTCAGTTCGACCTGAAACCGGTCTATGTCATTGGCCCATGAGTTACTTTAAAAAATCACCAGCATCAACTGGCGCTCGCGCTGCCGCATCAGCTTCGTAAAACGGCATTGGCTTAGCACCTACTAAGCGTGCGATCAAATTACCGGGGAAGATTTCGATTGAGTTATTCAGTTCAGTAACCGCTGAATTATAAAACCGCCGCGCCGCAGCAATTTGCGCTTCCACTTCGTTATAAGTTTGCTGAGCTTGCAACATGGTTTGGTCGGATTTTAAATCAGGGTAATCTTCAACCGCAATCATAAGCTGACCCATTTTAGAGGCCAGCTGTTCAGCCGCAGCAAAGTGCTGCTGTACAGCGGTCTTATCCAATTCGTCGTAGCGCTGAGTAGCCTGACTGCGTAGCTCAGTGATCTCAGATAACAATGATTGTTCGTGCTCCATGAACTTCTGCGCGATTTTTAAAATGTTGGGAATTAAGTTTGAGCGCTTTTTTAACTGCACATCGATGCCTGACAAGGCTTCTTTGGCTTTATTACGCTTACCAACGATGCTGACGTACCAAAGATAGACAAAAACGGCCGGTAAACCATAAATCACTAAAGTTGTATAATCCATTAACAATCCCCTGCTGATAAGACAATGTTTTGATGTTATTAATAGTAGACTAAGCGCAAGACGCTGAAAACTAGCGTAAACCTTTTACATGCCGCAATGCTTTTGTTACCCTGCCAAATAGACAATACTAGCCAACAAATAGAGGACAACATCATGCCGATTCAAGTTTTTTCACTAGGCTCAGCTTTAAAGATTGAGCATGCCGCAACGATTCAAAAGCTAAATCAACTGCTCAACCCCACTCAGATAAATTGGACCGGCGAACTCATTGCTCAGATCACACGGCTGAGTCGTGATTATCATAATAGCGGCCGCTGCGATGCCGGCTCGTTAAAAGAACTCAAGCAGCAGTTAGCCGCAGAAGCTGGTGCTGAACGAGCAGCTACTGAGGAGCCAGTCCAAGCTGCTGAAGATGTAGCCGCAGGCGACGAGCTTAGCTCAGACGAATGGTTTTACCAACATGTCGTATCGCTACTGAGTGCCAACCAGCGCGGTGGTGTAAAATTTTCAATTGACCTCAGCTACGAAAACTTTTGCGAAGCTTGGTCTGCCATGCTAGGTGACTTGGCCGAGAAGCAGCAACAACTCGTACATATTCTAGAGCAGCTTGAGACTAGATATCCAGGAGATGATATCATTTTTGTCGCCAACACCAATGCGATACACATCAGCGCATTATTAGCAGCAGGCATAGTGACAATGAGTGATGACGGGGTGACAACGCATAAAGTTATGGGCCAGTACCGATTTTATTCAACTGCCGAGCATCAATTGCAAGAAAAAGATCTCTATCAACATATTGGTACTGAGCTGCTCCAACAAGGGATTCCAGCCGACGAAATCAGTTTTCACATCACTGGTTATCCACCACAGCCACCTGAAGGTGTAGCAGCAGCGGCAGCGATCAGCAATGCAGCGCATGAAGGGCTTGCTAAACTACTTCAAGAGCAAGGCTATACTATCGCTTACCTTGGTGAACTAAACCTCGCTGAATGGCTAGCCCAACCCGCACCAGCTGCAGTTGCTGGACCAAGCACTTAATCTCAGGATACTAGTATGCCAGTAACCACCATGGAACAATTAGCCGCGCTCTGTAAGCGACGCGGATTTATTTTTCCGAGCTGTCAAATCTACGGTGGCCTACAAGGCTTATATGACTACGGCCCGCTTGGCATTGAGCTTAAGCAACAGTTGAAACAAAGTTGGTGGCAAGACAATGTCTACGCTCGTGATGACATATACGGCCTCGACAGCAGTATTCTCATGCATCAAACCGTATTGCAACACTCTGGCCATGAAGACACCTTCACTGATCCATTGATTGATTGCCGCGATTGCAAGAGTCGTTGGCGCGCTGACTTTCTGACTGAAGGTAAGTGCTTAAACTGTGGCTCAACCAACTTAACTGAGCCGCGTGATTTTAATTTAATGTTTAGCACCAACGTTGGTCCCGTCCTTGATGACAAAGCTAAGGCTTATCTCAGGCCTGAAACCGCGCAAGGTATTTTTGTGAATTTTAAAAATGTCATGGATAGCTTATCACCCAAGTTACCGTTTGGCATTGCACAAATTGGCAAAGCGTTTCGGAATGAAATCACACCACGTAATTTTATTTTTCGAGTCCGTGAATTCGAGCAAATGGAAATTGAATTTTTCGTTAAACCTGGCGAGGATGACGACTGGCACCAATACTGGCTGCAACGGCGCTTACAGTGGTGGCAGGCACAAGGGCTGACGAGTGATAACTTAGTACAACAACCCCAAACCGCCAATGAACTCGCGCATTACTCAAAAGCCACGGTTGATATCCTTTATCGCTTTCCACACGGCTTAGAGGAGCTTGAAGGCATTGCTAACCGCACCGACTATGATTTGGGTTCGCACACCAAAAACCAACAACAATTGAATGTTTCTGCCAAGGTTAAACCCAATAATGACAGCATCAGTAAGTTGGCGGTACAAAATATCGAGACCAAACAATGGTTCGTGCCGTTTATCATCGAGCCTTCAGCTGGGGTTGATCGCGGTGTACTCGCGGTACTCGCAGAAGCTTACCACGAACAACAACTCGATAATGGCAAACGTGTCGTCCTGCAATTAAAACCGCACCTCGCTCCAGTCAAAGCTGCAGTGGTGCCACTTGCGAAGAATCGCGCCGAGTTAGTTGAGTATGCCGACAAAATCACCCAGAGCCTAAAGCAACAACGCTGGGGTCGCATCGAACAAGAAAATACTGGCAACATCGGCAAAGCTTATCGACGCCACGATGAAATTGGCACCCCCGCCTGCATCACCATCGATTTTGAAACCATTGGTGCTGATGACGACACTAGCAATAAAGATACCCTCACTGTGCGAGACCGAGATACTTTGCAGCAAGAGCGGGTTGCGAGCGAGCAATTGATCGAATACTTGCGGCAACGTTATTACACGAATAACTAAAGTGGATTGGCACCGGCATGACGCTAAGGCTAACAGTGAGCAGCATTAGCCGAAAATAGGTCATAAACCTTGCAGATCGAGGCTTAAATCCTTAAACTGAAGCCTCGAAATTTAGCAATTAGCCTAGTGTATCCATGAAGACTATCGCCCTCAAAATTGACGTCAATACTGAAAAAGGCACCCGGCGCGGAGTACCGAACTTAATCGCCCTCCTCAACAAACACCATATACCGGCCACGTTTCTATTCTCGTTCGGACCAGACAATACTGGCAAAACCATAAAATGTATTTTTCGGCGCGGTTTTTTTAGCAAAACTCGCAGTAATGTGACTGGTATTTATGGCATCCGCAGTTTGATTAATGGCTTATTACGGCGCGGCCCACACATCGCTCGAAAACACGCCGACCTGATGCGCGCCACGCGTGATGCCGGCTTTGAAGTTGGTATACACAGCTATGACCACACACGCTGGCAAGATTACTTGCATAAGCTGCAATTTGATGATGTCTCTGCGCTGTACGGCGCTGCCTTGATTGAATTTGACAAAGTCTTTGGTGAACAGGCTAAAGCGATTGGTGCTGCCGGTTGGCAGGCCAACGCCCATAGCCTGCACTGCAACGATTTTGCTGATATGGCTTACGCGAGTGACTGTCGCGGTCACTCCCCATTCTTCCCTAAGATTGGCATCTATACCTTTGATACCCTGCAAATTCCAACCACTTTAGCAACACTCGATGAGCGCTTGAGACAACGGCGTAGCTCACTGAGTCACCTGTCACAGCACTATCTATCTGAATTAACAGATGGCGTTAACGTGCTGACGCTTCATGCTGAACTCGAAGGCATCAAGCACTTGGCTTGGTTCGATAGCTTGTTGACAGAGCTCAAACAACGGCAAGTCAACTTTATCCGTTTAGATGACTACGCCGAGCAGCTGCTCAGCAAGCCTGAATCAATCCCGATTTGTGAAATCGTCCAAGGTCAAGTTGCGGGTCGCAGTGGCCACGTTGCGATACAGGGTCAAGCGCTGCAGCAAACTACATCAGCAGCGGCAGCGAAAACCGCAACAACGCCAGCCTGATCGCGATATTTGCGTCATTTGTTATAAAGATGGCTACTTCTCTTGACCACAAATAACCTTAACGACAAAAAAGCGGCTGTCACAGTATACTAAGGCCTTGTAAAGCCGGGGGACAATCCACCCACTGCCTCGATGAGGAACTGCTACCGAGACACGCCATAGTCGCTTGATTGCCCTTTGCCAATACTCTTGCTAACATCGCAAACAAAGTGCTACATCGCCACCCAGTTAGGAGTAAAGATTGTGCTATCACTGGAGCCTTTTTATAGACGCAACCGCTGGCGAGAGAAGTTACAAGGTTACTCTTTCAAACGCTGGCAGAGTGGACTTGCGTGGTTAAGTAAAGCATTTTTATTGGTGTTTTTTACACCGCTTGTCGTTTTGAGTAATCTTCTCATCCAAGATATTTTATTAGTGCTGACTAATATCATTCTTGCTGCTGGTTTTCTCAGTACTTTTTTTTACAACATTCATTATAATCAGTTCACCCGATTAGAGTTGCTTCTCAATAGCATCGCAATACTCGCTGCGATGACATTTGGTGTCGTCTTCGCAGGAGGAGCCCTAAGTGCTGGGCTGTCAAGCATGAGTTTGTCAACACTATCACTTGCTTTCCTCAACTACGCTAACGCTATCGCCATCTGCATCAATATTTTATTTGCTGCACAGCATTTGGTATTTAAGCCAACGTATTTGCTGTTGAAGTATTGGATGATGAGATCAATTTTGGGACGCACACCAACACCAAGATATAAAACCTTTGATACCTCTCGTGATTACTTCCCGCTTCAGCACTTATCGCAACAGTACTATGCTGATGGTCCTGAAAACTTAGATCAAGTTAAACAGGACTTTGATAAGATTATCAAATTATTGACCAACTATATTATTAAATACCAAACTGTCCTGTTCGGTGGCCCAGCTAATCAAGATAAAATTGAATTATTAGAAACTGGCATCAACAAACTCTTGACCGAGGGTGTGTTGACAGCAGATACAGTCGGATTCTTGCAGAGAAAAATTAGTTTTAAAGAGACAAAAATACGCTTGCTACGAAATGGTAAAAACGCTGTTCAAACTATTTTACAACAACATCACCCCGCAAAAGAAAAAACAATCGGCACGAGTAGTCGTACTGATCAAAGCTACCAACAGTTACGACCCTATATTGCTCTACAACCAAACTGTACTTTACCAACAACGGTGAATAGTTTTAATCAACTTTTTGATGCCGAAATAAAACGACAAGAAATTAAATTAGAAGGATTACAAACAACAATTCAAGCCATCATCAAACCCTAATAGGGTCAAGCGCATTTCACTTAGCATTGGCTTAAGTCGTGAGAAATTTGCTTTGATTTTCGAGCTCATGTGAACAAATACTTCACGCTTAAAATCTTTAATAAATTATAATTTACTAACCACTAGTAAAAATTGACTTATAATCAGATCAGGATAAACAAGCTCGACTAAAAATAAAACCATCACAGCATCACGATACTGCAGTTAAATTCATGTGGCTAACCAAGGGATCAGTGCGCCGATTTCAACGCCATTTGGATAGGTTTTTTTACGCTTAGTATCTTTGACCAGTTGTAATTGATGAACAGCCGGTAAAAATTGACTGAAATGATCAAAAGCAGGAGCCAATCCTGCTGTAGTCGTTTCAACCTCAATGATATGGGTTGGCTGTTCATCAAGACAAATTAAAAATCAAATTCTTTACCATCTTTGGTGGGTAGATAATACAACTGCGTTTGTACACCTTTGTACACCTTGAGTATCCTCGAGAAACTGTAACTGCTTCAATAGTGCAGAAGCAACAATATTCTCCAACTTAGCACCATCGTCATGATTAACTCGCGCATGATCATAAAAATAAAATTTTGGCTCGCGTAATAATGAACAGGCTATTTTTTTGTGATACGGTATGGCCCGAAAAATCACGTATAAATCTTCTAACAACTACAACTAGCGCTTTATCGTTTTTGCATCACACTCTAAATCGCGAGCTAGATTCGTATAAGAAACACTGGCACCAACACGCTGCTTTAATAAGTGAACTAGTGTTTCAATGGCTTGAATATCTCGGCCCGAATAAAGATCAATCAAGTCTTGCCACAAAATAATATCGAGATGACTACGACGCCAGCGTTTATAAAACGCCTCTCCTTTGAGATAAGGTTCGGGAAAACCACCACAAGCCCACAACCTATTGAACACTTCAGCTTCAGTTGCGCTATCATGCTGAATCACTTCTTGCACATCAAAAGGATGCGAGCGAAATTGAAAAAAAGGCCGGCTAATGAGTCACTCAGCTTGCGATAAGTATTCAAGCGCGCGCTGCCGCTAACAATGATTTGTGGTGGAATCACCTCAGTATCGTAGACACCGTTCAACCAGCGCTTCTGCTGCTTCATCTTGTGTAGGTCATCGAAGATAATCAACGCCTTTGAGCGATCCCAACTCTTTACCTGCAGTATCATGCGCGATTCAGCAGTATCGTAATTGAGATAATCAAATGAGCCGGTCAGCTGCTTAGCGAGAGTGGTTTTACCACGTTGGCGCGGGCCGGTGAGCAAGACGATTTTACTCGGCAAATCCTGCGGAATGTGGTGTTGAGTGGCGCGATCTGTGCCAACTATTATGGCATCTATTCCCAAGCAATCAAGAACAAACCGGACTTGATGCCCGAAAAGTCAGGCCTAGTGCGCTTCATTTAAACAAATAAATATCGCATAACCTAGGGCTTTTACTACATAGCAAACACTTTAAGTGCTACACTAACCTGCCTGTTAATTGC
>CAWUKA010000002.1:0-54925 GCA_963922965.1 uncultured Gammaproteobacteria bacterium | reverse complement strand
AGTGTAAAGATGGCGCAGCGCTTTATCAGGCATTACGTGAATTATTACTGGAGCGGCTCACACCATGCCAGCAGCCGTTACAGATCGCAGCAACCAAGCGGCCTTATGTGGTCTTGATGGTTGGGGTGAATGGCGCTGGTAAAACCACCACAATCGGTAAGCTTGCCAAGTATCTACAAGGGCAAGGTCATGCGGTAATGCTTGCGGCTGGTGATACCTTTCGTGCCGCGGCGATTGAGCAGCTCAGTGTCTGGGGTGAGCGCAATGAGGTGACGGTGGTTGCGCAACAACAAGGTGCTGATAGCGCTTCTGTGATTTACGATGCATTTGCATCAGCACAGGCACGCAACATTGATGTCTTGATCGCTGACACTGCAGGACGACTACATACCCAAGATCACCTTATGCAAGAGTTGGTCAAAGTCAAACGCGTACTAGCGAAGCTCGATGCCGAAGCACCACATGAGGTTTTATTGGTGCTCGATGCTGGTGTCGGCCAAAATGCGATCAACCAGGCGCAACAGTTTAATAACGCTATTGGTGTCACTGGCTTAGTCTTGACGAAGTTAGACGGTACTGCAAAAGGCGGTGTCGTGTTTGCGCTTGCTGAGCAATTACAGCTGCCACTACATTTTATTGGCGTCGGTGAAGCAATTGATGATTTGCGACCTTTTGCAGCCAATGATTTTGTAGCTGCACTATTTGATGAGGATACATGATACGATTTGTCAACGTTAGCAAGCGCTACCGCGGTGGTCATGAGGCTTTAAAACAAGTCAGCTTCGAACTTAATAAGGGTGAAATGGCTTTTTTAACCGGTCATTCAGGTGCTGGTAAGAGTACCTTGTTGAAGTTGATTATGTGCATTGAGCGCAGTAGCACCGGCGAAGTTTATGTTAATGGGCGCAATGTGATTTCAACCGTCAAACAACACATTCCAACTTTGCGACGCGACATCGGCATGATCTTTCAAAACCCTGAGTTACTCAATGAGCGTATGGTGTTTGACAATGTTGCTTTGCCGCTTATTATTGCCGGTTTTAGACATCAGGAGATCGGCCGTCGCGTGCGTGCAGCGCTCGACAAAGTTGGTTTGTTGGCAAAAGAAAAATGCTTCCCCCGTCAATTGTCTGGTGGCGAGCAACAGCGGGTCGGTATCGCGCGCGCGGTTGTCAATAAGCCGGCGTTGTTATTGGCGGATGAGCCCACTGGTAATCTTGATCCAGCGTTGTCAGCAGAGATTATGAATTTGTTTAAAGCGTTTAATCAAGTCGGTGTGAGTGTGCTGCTTGCGAGCCATGATTTAGCACTACTTGCTCGATTAAAGCATCGTATTCTTACCTTAAAAGCAGGGGTATTGATCAGTGATGGGACGTAGACGACAAGGGAAAAAATCGATTTCGACTGAAGGCGCAGAGCGACCATTGTTACTGACCCCGTGGCAAATGTTATGCATGCAACATTTGTATGCCATGGTGACGGGGCTTGGTCGATTGTGTCGTGCGCCAATGATCAGCTTGATGACGCTCGCTGTGATTGCAATTGCTTTCGCATTGCCAATGAGTTTATTCGTAGTTTTGAAAAATATGCAACACTTGAGTCAACGTCTCGGTCACGGTACTCAGCTGACTATTTTTTTGCGCGAGCACGTCGATATGACTACTGCAGAAACACTTGCTGCCCACCTGCGGCAGCGCCCAGACGTTGCCGGGGTTAGGCTTATTTCTCCTGCTGAGGGATTAAAAGATTTTGAATCGCGCACTGGATTTGCCGGTGTGGTGAGTGTTTTGCAAAAAAACCCATTGCCAGTAGTGATTGAAATTTATCCGTATATGACCAAGCAATCGAGCATGGTGTTACAAGACATGGCGCTACAGTTTAAGATGCTACTCGAAGTCGATACCGTGCAACTGGATTTGCAATGGATTCAGCGCATTCATACTATGGCTGGGCTTGCTAAGCGCTTGGTGCTGTTGCTGACCGGTTTGTTTGCTGCTGCGGTTTATCTGATTGTTGGCTACTCGATTCGTATGACGGTTGAACACAGCCGTGATGAAATTTCAGTACTCAAGCTTATTGGTGGTACCGACAGCTTTATTCAACGACCTTACTTATATGTTGGGTTTTTGTATGGTTTGTGTGGTGCACTGTTAGCGACCGTGATCGTGGTGTTTGGGTTTTATTGCTTGCATGCGCCCTTGCTGCAGTTGTCGAAATTATACAATAGTGACTTACACTTTGCTGGCTTACAGTTTGCTGATATTGCGGTTGCACTGACTATCGGCATCGTGCTGGGTGTCATCGGTGCAAAGCTTGCAGTGACTCGTCAACTAGAGTCCATCGAGCCTGGTTCGGCTTGATTTTGTTGGTATTCTAGATTAATATCTGACCTTGAATATTTCAGCCTTGGCCCTACATATCTTACTCCCTGGTGTCTTTGGCTCTTGCCACCTAGCACCATGATCTGGCTGAAAAATCTATTATTTTGAAGCGACTAATTGTTTCCAATCGCTTAATTTATTGCCATAAATTAGTAAAATTGATAATGATTTGCTAAAATTGGCAGCAAATACGAGTCTGAACATAGTATCGGAGGTATCAATATGGCAGCTTACTTGTCGACTGCGGCATTCAATCCTTTGCCTGCAGGAAGTCTTGAGACTTACATCCAAACCGTTAATCAGGTACCCATGCTCACGCTTGAGGAAGAGCAAGCGCTTGCTCGCCGCTTGCAAACTGAAAATGATTTGGATGCTGCGCGTTGCTTAATTATGTCACACTTGCGTTTTGTCGTCCGCGTTGCCCGCTCTTATATGGGCTACGGGTTGCCACTCGCCGACTTAATCCAAGAAGGTACCATTGGCTTAATGAAAGCGGTACGTCGATTTGATCCTGATGTTGGGGTGCGACTGGTTTCATTTGCGGTGCACTGGGTGAAGGCTGAAATCCATGAATATATTTTGCGTAACTGGCGTATTGTTAAAGTTGCAACCACAAAAGCACAGCGTAAAATGTTCTTTAATTTGCGCAAAATGAAAAAGCGCTTAGGCTGGTTTACTGCAGAAGAAGTCAATGCTGTTGCTGAAGATTTGGGCGTCACACCAGAAGTTGTGCAACAAATGGAAGCTCGACTCAACGCCCAAGATGCATCCTTCGATGGTCCAATGCTGGATGGCGATAACGCAACTGGCTTTGCACCAGCTGATTATCTTAAAAGTAACGCACTTGATCCAGCGCAGTTAATCGAGGCAGCAGATACAGTACAGCAAGGCTCAGATGATTTACAGCAAGCATTGCTTGAGCTTGATGGACGCAGCCGCGATATCTTGGCGCAGCGTTGGTTGGTTGATGAAGACAAAAAGAAAGTCACCTTGCATGATTTAGCAGCAAAATATCGTGTTTCCGCTGAACGCATCCGCCAATTAGAAAAAAATGCTATGTTGCAATTGAAGAAGCATTTGTCAGCAGCAGACCACGCTGGCTAGTTTCAAATCAGCTCGCAAAAAATAATCAGCCGCCGGTTCCTTGCCACATCATTTTTTATCCTTTACCAACTGCTATTAGCCAGCACGGCTTTGTGCAACGGTATTGACCAATATTAAATTTTTTTAATCGACCCATATTGTTTTTTTACTGTACGCGTTAGAAATTTTTTGTGCTCATTGATTGGAAGCAGATTGAAAAATAGAATTTTTATTTGCGTTATTAATTCACTGTGCTAAATTAACGTTTAAGTGACTGTTGTTTTATGTTACACAAAAAAGTAGCAGTCTGTGTAATCGAAAAGCTAACCTCAGCAAAAATAATTTCATTATTTTTTTCTGTGTTAGTTTAAGCGTTAACCGCAACAAATATTTTTGCTTGCGGCGGCGCTGTTCGAAAAGGCTTGAGGGTGTTTTTGAATTCGGTTAACATGTGTTAGTTGCATTTGTTGGAAACAAACGTTGCAAGCCGTACTGAAAAGCGGTATGTAATTTTTATGAAGATAGAGAGGAGTTATTTAACCATGGTAAGAAAACTTTTATTGAGCGCTGTTGCGCTAACTGCTACTGTTGCTTCCGGCGCAGCATTAGCTGATTGGGCAGGTTCACATGATGGCGATGGCTTTTATGTGTTGGCTGAAGCAGGTGGTTCTAAAGATTTAAATTTGAACATTAACGGTATTGCCCCAGTTGCAGCTTTATCAACTGAGACACAATCATCACATTTGACTCTGGGCACAACATCATCCAGTTCTTGGAATGGTGCATTAGGTTATAAATACGGTTTCACTCGAATCGACTTCACTTACGGTCGTTTAAACAACGATGCTGAGTTGATGCGCACTAACAATACAAGCCCTGGTGCTGAAACTGATACTGGTGTCCAAGGTGAGCTCAAAGCTAAAAACTGGTTCTTAAATTTGTATGCAGACGGTGACCTAGGTTACGGTTTACGTCCATTCGTAGGTATTGGTGCTGGTCGTGCTAAAATCAGTTCAACTGCACAGTCCGATTCAACAACCGTTAATGCCATAGACGGCCAGCAATCTTTGTCGGCTTATACAGTACATGCTGGATTGGCGTACGATTTTACTCCTGCGATTGCCGTCCATATTGATTACCACTTCATGGGAACAGAGCGTAAGCTAATTCAATTTGCACAAGCTGCTACCTATTTAGATGGTAAATTAACATATCATAACAACAGTGTTAATGCTGGTGTCAGTTATACATTTAACTTCTAATGAAGTAATGTCGATGTTGAAAGCCAGGCCCATTGGGCTTGGCTTTTTTTTGACTGGTGAATTGGCATAAGATATTACTATGAAGAAGTTGTACTATCTGTTTCCCATAGCGGTATTCTTGGTCACTCAGCAAGCCATTGCTGGTTATATGCGTTATATACCACATGGTGATGATGGCGCTTACGCCAACATTATGTTTGGTGTTGGTGTGACACCTGATCTTGAATTTGAAGATGTGCTTGATTCATCCAACTACTTAACCTATCGCTCAAAACTTGGTACTTCAGCGGAAGCTGCGTTGGGTTATAAATATCAACGTTGGCATCTTGATGCCAGCGTTAATTACATGAAGAATTTAGTGAAGTCAGTGTGGGATAATACCGGTATTTATAATTTCCCCAATGGCTATTCCTGGGGTACGGCGTTTATGGCAAATGTTTTGTACGATGTGAGAGTCGAAGGTCGTTTTCAACCCAATGTTGGTGTCGGTGCCGGAGTCATTCGGGTTCAATCTGTGATTGCAACAGAGAGCGATGCGCGCATGGTGCTGAATGCGCGGACTGCACCGGCTATGCAAGCAACGATTGGCTTTGGTTATCGTTATTTGCCAACAGTAATCGCGAGAATGCAATATCAGCATTACACCGTGTTACGACAGCGAGATGGTTTTATTACTGTCGATCGCGATGAATATACAACGAATGTTAGCCGTGCTCGCTATGCAAATAACGTCTTTAAGGTCGGCCTGACTTTTCTGATTCAATAGTTTCTAATCAGCTGTGCTGTACTTCTAGTCAGTGCTCAGGCTGGCTCATTGCTTATCTCTCGATTGGTCGTCACAAAATACTTTGTCAGTAAACCTTGGGTTGAAGAGTCAAGGTTTTCTTGATTAATTTGCTGTAATAGCTGACTAGCAAGTTGCTTGCCGAGTTCAACGCCCCATTGATCGAAGGGATTGATATTTAGGATCGCAGCTTCGGAATAGGTTTTGTGTTCGTAGAGTGCGAGCAATGCGCCTAAGCTACGCGGTGTAATTTTATCAAGTAGGATGCTATTGGTTGGTTGGTTGCCTGCGATTACCTTGTGTGGTGCTATTGCTGCAATTTCAGTTTCTGTTAAGCCCTGTTGTTGTAATTCAGCAGTCACGGTCGATAGTGGCTTGCCTTGCATAAGTGCTTGAGTTTGGCTGATTGCGTTCAGGACCATCAGTTGGTGTTGTGAGTCGAAATGCTCTGAGTGACAGCTTAATGGAATAATGAAGTCGGCCGGTATTAGCTGTGTACCTTGATAGAGTAACTGGTGAAAAGCATGTTGACCATTGCAGCCTGACTCGCCCCACATGATTGGTGCACTAGCGTAGTTAAGGCGCGCACCATTTGCATCGACACTTTTACCATTGCTTTCCATTGCTAATTGCTGGATGTAACGTGGTAGCAGTGTTAAGCGTTCGGAATAGGGTAGAATAGCGTAGGTCTGGCTAGCAAAAAAATTAGTATACCAAATTTGAAGTATGGCAAGAATCACTGGCAAGTTGTTTTCAAAAGTTGTAGTTAAATAGTGCTGATCAATAGCGTGCGCACCTGCTAAAAAATCACGATAGGCCGGCATGCCGATGATGATAGCCACAGGTAAACTGATTGCAGACCAGACTGAGTAGCGGCCGCCGACCCATGACCAGATTTTAAGTATCTGATCAGGTGCAATACCCCATCGCCGTGCTTTATCGGTTTGACTCGTTACTGCGACAAAGTGGTTTGCTAGCTGTTGCGGTGTAACACCGGCGTTAACGAGCCAATGCCGAGCAGCATCTGCATTGATGAGTGTTTCTTGGGTAGTGAATGATTTTGAAGAGATTATAAAAAGTGTTTGCTCGGGGTTTAATTTCTTAAATAAATCATCACTTGCATCAGCATCAATATTCGCGAGAAAGTAGCAATTCATGGTGCTTTGCATATTATTACGCAAAGCATTGAGCACCATCGCTGGACCGAGGTGTGAACCACCTATGCCGATATTGACGATCGTTGTAATGGGTTTACCAGTAAAGCCTAGCCATTTTCCCTGTTGAATACGTTCAACCAGCTTCGCCATTTGCTGCAAGCTATTTTCAATCTCAAGCTTGATATTATTCCCATTAACATAGAATGCTTCATGGCTTGGATCACGTAATGCTGTGTGTAGGGCTGGTTGTCGTTCAGTAAAATTAATTGCTTGACCGGTAAACAAGGCTTCGATCTTGTAGCTCAGCCCACGAGTACGAGCAAGCTGGGTCAGGCCAGCCTTCACTGTTTCATCAAACCGATTTTTTGAATAGTCCAAAAACAACTCGTCTGTATGCGCTGAGAAGTGCTCGAAGCGACGATTATTTTCCTTGAACCAAGTAGATAAGGTTTTGTTTGCAATAGTGCGCTGATACTGCTTCAAAAAAAGCCATTCATGCTCTTGTGTGAGGTGTGTGGATAGCATAACGATTTTACGCTTAACAAGTTACAAGCGATTATAAGGGTTTGTATTGTTAGGGTGCAAGCTTTGAGTATGTGCTGATAAATACCGATAACGCTAGTGCTCGGTAATAGGGGCACTGGTTACGATGCTGATGCCTTATTTCTTGTCGGCCTATTTTTGGGCTGTGACTTATTATTTTTATCAGCGATGAAGTTCTTACGTTCTTTTGAGGGCGTGTTTTGTAATTGCTGCCACCAATTGGCAATATCAAGTAATTCAGGTTCGACTTCACAGCGCAGGCATAAGAAATCATAAGCTGCATGATAGCGTTGGTGTTGCAATAAGCGTAGTACTTGTCGGCGTTGCCGACGCTGGAGTCGATATTGAAGTATCCATATTTCACGCATAATGTTGTGGCAAACTTTTGGCAAGGCAATTCGAATACACTGCTCGCGAATAACTTGACTGATGGCTTTCTCTAAAGCTTGATAGGGAAACAAGCCATCACTTTCAAAACTGACTTGATAGCTTTGTAATGGATACCAAAGAATAGCTGAAAATAAAAATGATGCAGTAATTGGTTTGCCTGCTGATATGCGTACATCAGTTTGCTGCATCTGTAAGTATATCAATTTAAGCACTATGTTTTTTTGCTCATCTTGCAATAAACTGGTGAGTGGAGGAAATAAAATACTAAGCAATTCATATTCCATCAGTAGCTTAAGCGTACTAGTGGCTGAGCCTGTTAAAAATAATTTTTCAATTTCTAAGAAAATTCGTGATGGTGATACTTTTTCTAAATTGTGTTTTAAGCTTGAAATTGGTTTTGCAGTGTTGCTATCGATGGCAAAGCCAAGTTTACCAGCAAAACGTATTGCGCGCAGGATCCGTATAGGATCTTCTTGATAACGTGTTTCAGGGTGGCCAATTAGACGAATCGTTTTGCTAGCTAAATCTTCTAAACCATCTGCAAAATCAACGATTGAAAAATCGGCGATATTGTAATAAAGCGCATTTATAGTGAAGTCGCGTCTGAGCGCATCTTCAGTAATGCTGCCGTAGACATTGTCACGCATGATCATGCCTTCTTGGTTGTAAGAACGTTGACTAGCAGTGCTTTGATGAGTTGCTCTAAAGGTTGCAACCTCAATGGTTTCGCCACGAAAGTGAATATGGGCAAGTCTAAAACGTCTACCAATCAGTCGGCAGTTGCGGAAAATGGATTTAATTTGCTCTGGCTTAGCATCAGTTGCAACATCAAAATCTTTAGGTTGTTGCCCCAATAACAAATCACGTAGGCAGCCACCGACGAGATAAGCCGAATAATTATTCTTATGCAGATGATATAACACTTTTAGCGCGTTTTTACTGATCAGTTGACGGCTAATTGCATGCTGTGCACGAGGAATGATGGTCGCTGATGCGATTGATTGGTGCCTTGATGAGCGTCTAAAAGCAAAGATTTTTTTGATAATATTTTTGACATGCTGCCCGGCGTTCAAGGTTGTCTTTGGTCCGATCTATTAATTAAAATGAAAAAGCTGATAACTCAGCTATAATAACAGCTCTGCATGAAAATAGCTCCCTTCGTTGAGTGTTTGAGAACATCGCTTTCTCACGGAGAAACAGAGGTTCTAGTCTTCTGAGGGGCATGAAAAAATTAACACAAGGAGGTGTTATGCAGAATAGCAATATAATTGAACTAGTTGGTTACGCGAATGGCCTAGGTGCGCAAGATATTGCATGTGGCCAAGGTCCTCATGCGATAGAGCAGTCAATTCAGCTTGCCAAGCAGGTGATCAATAGGCTACCACAACAATTCCACACCATGATTAATCCAGATCAAGCCTTAGCGCCAAAAGCAGCAATAATCGATTGTTGCCAGCGTTTAGCTAATGTAACCCATCATTTGGTGTTGAATAATCAAAAATTTATCGTCCTTGGCGGCGATCATTCGTCAGCAATTGGTACCTGGAGCGGTGTATCGGCAGCACTACATGACACTAGCCAATTAGGTTTGGTTTGGATTGATGCGCATATGGATAGTCATACCCCCGGCACTAGCCATAGCCAAGCCATTCATGGCATGCCATTAGCAGCCTTGTTAGGTTTTGGTGAAACTTGTTTTACTGAAATGCTATCTCAGCATTCCAAGTTACAGCCTGAGCATGTGGTTTTAATTGGAATCAGAAGCTATGAGCCTGAGGAACAGCAACGTTTGCAGGATCTAAACGTTAGAATTTATTACATGGAAGAAATCCAGCAGCGTGGTTTAGCTATTGTGATGCAGGAGGCACATGCGATTGTCAATCAAGCCACTGCTGGTTATGGTGTGACGATTGATTTAGATGCGCTAGATCCAATTGATGCACCTGGTGTCGGATCTCCGGTACAAGATGGTTTGCGTTTGCAACAGCTATGTCAAAGTTTAACCGTTTTTAAAAATGATCCTTGTATGCTTGGTTTAGAAATTGCTGAGTTTAATCCAGATCAGGATGAAGATAATAAAACAGAGCAAGCTATTTTTAATTTGATTCAATCTACCATGTAGTAGGAGTTGGCGATATGGATATTATGGCGTTAGAGCAGCAGTTTGGTGCAGCAAATTATTCTCCTTTGCCGGTTGTGCTTAGTCGGGGAGTAGGTGTTCACGTTTGGGATATCGAGGGTAATCGTTACCTTGATGCGATGAGTGCGTATTCTGCTGTGAGTCATGGCCACTGTCACCCACGTCTAGTGAAGACTTTAACTGAGCAAGCGAGCCGCTTGGCAGTGGTATCTCGTGCTTATTATTCTGACCAGTTGGCACTGTTGTTAGAGAAGTTGTGTCATATGACCGGTTTTGATAAAGCGTTGCCAATGAATACTGGGACAGAAGCAGTGGAGACTGCGTTAAAAGCGGCACGTAAATGGGCTTATACGCGAAAGGGTGTTGTGCAAGATAAAGCTGAAATCATTGTTTGTGATGGTAATTTTCACGGCCGTACTATTACTATTGTTGGTATGTCTAGTGAGGCTCAATACAAACAAGGCTTTGGACCATTTCCACCAGGCTTCGTCCATGTGCCGTATGATGATAGTCAGGCGCTAGCGAATGCAATGACTAATAATACAGCTGCTGTATTGCTCGAGCCGATTCAAGGTGAGGGTGGTATTATTATTCCTCAGCCTGGTTATTTACGCCGCTGTCGAGAGATTTGCGATCACCATAATGTATTGTTAATTGTAGATGAAATTCAAACTGGGCTGGGGCGCACCGGCGCTTTCATTGCTTGTGAGCATGAGTCGATACAGCCTGACGGTTTGATTCTAGGAAAAGCACTAGGTGGGGGTTTATTGCCTGTCTCAATGTTTCTTACTAATCAAACACTGATGGATGTATTTACCCCTGGTGATCATGGCAGTACCTTTGGTGGCAATCCATTAGCAGCTGCAGTAGCTAGAGAAGCGTTACAAGTCATAGAAGATGAAGGTTTGACCCAGCGTGCCAATGAGTTGGGTGAATACTTTTTACAGCAGTTGCAATTAACCGATTGTACTTATGTAACTGATATTCGCGGTAAAGGCTTATTGCTTGGTATTGAGATTGATAAAAAGGTACGGGCGGCCAGGGATGTTTGTTTGGCACTAATGGCAAAAGGTTTGTTAAGTAAAGAGACTCATGAGACTGTTGTTCGAATTGCTCCACCATTGATTATCACTCGCGAACAAATTGACGAGGCTATCATGATTATTCGCAGTGTGCTTATCTAGCTGAGAAGAAGTTCGCGTGGCAGGGCTTCGGTTAATGCTAGTCGATCTTTGGGTGGGCAGTTGCCAAGTACAAAGCCAAGTAAAATATTGTCTTCATTGTAAAAGAGTGCTTTCATTTGCTTAGTGTTTTTCTCGTATTTCCACTGTCCTTTCATGCCTGCTGGGGGTAGGTAGACGCTGAGTGGGAACGATGGTGTTTTGATAATGATAGGCATGATTGGGAACTCAACCGCTGACGCTTGATCATTGAGTGTTTTGCCCAGTGCTTTTGCTGAGTGGTTGAGTGGCGCAACGTATTTTAACGACTGACCATTAATCTCGACGCAGTCTCCAATCGCATAAACGTCAGCTACCGAAGTTTGTAAATATTGATCGGCAACAATGCCGGATGCGCTGACTTTGATTCCTGCTGACTCGGCTAGTTTTGTGCGTGAGCGAATGCTTGTTGCGGCTAAAATCAAGTCAGTTTTAATTGAAATGTTATCTTCTAAATGAATAACATAGTGATTTTGTTGTTCTATTGATTTGATAGTTTGCTTTAGGTACCAGTTAACACCTTGTTTTTCTAAGATTGATGTTAGGCGCTGTGCAATTTCAGTTGGTAGTAACTTTTCAAGTGGTTGTGCATCAGGTGCTATGACATTAACGTGGTATTTGCCTGTCGCCAAGTCATTTGCAAACTCGCAACCAACCAGCCCGGCACCAATAATGCTAACTGAGGTGCAGTCTTCTAGCTTGGTGCGGAATAATTGGTAATCGTAAATATCATTAACTGTGGTGAGCTGATCGATTTGCTCAAACTTCGGTGTGACTGGTTCAGCACCGATAGCTAGGACTAACTTAGAGTAGCTATAACTATTAGAAAGTGTTTTTATAGTTCGATTTTGAGTATCAATGCTATCAACCAGTGTATTTGGCACGATGGTAGCATTAAGTTGCGTCGCCATCTTTGTTGCATTTGCAATAACTAATTCGGCCGCTGTTTTGTGCGCTGAAAGTGCTGTTGATAATTGTGGTTTAGAATAATAGTCGCCAGCATCAGCAGTGATGATGATCAGCGAGGCTTCTTTATTATGTTTTCTAAATTCTCTCGCCGTCGTGTAACCTGCCAAGCCAGATCCGACGATAATAATGGGGTCAGTCATAATTACTAGCCTATTGGTATCATTTCAAAGTCGTCTTTACCGGCGCCGCAGTCAGGGCAGAGCCAATCATCGGCTACATCTTGCCAGCGAGTGCCAGGGGCGATGCCGTCCTCAGGTGCGCCTTTCTCTTCATCATAGATATAGCCACATAATACGCATTGCCATTTTTGCATGGTATACTTTCTCAACGATAATACAAAAGCGTAATTGTACTGGAGTTGAGACTAAAACGCACTGATTTTGTCAGCATTCGGGTTATACAAGGATTGTGCAGCTTGATCTATTTGAGTTGTGATGGGGCTCGCAAGCTTTACCAGCATATAGGCTACTGCTTAAATGTACGAATTTATACCTAGTTTGACACCTATGCTATTAATGTGATTAAAATTTTTTAATTATTAGGAGATATTTTGGTTGTTACGAGTCGTCTACCCTACTATTACTCTTTGCTGCGCTTAGATAAGCCAATCGGCATACTACTGCTATTGTGGCCAAGCCTATGGTCATTATGGATTGCAGCACAGGGTTGGCCAGATTTAAAAATATTAACTATTTTCGTTGCTGGCGTGATCCTTATGCGCTGTGCTGGTTGCGCGATTAACGATTTTGCTGATCGAGATTTCGATGGTTATGTACAGCGGACCCAGTCTAGACCAATTGCTATGGGTCACATTACAAGCAAGGAGGCGTTGATTTTGTTTGTTGGCTTGAGTTTGTTGGCTTTGCTATTGGTATTGCAGCTCAATCGCCTAACTATCTACTTATCATTCCCGGCAATAATACTTGTTGTTATTTACCCATTTGTAAAGCGGTTCCTACCTATCCCGCAGTTAGTACTCGGTTTCGCTTTTGCTTGGAGTGTTCCAATGGCTTTTACCGCAACCCAAGCAATGATTCCAAAACAGGCTTGGTTGCTCTTCGCAGCTGCTGTGATATGGCCAGTGGCGTATGACACAATGTATGCAATGGTTGATCGAGACGATGATATAAAGCTTAAGCTTAAGTCGACTGCTATTTTATTCGGTCGCTTTGACGTGCTGATTATTTCATTGCTCCAGTTGTTATTTGCTTTATTCGTTTTGCAGTTAGCGATCGAGTTGAGGCTGAGTGTTGCGTTTTATGGTTTTTTTTGGCTTGCAGTAGTATTGCTGTTTTATCAAATTTATCTGATTAAAGAACGTCAGCGTCAGTGTTGCTTTAGAGCATTTTTGACTAGCAACTGGGTTGGATTATCAATCTGGTTAGGATTAGTTGCTCACTATAATTTAAGCTTACTAAGCTAGTGGGCCTAGCTGTAACCCTTGTTGTTGACAAACTAACAGTAATTCTATGCATTCTATGTTTGATAAAGGTTTGCTGAATAGATATCCTTGCATGTAGTGACAGCCCTCCTCAATAAGAAAATTCTGCTGCTCAGTTGTTTCAACACCTTCAGCAATTGTGTTGATATTTAAGTTTTTTGCTAATGCAATAATCGTTTTGATAATACTAGCATCCTCTATATTGATAACCACGTCATTGACAAAAGAGCGATCGATTTTTAACGTGTCAATCGGTAATTGTTTTAGGTAGCTTAATGATGAATAGCCAGTGCCGAAGTCATCAATAGATAGATGAAAACCATGCTGTTTGAGCTGGTTAAGCTTAGCGATGGTTTGTTCAGGCTCGCGCATAATGATGCTTTCGGTAAGCTCGAGATCAATGTTGTCAGGATACACTTTGCTACCATTGGTAATGCTGATCATCATCTCGACGAAGTTCGCTTGCTCAAACTGACGCGCTGAGAGATTGACTGCCATACGAAATGGATACCCTAGTATGTCATGCCAAGCATCGTGTTGTTGGCATGCTAGCCGCATAATTGATTCGCCGAGTGGAATAATGAGTCCTGTTTCTTCGGCAAGAGGGATAAACTCGTTTGGTGGAATAAGGCCATGCTCTGGATGCTGCCAGCGTACAAGTGCCTCAAAGCCTAACAATCTTTTCTTTTGTGTATCAACCTGTGGTTGAAACTGTAAAAATAGCTCATCATTTTCTAGGGCTTTATTTAAGTCACTTGCCATTTGTAATTGCTTGTGTGCCGATTCATTTAGTGATTTGGTATAAAAGCAAAAAGAATTTTTGCCACTGTCCTTCGCGCTATACATCGCTGCATCAGCATTTTTTAATAAGTTTTCTACATCAAAGCCATCATCAGGATAGATAGCGATGCCAATACTAATGCTGACAAAAATTTCTTGGGTTTTTAATGCGATGGAGCTACATATTGTGTTTAGTAGGGTTTTTGCTATTCGTCCAACAATTTTAGGACTAGGGATTTTAGTAAGGATAATAACAAATTCATCACCACCTATGCGTGCAATGGTATCGACGCTGCGTACATTCATCGATATTTTTTCAGCCACAGTTTTTAGTAACAGGTCACCTTCGCTATGGCCTAGTGTGTCATTTACTTTTTTAAAGTCATCAATATCCATAAATAGTAAGGCAAAGCGATAGCCTTCTCGTTCTGAAGTCGCAATGACTTGTTTTAATCGATCATAGAGTAATTTTCGATTTGGTAGTCCGGTAAGTACATCATGGGTGGCTAGATATTTTTGTTGTCTGCTTAGTTTATCTAGTTTTTCTCTTAGTCGGTGACGCTCGAGAGCATAGATTAGTAGTCTTGGTAATGAGCGTGCATTGAGCTCACTTTTGATAACATAATCTTGTGCACCCAGCTGGAGTGATTTGATCGATAGCTCTTCGTGATCCAGGCCAGACATTACCACAAAAGGTAAATTCGGTGCATACTCTTTTGCTATTTCAACGGTCGCTAAGCCAGTAGCATCGGGTAGTGTGAGATCGAGCAGCATCAGATCAAATTTAGTATCCAATGCTGACCCAGAAAATTCGGCGAGCGTTCTAATGTGCTGAATATTGAAAACAGTTTTTTTTGATTCTGCCAAACTTAGTTCAATAAGTCTTGCATCCGCAGGATTATCCTCGATGACGAGTAGATTGAGTTGATTTTTATCTTTGCTTGTCACTGGAGCAGTCCGTCTTGTTGTCTGCTTATGAACTTATGCTATGCCACTCTTTGTTTGCTTTGGCTACCAGCCTTGTCTCAAAATTATTCGGCCATGGTTGTAGCCAATAGGTTGCCTTGCTAACAAACTGAGGCTGCTGCTTTGCAGCAGGGGTGCTTTAAGCTGGGATCTAGCCTTAAGTATATATGACTGCTCCGATTATGATGCTTCGAAGTAGAAAAAATTCTGACCTAACATCATAGATTTTACTTTAATGTCTGATGGCTATGTGTTTTTAGAACAGCGATTCGTGCTGGCTATTATTATTGCTATATCCAGAATAGCTATTCCCTGCCGCTTGTTTGGGAGCTTGTTCTTGGATAAAAGTTTCAAAGATTGCATCAGTTTGACCTGGTTTGGCAGCAAGTCCCGTCGCTGGGTCAATCCGCATACTTACTAAGCCAGGTGGTTGTTGGAGTTGATGCATTGGCCTACCGTGTAATGCTGTGCGCATAAAGTCAATCCATACTGGTAAGGCAGCACCGGCACCGTACTCACGAATGCTGCGTGGCTTATCGTACCCAATCCAGACAGTAGCAACCAGATCCGGGTTATAGCCTGCAAACCAAGCATCAAGTAGATCATTAGTGCTGCCAGTTTTGCCAGCAAGGTCATTGCGTGCTAGCACCTTTGCTGCGCGACCAGTACCGTGTTGAATGACATCTTGCAGCACACTATTGATGAGGTAAGCAATTTGTGGGGCAATAATCTGCGGTGCGATCTGTATCGGCTTATTAGGATTTTCAGCTTCACAGTCATCACAAGCGATCGCTGGTGATGCGCTATATATTGTGTTGCTATCGTCGTCTGTGATTTTAGCAATAATATAAGGCGAGACCCGCTTGCCACCGTTGGCTAAACTGGCATAGCTGGTGTTGAGATTAAGTGGGGTTACAGTATTAGTGCCTAGTGCAAGTGAAAGTGTGCGTGGTAAATTCTTTTCATCAAATCCAAAGTTAGTTAGATAAGCAATAGTATCGTCAATATTTAAATTTTCAAGTAATCGTATAGAAACAAGATTGCGTGATTGGATTAATCCTTCACGCAGTCGAGTTGGACCATAAAATCGTTTATTGTGATTCTGTGGTCGCCATAAATCTTCTCCATCATAGTTTGAGACTACAACGGGTGAATCATTGATAATGCTAGCAAGACTATAGCCTTCAGCCAGTGCTGCTGCGTAAATAAATGGTTTTATGCATGAGCCTGGTTGACGTTGCGCCTGTATCGCTCGATTAAAATGACTGCGGTTAAAATCATAGCCACCGACCACTGCTTCTAGTGCGCCGTCAGTTGGGTTCATTGCAATAAGTGAACCTTCGATTTCAGGTTCTTGAGCAAGGTGCCAATGATCTGTTTTGTCTTGTGTAAGATAGACTATATCACCAGGGCTAACGATTTCATACGCTGACTTTAACTCTGGTCCAATCCAACCTTCGGGTAATGCTTTGCGAGCCCATTGCATATTGTTCCAGCTAATTTCAACTGTATCGCCTTGTTTTAGCAAAGCAAAAAAGCGTTTATTTTCTACAGTGACGATAAGCCCAGGTTTGAGCTCACGGCGCTGAGTAATTTTTTCTAATTCAGCGAGTTGATCTTCAAGTTTGTTTATCTTGGTTAAGTCAATTTTTTCTACTGGGCCACGATAGCCGTGGCGACGGTCGTATCGAACCAAGCCTTGATGTAATGCTTGTTCAGCTGCTAGTTGACGCTTTTTGCTGATGGTTGTAAATACATTGAAACCACTGGTATAAATGTCAGGTCCATACTGATTGTATAATTCACTGCGGACCATTTCTGCAACGTAAGGTGCATTCAAGCCAATGCTTGCATGGTGTAAATCGGCAGTGATTTCGCTGCGAATTGCTTGTTGGTAAGCAGCCTCATCTATAAATTCTAATTCATACATGCGTTCTAAAACATGGTTGCGCCGTTGCAGTGCGCCTTCTGGGTTTGTGACTGGGTTAAGCGTAGATGGTGCTTTGGGTAGTCCAGCAAGCATTGCCATTTGCTCTAACGTCAGCTCGCCGAGCTTTTTGCCGTAATATACTTTAGCAGCTGCTGCGATACCGTACGCACGATGGCCAAAGTATATTTTGTTTAGGTAGAGCTCAAGGATTTTATCTTTCGATAGTTCGGCGTCGATTTTAAAGGCGAGTAATATTTCGTTGATTTTTCTCGTATAGGTTTTTTTCCGTGTCAGAAAAAAATTACGCGCCACCTGCATAGTGATGGTGCTGCCGCCTTGGCTTTTTTCGCCACTTGCAACTAACTGCAGTATAGCTCGAGTCAAGCCGATTGGGTCAACTCCAGCATGATTATAAAATCTGGCGTCTTCAGTCGCGACAATCGCTTTGATCATGTGCTCAGGGATTTCATTTAGCGCGACTGGTTCCCGCTTTTTTTCACCGTATTCTGCGATGAGCTCTGCGTCGGCTGAGTAGATTTTTAGAGGTACCTGCAGCTGATAATCATTCAAGATACTTACATCTGGTAAAACTAATTTGCTGTAAATAACGAGCCCAATAAAAGTAAGTATCGAACCAATTAGCAGAGTTTTGAGGGATGCTCTAAGTAAATGAGTCAGGTTTGTTTGTTTTTTTTTCATTTAAGCCGGCCTTCGATCTAAACGGGAGCTTGTTATCAGCGCATAAACTACAGTTTAGACCTTAATTCATAGTCCCATGAATAGTGGTATTCCTGAATTCTAAATACGAACGCTGAGATTATAACTTTATTTGTTCAATTTGACTAAAACAATCTCATAAATGTTTGCTCTGAGAGCCAATGATTGAGCCATAAACTATCCGCTAAGCGCCCGCAATTGTTTGCTAATTAATTCAATAAATCGGACAGTGATTTTTATGGGGTGTTGCACTGACCCTGCCGGCCACCTCCTACTAAGCAACTGTTCTTTATAGGGGATATTCTCTATACTAAGACTTAGAATCCACAGTTGCGAATTACTTTTGATTGTTGCATCTTCCGCAGCCACAGGTTGTTTCTAGCTGTGAACTCTAAACCTAACAGCAATATGCGCAAAAAAGGATGCTCTGTGTTTAATTTTGGCCGAAGAATCGATGCAATGGTCGGCATCGATATTAGCACCATGTCGATAAAAATGTTGCAGTTAAGTCGTAGTGGTGATCGCTATCGTGTTGAGCACTACGCAGCGGTACCTATGCCAAGTGGGGCAGTTGTTGATAAAGACATAAAAGACGTGGAAGCTGTCGCCAAAGCGATTTCGCAAGCAAAGGAAAAAGCCGGCGTTGAGGTTGAGTCTGCGGCTGTTGCTATTGCAAGCTCAGCGATTATCACCAAGACAATGCAGGTCGAACCTGGTTTAAGTGACTATGAAATCGAAAATTTTATTTTACTTGATGCTGATAAGTTCATTCCCTATCCGCTAGAAGAGGTCAGGTTAGACTTTGACGTGCTAGGCGTATCAGCAGTCGATCCGGATTTGCTTGATGTCTTGGTCGTTGCCTCCCGTGCTGAAAATATTGAAGTGATTCGAGAAGCGTTGGACATTAGTGGCTTAGAAGCAAAAGTCATTGATGTTGAATCATACGCTGTCGAGCGTGCTTGTGGCTTATTGACTGATCAGCTGGTTAATGGAGGTATGGGTAAAAATATTGGGGTACTTGATATGGGGGCCTCCTCAACGACTTTGACAGTGTTGAAAGACTTAGTGACAACTTATAGTCATGAAGAGGCTGTTGGTGGCAAGCATCTAACACGCGACCTACAACAACAATATGGTTTGAGTTACAGTCAAGCAGGCTATGTCAAAAAGCGTGGTGGTATGAGCGCTGATGGTAAATCGAACGAAGTGTTGGAAATTTTTAAGAATACTCTATTGCCTCATGTGTTGCGCACCTTACAATTCTACTCATCTGCTTGTAATGAAGATGTTGAGCAGCTGGTTTTAGCTGGTGGTAATGCTAGCATTGACGGCGTTGCTGAACTTATTGCAGAACATACGGGCGTGCCAGTGATTGTCGCCGATCCATTTGTCAATATGGTTGTGTCTGGCAAAGTAAAATCTAAAGCGCTACGTGCAGAGGCGCCTGCTTTGATGGTGGCTTGTGGTTTGGCTATGCGAGGTTTTGACTAATGCCACGCATTAATTTATTGCCGTGGCGTGAACAATTGCGCGAGGAACGTAAGCGCGAATTTTTCGTTTCACTAGGTGTGGTTGCTAGTTTCGCCATACTTATTGTTTTGCTAGTCCATATTGCCATCGGTGGTATGATCAAGAAAGAAAAACAAATAAACAAGTATCTGCGAGATCAAATTACGTTACTCGATCAAAAAATCAAAGAAATTCGTGACTTAAAGCAAAAAAAACAAAACTTGATTGCACGCATGGAGGTCATCCAGGATTTGCAAGCAAATCGCTCGATGATCGTACATTTGTTTGATGACATGGTCCGGGTTATGCCTGACGGTATCAGGTTAAACGAGATTAAAAGGCGCGGTGAATTTATTTCTTTTACTGGCCAGTCCGAATCAAATGCTCGCGTATCAAAATTGATGCGCAACATTGGCTTCTCTGATTATGTTACTGCGCCTCGTTTATCAGAAATCAAGGCGAGCAAAAAAGAGAAAGGTCAAAATGAAGATAGTAATTTTGCACTAACAATGGATATCGTGCCACCACAGCATACTAGCGACGGGAAAAATAACCGATAATGGAATTGAATTTAGAAAGCTTGAGTGTAGATAACATTGGCGAATGGCCGCTGGTGATAAAGCTAGTGATTGCATCTGTGTTGGGGATCATCTTGCTTGTAGCAGGCTACAAGCTTAGCACAGGTGAGCAGCTGAAAAGGTTAGAAAAGGTACGCAGTGAACATGTTGATTTCAGGGCTGAATTTGAAAAAAAACAGCGCTATGCGTCGAGTATTCAAGCATATCGTAAGCAGTTGGTTGAGATTCGTGAAACGTTTGGTCATATGCTGCAAAAATTACCTGGAACCACAGAAGTGCCAGGTTTGCTAGAAGAAATTTCTGAAATTGGTAATACCACGGGGCTGGAATTCAATCTAATTAAGCCGTTACAAGAAAAGCAGCATGATTTTTATGCCGAGTTACCTATAGAAATTTCAGTACTCGGTTCTTATCATCAGTTTGCTAGTTTCGTTAGCCGGCTAGCCAATATCAAACGGATTGTTACTTTACACGATTTTCTTATTCAACCTGTTTCAGCAAAAGAATCACGACAAGATTTACTTGCAATGCAGATTACTGCGAAGACATATCGCTATCTTGAGTACACAAAAGATGATCCAGTGCGAAGCGCAAATTCAACCAGAAAAAAACCACTAAAAACAGCAAGTAGAAAGCTAAAAAAACAAGCTCGCGACATTATTAAGGGTTAAATGTGAAAAAGCTTCAGCAACTCAGTGTTATCTTTTTTATTGCCACCTTTCTGATAGCATGCAGTAGCCGTGATGAGTTTGCAGAGTTGCGTCGGTATGTTGATAAAGTCATGCAGCGTCCGCCGCGACCCATTGAAAAATTGCCAGTTTATAAAGATTACCCGCCTTATAAGTACAACGCAGCTAAGCTACGTAGCCCATTTGTTTCAAAAATAGTTCGAAAGAAGACAAATGTTGAAGGTCCAGATATGGATAGGCAGCGTGAAGTGCTAGAAGGTTACCCGCTTGACGCCATAAAAATGGTTGGGCTGTTGGCACAAGGCTCCAGGGTATGGGCGCTACTCCGTGATCCGAAAGGTGTTGTACATCGTGTGCACGAAGGTTCTTACATTGGCAAAAACTTTGGTCGCGTAACTAACATTTCTCACGACAGAATTGATATACTGGAGTCAATTCGCGACAAATATGGTGAATGGAAAGTCAGGAATAACCATTTACGACTCAACAAGCGATGAGTTCTCTTGTTTTGGAAAATAACAACACTAAAATGGTAATTAGATATAATCTTGCTCAAGTAATGAAGAAACAGCTCACACAGGTAATCTCATCACTACTAGCCTCGTACTGTCTGGTGCTATGTGTCTATGCAGGGCAAAGCAATGCCGCACCTTCTGACGCTAAGCCAATTGCGCTACAGTCAATGAAGTTGGCAGCCTTATCAGGTAGTGAAACACTGATCCGCTTTAATTTGAGTCAGCCTATTCATAATAGCCATGTGAAGAGCTTTGTGACAAAAAATCCACCGCGCATTATCCTCGATTTGATTGGGGTGAAGAATTCACTCCAGCAGCGCAAACGAAAAATCGATGCTGGCATGGCTTATGAGGTGCTTGCGGTCGAAGCTGGGGGCCGGACACGGATCGTACTTGAGCTCAGACAGTCTACTGGCTTTCGACTCGATGTTCACGGTAGCCAAGTTGATTTGATTATCGCCGGCAAAAGTATTGCTGCGAAAGCAGGTCAAGCTCGGTTTGCAAAGCCAAACGCGATTGATGCCAGTCAGTTGGTATCGCTTGCCACGACCAAACACGCTATCACTGGGGTAGATTTCCGTAAGGGCGATGCTAGAGGTGGTCGCATTATCGTTAATATTTCCGATCCTAAAATTTCTGTTGATGTAAGTATCATTGGCGGTGCTTTGGTTGCAAATTTTCTTGATACCGGCGTTAAAAAATCATTGCAACGTTATTATGATGTTGGTGATTTTGCAACACCAGTGACTAATTTCACTGTGACTCCCGAGGGCAAGAATACGCAAATCAGAATTGAAACAAAACACAATTATGAGCATCTTGCTTATCAGGTTGATAATCAGTTTATTATTGATGTCAAACCAGTTTCAGAAGAAACTGCTTTGCTCGAGCGTTTGAAAAAGCCACGTTACAAAGGCAAGCGCCTATCGCTTAATTTTCAAGATATTCAAGTCCGAGCAGTACTGCAGCTGCTAGCAGAATTCACTGGCATGAATGTTGTGATTAGTGATGCCGTTCGTGGCAGTATGTCGCTGCGTCTGAATAACGTGCCCTGGGATCAAGCCCTCGATATCATATTGAAGACTCGTGGCTTAGATAAACGTGAGGTAGGTAATGTTATGTTGATCGATCGGGCTACTGATTTGGCAGCAAGAGAAAGGCAAGAGTTGCAAGCGTTGCGTCAGATTTCAGATTTGGAGCCGGTGCATACAGAGTTGATTCAGCTCAACTATGCGACTGCGACTGAGCTGTCTGGGCTGTTGGCACCGCATCAAGGTCCAAGTTTGTTATCAGAGTCTGGATCAGTAAGTGTCGATCAGCGAACTAATACTTTAATTGTGCAAGATACACCAACTAAGTTGCGCGAAGTTCGTGAGCTGATTTCACGGATTGATGTGCCAGTACGCCAAGTTTTGATTGAGGCACGTGTTGTTAACATTGAAAAAAACAGGGAGAAAGATCTCGGGGTTCGTTTCGGTATTACTAGAGATCAAACCTTATCGGGTACTTTGACCGGTGCTAATTCAATGAAGGCAAATGATGAAGCATCCTCAGATGTCACTTTGGCAAACCGATTAAATTTTGATTTTGCTGCTGGTAGTTCCTCAGGCAAGATTGGCCTTGCGTTAGCTAAGCTGGGTAGCGATGTGTTATTGGATTTAGAACTATCAGCATTGGAAACAGAAGGCGTTGCTGAAATCATTTCAAGTCCGAAGTTGATTACCTCAGACCAGCAAACTGCTCATATCTTAGCGGGTGAAGAAATCCCTTATTTGACTGCCTCATCAAGCGGTGCGACTACCGTGGCTTTTCGCGAGGCTGAGTTACGCTTGGAAGTAACTCCGCAGATTACGCCGAATAATAATATCTTACTATCGTTGCAGGTGAATAAAGATGCGCGTGGTGAAGAGATATATACAGGTGGCCCACCAGCAATTGATACACGTGAGGTACAAACACAGGTTTTGGTCAGTAATGGTCAAACAGTCGTGCTAGGCGGCGTCTATGAGAAAACAAACCGTGATGATTTGCAGCGCGTACCGCTTTTTGGCTCTCTACCAGTGGTGGGTCGTTTGTTTCGACATAACAAAGTCATTACGAATCGTACTGAGTTATTAGTGTTTGTCACGCCCAAGATTGTTGAATCAAGAATGTTTAGTCATTAAGAATTTTATCATGTTAGGTGAGCAAGGATTATTTTTAGTAGGTCCGATGGGTGCAGGTAAAAGTACTATCGGGCGCGCATTGGCCCGCGAATTAAACGCTGATTTTTTTGATTCTGATAAAGAAATTGAGCAGCGTGCCGGTGCTGACATTCCTTGGATATATGATCTAGAGGGTGAAGAAGGCTTTCGTGCGCGTGAGCAGAAGGTTATTGATGACCTGACGCAGCGGCCAAGCATTGTATTGGCAACAGGTGGCAGTGTGGTTGCCAATCCTGCCTGTTGTAAAATGATCGCTAACCGTGGCTATGTCCTGTATCTATATGCTTCTGTAGAACAGCAATTGCAACGTATCAAGCGCGAGCGCGAATCAACCCATGACCATCGCCGGCCGCTACTTGAACAATCTGATGACTTGAATCAAATGCTGCAAGATATGCAAGCAGAGCGGGATCCAATTTATCAAAGTATTGCTAACAGTAAGTTTTCGACTGAAAAACGCTCTATACGCGCGGTCGTTGCCGAAATCATTCAGCATCTGCAAGGGTGTGGTCAAATATAGCAGTATTTAGCTACCGGCTGATTAGGTGTTGTGGTTGTTGAGATTGGTTAAAAATTAAAGGATAATGTTGATTATTTTGGTAGGCAAACTTTAACCATGTTGCCGATGGTTTGGAGATAACGACATGCGTAAAGAAAAGGCACCAGCCAATCAGACAGAGACTGCGTTACCAATACATGAGTCAGCACACTACATCAAGAATGTTGAGCTTGAGCAACGTATCGATCTGCTAAAGCATCTGGCATGTCATAGCCGTGTCTTGATTTTAGTGACCGCAGTTTCCGGCATGGGTAAAAGTGCTTTGAAGCAGCAGTTCTTAACCGCAGTCAGTGACTCACTCCCCACTTACACGATTAACGCCTCGCAAGTTAGTACTGCGCAGCAGATGCTTATTGAGATTAGCAAAGGATTTAATATTCTTGAGTTAGACCCTGAAGTCAGTGTGCCGAAAAATTTGCAAACCTTGATGATTAAGATGCAGGAGAGCGAAACGGATGGGATTTTCGTTATCGATGATGCTCACCAGCTAAATGCTGCTTGTTTACAAACCCTGATTAGGTTGCTTGAACTGGAGTTCGATAGTCGACAATATCTACACATTTTGCTGTTTGCAGAGCCTTCGTTAACAGCAAACATCGATGCAGCGATGGTTGAGGCTGGTGCAGATCTCGAGGTCCATACAATAACGCTTGAGCCATTATCACAAGCTGATACTATGCACTACGCACAGCAAAAATTGTCAGCATTGAGTGTTTACAATAAGCACTTGTTTACCCCAACAATTTTGCGTCAAGTGTTTGATAAAACTGAAGGTGTACCTGCTCTTATCGATAAAGAGTTAACCCGTTTATTAAAGAATGCAATAGAACAGCAGAAGAGTAGTCCTGATGATAAGCAGCAAGCATCACGCTTTTCAGATGCTGATACATTGGTATCGAATGCAAACAAGCGAGAGCATATGACAACATGGCCACGAGATACATCAGAAGCGGAGTTTATTGAAGTGAAAAATAATAAAAAACGTGAGCAGCAACAGGCAAGCCGTGAACCTACCTATAGAGCAAGCGCTGCTGTCATCGTAGCGGAACGCAGAGCAAGTCATGGTTTGTTTCACCTTGGCAATTTGAAATTTGCTTTCCTACTATCGTTACTGGTCTTAGCTGGGATTTTCTATGCCTACCTAAATCGTCCATTAACAACCAATAGTTTGGTATCAGACCCGGTTGCAATCGCTCCAACATCGAATTCTGCTTTTGATGTCACAGCTCTAGAGTCATCAGAGCCAGCCGATTCATTTGCCCAGGCAGCAGAGTCAGCATTGGTTGCGCCAGAGTTAGCCGATGCCAAGGCTGTCAGTGCTGGTACGGTACCAGTAAGCCCGCCACAACCAATGCAACAGGCGCTAGTACAAGAGCCAACGCTGCCGATATTAAATGATGAAGTGGAAGGGCTGCTACATGAGGCTAAAGAGAATCCTATCGCTTTGCAGTCGACTCAGCAACCAGTTGCTCGACAGTCAGTAGCAGAACAACATGTTGTTCTTGACAAGAAATCAGTTCCTGAGCCAGCATTGCCTACTGCCTCAACTCCGAAGCATATGCAGCGTAAAATCATTCCAGTCCATACCAGTAAAGCTGAACTGGAAAAAGTAAACGTCGATCGAATGAGGCAGATTGATACACCACCTGCACGAGTTGAGCCGATCACAGTCGTTAATCTTGCCAACAAGGCAGTAGTGAAGAATGCAATTGAGTTTTCAGGCCATGATGAAATCGTTGCTAACTATAGTGTTGATGGTGACCTAGCGTCAGCTCATGATGAGCTGGGCCGCGATACGCAGCCGAAGACTAAAAGCTCGTCTGATTCGACAGCAACGTTAACGAAACAACCCACTCAATCTGTATCAGGTAAACAACTTTCAAACTTAGCAAAGTCAAATCATCTAACGACTAAGCTTGCAAGTTCAATGAAACCAAAATCGGCTCACGCAAAGTTAGCACAGTCGACGTTAACTTTAGATACTGGAGTGCATTATATTTTAAATCGCGAGCAATTACTGCAAGCGTCGCCAGGCCATTACACACTACAACTATTAGGTGTGAATGACCCTTCAGGTTTGCAGCACTATATTAAGGCCCAACAGTTGCAGGGTAAGGCAGCAGCATTACGTATAGAGCGTCGTGATGGTAGCTCATGGTATATCGTGATTTTGGGCAACTATCCCAGCTATCAAGCTGCGAAAGAGGCGATTAAAACCCTGCCGGTCAATTTACAGAAAAATAATCCTTGGGTACAAAAAATTATGAAATTGCAGCAAGAGGTCGCTAGTGATGAAAAAAAAACAGTACTTGATAGAATGAGTGCTTAACGTTTAATAAGAGCTTATCAATGACTAACAGCGCAAACCCCTTGAAAAATGATCTGCTCATACGAGCATTGCGACATCAACCTGTGCCACGTACTCCAGTTTGGCTCATGCGTCAGGCAGGTCGCTATCTGCCTGAGTATCGTGAGGTGCGTGAACAAGCAGGAGACATCATCAATTTATTTAAAAACCCTCGCTTGGCATGCGAGGTCACCATGCAACCATTACGGCGTTACCCACTCGATGCAGCGATTATTTTTTCTGATATTCTAACAATTCCAGATGCACTTGGGCTTGGTCTGCACTTCGTTAAAGGTGAGGGTCCTCAGTTTGCTGAGCCAGTGCGTACCGCCACTGATATTGCTAAGTTGCCGCAGATTGAGGCTGCAAAAGACTTAGGCTATGTCATGGAAGCGATACAATTGACTAAAGCTGAAATAAAACAATCAGTCCCACTGCTTGGTTTTTCTGGCAGCCCCTGGACATTAGCTTGCTATATGGTTGAAGGTGGTGGCAGTAAAGACTTTAGTCAAGTGAAAGGGTTGATGTACCGTGAACCTGAAATAATGCAACAATTGTTGCAGCACCTCACTGAGTGTGTTGTTGATTACTTGCTAGCTCAAATCAGTGCTGGTGTCGACGCGATTATGTTATTTGATACCTGGGGTGGTGTATTAACGGAAGCTTGCTACCAAACATTTTCACTTGCGTATATGCAGCAGATTATAGAGCGTATTAAGAGTGTTCATGCTGATATTCCAATTATTTTATTTACTAAAGGTGCCGGCCTTTGGTTAGAAACAATGGTTGCGAGTGGTGCAGATGCGCTTGGGCTCGATTGGACTATCCAAATCGATAAAGCTCGTGCGATGGTTGGTGATCGTGTTGCTTTGCAGGGCAACCTTGATCCAATTTTGTTATTTGCCAAACCTGACATTATTCGCCAGCAAGTGGCAGACGTGTTGGAGCGATTTGGCCATGGTTCTGGTCATGTGCTAAATTTAGGTCACGGTATACAACTTGCAACACCGCCTGAACACGTTGCAGTATTTTGTCAGGCTGTTGCTGAGCTGAGTCCTCAATATCACACATAGCTTTTGTTCAAATCAGTTGGTTTGCTCATGGGTAACATAATAGAAAGTAGTTTTGAAACATCAGCTTGGCTAAAAAACCCGCATTTGCAAACAATTTTGCCGCCACTGTTACGTGTGGTCGATACAACTGGCTGTTACACCGAGCAGTTATCATTGCCGGGCGGTGATGTGCTCAATTTAACTTGGGTGGGTGACAAGGGTCCAATCGTCATTATCTTGCATGGTCTTGAAGGATCGGCTGATTCCCAATATGTCAAAGGTATGTTTCGCAAGCTACAAGCATTAGGTTGGCGTGGTGTTTTGGTGCACTATCGCAGTTGTAGCCATGCCTCTGATCAGCTTTCACCCGGCTGTCATGCTGGTTATACCGCTGATTTAAATTATCTTTACCAGCAGTTAACTGAACGCTATCCAGCGACACCAATTGCGGTTGTCGGTTATTCACTTGGTGCAAACGTGATGTTGAAGTGGCTGGGTGAGCAAGGCAGAGTTGCTGATTTATTTGCGGCAGTTGCTGTTTCAGTACCATTTCGTTTGAGTCGAGTTGCCGATACCATTCAAGCGAGCGCTTGGCTCTATCAACGTATGTTTATGTATTATTTGCGTCGCTCATTTGATGGAGTTGTACTGCAACAAATGGTTGGTTTGTCAAAACAAGCTTTTTACAATATTAATACGTTTCGAGATTTTGATAACTTAATTACAGCTCGATTGCATGGATTTCAAGATGCTGAAGATTATTATAGCAAAGCAAGTTGTTATCCTTACCTAAAGCAGATTGCTAACCCAACTTTAATTATCCACGCCATCGATGATCCACTGATTACGCCTGATATTGTTCCAGCGATAGAGGACTTGTCAGATAGTGTGACAATAGAGTTGAGTCAGTATGGTGGTCATGTTGGTTTTATTCGAGCGAGTAATTTTTTAAAACTAGATTATTGGTTAGAGTCACGTATTATCAGATATCTAAAAGATATACTGTGAATTAAATAATATTGGAATAAGTTCTCTGCTACCAACTATGCTGTCGTGTTATCACGATCATGGTTTGGTCCAAATGCAACAAGATCCATTGAAATCACTTTGTTTGATGCTGAGATAACTACCGGCCGTGATAGAATTTATCGAAAACTTTGCTGGTTGTTGGTAAAGATCCGCCTTTGGCGTGGTGTTGGGTCAAGCTTACTAGTATAAAATAGTTTTTTAATTAACCATTTATGCCGGTTCTTTAATAATTTGAGCAAGCGCTGTTATACTCATTTATATTAGATATTTGCTAAACGCTGTCGATAATATTGCCATTACTAAGCTTAAAGCAAATAGAGCCAACTTCACTGAGGAGACATGATGTCAAAACTAGTTCCACCCGATGCTCATTGGCGTGACTCTGCTCGTACCGCACGCTTTTTTATGGTTGATTCACGTGCTGCATTTCCCTTGCTGCTGTTTATATTACACTGGCGGTTATGGACGTTTTGTTTAGCAGCTTTTTGTATTACCATTTTTGCTGCACTTGAGCGCTATGGTTTCACGGTGCCAGTCTTTAAGCGTGCTTTAATTTCATGGCTGGGTGGGCCGCGTAAAATGTCTGCACCATGGTGGAAATAACGCATGGATATGAATAAAAAGATCATTAAGATCGCACAGGCACTGAATGCTAACTTCACATTGAATGATCGGGTCATTACTTATGAAGAAGTCTTTAGTGAAACCGGCTTGTTACCTGCAATTGCCCGTCGTGCGGACCAGTTAGCATCATTGTGTTTGGGTTATGGGATTGGTTTAAATTTCGAAGAAGCAGAGGGTACCATGCTCGGTGTAAAAGTAGGTTTTGATGATATAACACCTGACTCATTGCGGTGCTTATGCATTACCGATGTGTTGTGCGAATTGATTTATTCTGCACCCTCACGCACAACAACCCCATTGGATGAGTTGATGTACGATTAATCATGATTACGAAATCGCTTATACAGCAATTACCGAAAGCTGAGCTACATTGTCACCTCGATGGTTCCCTACGCGTTGATACCATTTTTGAGTTAGCTGAAGAATATGATATCAGTTTGCCGACGCACGATAAGGCGGCATTAACTGAGATCGTCACAATGGATCTCGATTGTGATAGTTTGGCTACTTACTTACGTGCTTTTGATGTGACTTTAATGGTGATGCAGCATCAAAAAGCCATTGAACGAGTCGCATTTGAAGTCGCTGAAGACGCAGCCCGCGATAACATCCGCTATCTTGAAATACGCTTCGCACCAATTTTACATCAGGCTAATGGATTGCAGTTAGTTGATATTGTTGAGGCAGTGTTGCGAGGTTTACAGCGAGCAGAAAAACAATATTCTATTAAAGCCGCTGTTATTATTTGTGGCTTACGTCATATGCAGCCTGCATCTACGGAAGAATTAGCTGACTTAACTATTGCCTTTAAAAATAAAGGCGTGGTCGGTTTTGACTTGGCTGGCGCTGAGCTTGACTATCCGGCGAAAAAACACTTGCAAGCGTTTTATCGTATTCTCAATAATAATATTAATATTACTATTCATGCTGGTGAAGCATATGGATCAAAAAGCATTGCTCAAGCGTTGCATTACTGTGGTGCACATCGTCTTGGTCATGGCACGCGGTTGCATGAAGATGCTGATCTGATGCACTACGTTAACGATCATCGGATTCCACTTGAGGTCTGTTTGACGTCTAATATTCAAACTAAAGCCGCTGAGTCGTTTGAATTGCACCCAGCAAAATTCTACCATGAGCTTGGTTTGCGGGTGACACTGAATACGGACAACACCTTAGTCTCTGGTGTTACTCTAAGTGATGAATATTATCTTGCTGCAACGACTTACCATTGGGGCATAGATGATATCAAAAAAATTATACTCAATGGTTTTAAGAGTGGGTTTTTACCAGCGCGAGAGAAGCGTGAGTTGTTGACTGCAGTCTCCGCTGAGTTGTCAGCTGTCACACTCAATAGTTAAAATTACTATTGTTCGCGGCTCACTCCTGGCATGGCAACTCATAGGCTGTATCGTGTCAGCGCATGATGTGGCCGAGCCTGACCGACCTAAACTTTTATCTTGCTGTTGCAGATGTCGGCGTTACTGCTAAGCTGCCGCATGCATCAACGATGATTAGCTTGTGGCGATTTAGTGACTTGGCTGTCGCGCGATTGCGTCGCTTGCAGTGGGTATCAATATCATTTGATCAAGCCAATCAATGACTTAACTCGTTAATTCATCAGTATACATTGGAAGTTGACAAAAAATCATGGAATGCATTCCATGATAAGGTCTGTAATCCAAGCTACTAAATAACCAACTTAGAGATATCAATATGTTCAATGACTTAGTTACGCTAAGCCAGCATTTCCTGGATACAAAAAACCAAACGTTTCAGCGTTACTTTATGCAACATGCTGATCTGACTCATCGAATGAATGTTATTATTGGCCCACGTGGTGTTGGTAAAACAACAACCTTGATTCAAACCTTGTTAGCGCATGTAGCAGGCGATTGGCTAAGTCAAAAAATTCTATATTTACCGGCCGGCCATTTTTTGGCGGCCGACTGTTCCTTGTACGAAATCGCTGAGCAGTTTGTACAGTTTGGCAGGAACTATCTTGCGATTGATGAGATTCATCAGTATTCAAATTAGTCAATGGAGTTGAAAAGTATTTATGACACATTTGATGAATTACGGTTGCTGGCATCAGGTAGCTCTGCATTAGAAATACATCGTGGTTCACATGATTTAGGCAGAAGAGCGCTAATTTTTACTTTGGATGGTCTATCTTTTCGAGAGTATTTACAGTTGCATCAATGCAATTGAAACCCTACCGTGTTTTGATTTGCTAGATATCATTAAAAAGCATAATATCTTTACTGCAGAGATCATTGCGCTGTTAAAAAAAGAAAAATTAAAAATTTTACCGACTTTTCATCAATATCTGAAGAATGGCTATTATCCTTATGCAAAGGAAATGAATCTACAGCAATATTATCTTACCCGAGAGCAAAATCTACATATTACTTTAGAGAGCGATTTGATTGCTATTCACCAAGAGCTGAGCGGTAAAAGTATCAGAAAGATCAAGCAGCTGATGGTGTTTATCGCTAGTTGTGTGCCATTTATCCCAAATTGGAAGAAAATTAAATCTGCAGTTGGTATTAATGATATAGGAACTGTAAAAAAGTATTTTGATTTGTTAGAAAAAGCTGGGCTTATTTTATATATCGGGAAATCAACGACTAAATTTAGTCTACTTGAGGTGCAAGAAAAAGTTTATTTGAATAACCCTAGTTTATATTATGCACTGTCACTGAAATCAAGGACACCTAACAAGGGTGGGCTGCGAGAAAATTTTTTCGCAGCAATGCTTATGAAAGATTATACTATTGCGTCAGCAAAAAAGCTGACTTTACTATAGACGACCAGTATGTTTTTGAGGTCGATGGAAAAAATAAGGATTTTTCTCAGCTAGTTGAAGAGAAATTTGGTTTTTTGGCAGTTGATGATATCGAAAGAAGCGCAGGTCGAAAGACGCCACTCTGGTTATTTGGTTTTTTGTACTAGTAGCCCCCGCGTGATTAACTCGCTGTAGAGATTTCAGGTTTATTTTGCATTGATCATGGTCTCAGGTTGGACCCACTGATCGAATTCAGCATCGGTGAGTAGGCCAGAAGCAATCGCTGCTTCACGCAAGCTGGTATTTTGATGCAAGGCATCGTGAGCAATTTTGGCAGCATTGTCGTAGCCGATGTGTGGTGCGAGTGCGGTGACGAGCATCAGCGAGTGATGTAAGAAGTAATTGATTTTATCATGCTTCGCGCGCAAACCTTCAGCGCAGTGTAGGTTAAACATCTGGCAGGCATCAGCCAGAATGTTGGCAGAGTGTAAAAAGTTATAAGCTAACATTGGTTTGAACACATTGAGCTCGAAGTTACCTTGGCTACCGGCAAAACCGATCGCTGCGTCATTACCAAGTACTTGTGCGCAGACCATGGTCATTGCTTCACATTGGGTTGGATTGACTTTGCCTGGCATGATCGATGAACCGGGTTCGTTTTCTGGTAATTCTAATTCGCCCAACCCACAACGTGGGCCTGACCCCATCCAGCGAATGTCATTAGCGATTTTCATTAGCGCACAGGCTAAGGTTTTTAAACTACCACTGGCTGCGACAATTGCATCATGCGCTGCAAGTGCGGCAAATTTATTATCTGCGCTGACAAACGGTTGTTTTGATAGCTCAGCTATTTTTGTCGCAACGGTAACAGCGAACTCCGGGTGTGAGTTAATACCAGTACCAACAGCAGTGCCACCTAATGCTAATTCGTATAAACCGGTTTGTGAGTGTTCGATCTGCTGTAACGCAAAATCAAGTTGTGCCACATAGCCAGAAAACTCTTGGCCTAGGCTAAGTGGTACTGCATCTTGTAAATGGGTGCGGCCAATTTTGATAATATCGCCAAACTCAGCTTGTTTGTCCGCTAGGGTATGGCGCAATTGTTTGACCATTGGTAACAGCTTTTCTTGCAGTACGGTGATGGCAGCGATGTGCATGGCGGTTGGAAAAGTGTCGTTCGATGATTGTGACATGTTAACATGGTCATTAGGGTGAATTGGATCTTTACTACCGCGCTCACCGCCAGCAATTTCAATCGCTTTATTGGCAATGACTTCATTCACATTCATGTTCGATTGAGTTCCGCTACCTGTTTGCCAGACTTTGAGTGGGAATTCAGCATCCAGCTCGCTATTTAAAATCGCGTCGGCAGCTTGGCTGATCAGCTTAGCTTTGTCTGCCGGAAGCTTGCCAAGCGATTGGTTGGTTAGTGCGGCTGCTTTTTTTAAGAGTGCAAAAGCACGAATGATTTCGGTTGGCATCAGATCAGTGCCGATGGCAAAGTTGTGCAGTGAACGTTGCGTTTGCGCCCCCCAGTACTGCCTAGCAGGGACTTCGATCGGTCCCATGCTATCGGTTTCTGTGCGATAATTGCTCATAGCGACTCCTGCTGATGGTACAAATTTATAGTCTATTGTGCCTGATGTCTAACGAGAGTCAACGTGGTGTCGGCAGCAACAGATGATCTCGCTAGTCAATTCAGCTAACCTTAGCACTAGCATTGAAATAAATATAAGGAGAAAGTTATGGAGTTGGTTATTGGTTTGATCGTCGTTCTGGGCGTGTTGGTGGTTGTGATGGGGGTTAAAGTTGTGCCACAGGCACATGAGTGGACAGTCGAGCGCTTGGGTCGTTACACCCATACATTAAGACCAGGTTTGTCGATCATTATTCCCTTTATCGATCAAATTGGTGCGCGACTGAGCATGATGGAGACGGTATTAAATATTCCACCACAAGAGATCATCAGTCGTGATAATGCGATGGTGACTGTTGATGCTGTGGTGTTTTTTCAAGTGATTGATGCACCGCGAGCAGCTTACGAAGTGCGGAATTTAGAGCACGCCATTCGTAATTTGACGATGACCAATATTCGGACTGTGCTCGGTGCGCTCGATCTTGACGGCATGCTGTCACAGCGCGATGAAATCAACACTCGCTTACTCAGTGTAGTTGATGAAGCGACTCAGCCATGGGGGGTGAAGGTCACTCGGATTGAAATTAAAGAAATTTCGCCACCGAAAGATTTAGTTGATTCGATGGCGCGGCAGATGAAAGCTGAGCGTGATAAGCGCGCTGCTGTCTTAGAAGCTGAAGGCCGACGCCAGTCAGCAATTTTACAAGCTGAAGGTGAAAAGCAAGCTGTCATTTTAGAAGCTGAAGCAAACAAAGAAGCACGTTATCGAGAGGCAGAGGCGCGTGAGCGACTTGCTGAAGCAGAAGCAAAAGCAACGCAAGTGGTCTCTGATGCGATTGCGAAGGGGAATGTGCAAGCGATAAATTACTTTGTTGCACAAAAATACGTGGATGCACTGAAAGAAATCGGGGTTGCGAGCAATAATAAATTAGTCTTGATGCCACTTGAAGCAAGTAGTGTGATCGGCTCGGTTGCTGGTATTGCTGAGCTTGCTAAAGAGGCATTAAACAAACAAACTAAAGGATAAATTGATGGCTCAATTGTTAGCTGAGCTTGGCTTTTGGCACTGGTTTGCCTTGGCATTGTTGCTATTAGTGACTGAGGTGAGCTTAGCGATTGGTGTCTTATTGTGGATTGGTTTGGCTGCTGGGATTATCGGCATTATCACCTGGCTGGTGCCAGCTTTAGCTTGGTCAACGCAATTGCTACTGTTTGCTATTGTTGCGATTGTTAATACAGTGACTTGGTGGCGCTTGTTGCGTGCTGATGTTATTACGAGTGATAAGCCACAATTAAATCGGCGAGCAGAGCAATTGATTGGTCGCGAATGTATTTTGCAAGAACCAATTATTGGTGGACAAGGCCGAGTTGAGATAGGTGGCAGCTATTGGCGTGTGACTGGAATTGATTGTGCTGGTGGTGCTCGAGTAAAAGTTGTGGCTGTTGATGGTGTGGTTCTGCAAGTACAACAAGTGGAATCATAAAACAATATCCTTTTTCCTTAGAGTCTATACCGCAAGTACTGGTAGAGTCAGTCATTGAATATTGACAGCGCTGCTCAGTAGCGTGCTCTAGACAAGGTGTGCCTTCTCTCAATGATGCGTTGTTTTTAGCGACCGTCGCTCGGGTTTGGGCCTTGAGTGATTATGCTGCTGAGCTTTGTATTCGCTATCTTGTATTGCTAACCGAATTATTTTCTAGTGGTGATATCAACGAGCTTATTGCGCAAAATGATTTTGCCGAGCGCTTGGGTCTACATTTGGGGTAACAACAGAAGACCAATTGATAGCATAGTTACGCTATTTTCGCCACTATCACTTGCTGGGAATTTGTTGGCGTACACACGCTGATCAAAGTAGCCTGGTAGTAACGATTCATGAGCTAGCTGATCTTGCAGAAGTCATTAGCGCCTGAATGAGTGTTTAGTTGGTAAGCGGTTAGCACGACAGCGCACCAAAACGATTATGTCTTGGTTGTTGGCAGAAATTGGCTTGAGCACTACTCTCGTCGCAACAACTTTACAGCGGGCTACTACCGTTATGGAGGCTTTGTTTGCTTATAGTGCGTATTCAGTTTTGTTGCGGGAAAAACCAAAAGCACTACAGAATTTAGTTCGGCTCTGTGCCGCAAGTCGTTGGATTGCAGAGCAACTAGCTGCCTACCCGATTTTGCCCGGTCAATTGTATGATGACGATATTTTGTATGCGCCGCTTGAGCGTGATGATATTTACGCAGCGCTTGTTAATGAAATACAAAGTATTGCCACCTCCTCATTTGATCAGCAGCTTGATTGTTTATCCCAGTTTAAATATCGCAAGATCTTGCGGGTAGCTGCTGCAGATGTTGGTGATAAAATTACATTGATGAAAGTTAGCGACCATCTCAATTTTACCGCAAAGACCTACAGTTAGCTTGGCAACAGCTGGTTAGCAAGCACGGTTCGCCTACTGGTAGCAATGGTAAAATTGATAACTTTATCATTGTTGCTTGTGGAAAGTTAGGTGGCATTGAATTTAGTTACGGTTCAGATTTAGATTTGGTTTTCATCCAAAGTAGCTTTTCGGCGCAGGATAAAACCGCTGGCCCAGGTCTGATTGAAAATAGAGTATTTTACACTAGGCTTGCTCAACCTATCATTCAGATTTTAATGACCCACACTACAATAGGTCCTTTGTACATAGTCGATGTTAGAGACCATCTGGTGATTCTGGTTTATTAGCACCGTCGATAAATGCTTTTCTTGGCTATGAGATTGATTCAGCATGGATTTGGGAGTATCAAGCCATTATCCGTGCTCGAGTAATCAATAGTGACGCTCGATTGAGCCAGTTATTTCAACAAGTACCTACACGTGCCATCACGATTGCACATGACCCCGAATTGTTGCAACAACAAGTATGTGAGATTAGAGAAAAGATACGTAGCAGTGATAGCCAAAAGCGTGTAGCAGAGCGATTTGATTTAAAAAACGAGCGTGATGTATTGATTGATATTGAATTTATCGTTCAGTATCTAGTGTTACGCTTGGCTAAACATCATCCGCACTGGCTACGCTATACTGATAATATTACAGCAAATCGGTGCTGATAAGTGCTTGTCGCACCAATATCTTCAGCTGCTCAGTGATGCTTATTTAGTATATCGTGCTTGCCTGCATCAATTAGCCTTGCAGAATAAAACAGCATTGATTGCGCAGCAACAATTTATTGATTATCGTCAGGCTGTGGTGGCAATATGGCAAGAACTGTTCGAGCCTAATTGAGTAGGCTTTCAAAACAAAAGTCAAGGAGTAAGCTGATGTCATTAACTGATATGAAAGGAAAGATTTGGATGGATGGCACCTTTGTCGATTGGCGCGATGCCAAAGTTCATGTGTTAACCCACGCATTACATTATGGCACCGGTGTTTTTGAAGGCGTACGTTGTTATGCCACTGATAGAGGTCCCGCAATTTTTCGTCTCAAGGATCATACCGAGCGGTTGTTTCAATCGGCAAAAATTATTGGCCTAGATATTCCCTTTTCAGTGGCTGAGCTTAACGAAGTGCAGCAAGAGTTGATTCGTATTAACGCGCTTGATTCAGCATATATTCGTCCACTTGCTTATTTGGGTGCTGAAGGCCTTGGTTTGACGACAAAAAATTTACAAACTCATGTCATGATAGCAGCTTGGTCTTGGGGTGCTTATCTCGGTGCTGATGCGCTCCAGCAAGGTGTGCGGGTCATGGTATCTTCTTTTACTCGTCATCATATTAATAGCATGATGTGTAAAGCTAAAGTTGGTGGTAACTATGTTAACTCTGTGTTAGCGCGCGGTGAGGCCGAGCGTTTGGGTATGGATGAAGCTATCCTGCTTGATACCAATGGTTTTGTTGCGGAAGGTAGTGGTGAAAATATTTTTATTGTCCGTGACGGTCAGCTTTATACCCCGACTGCTGCATCAGTATTGGAGGGCTTAACTAAGGCAGCAGTGATACAGCTTGCCGAGGAAGAACTTGGTTTGACAGTGCTGGCTAAGCCAATCACCCGCGATGAGTTATATATTGCCGACGAAGTTTTTTTTACTGGCACCGCTGTCGAGCTGACATCTGTGCGCGAAATTGATGGCCGGCCGATTGCAGATGGTCAGCCAGGTGCAATCACTAAGGCGTTGCAACAAGTCTATTTTGACCAGGTGATGGGGCGACGTTCTGAACATCCAGAGTGGTTAACATTTGTCTGAGCACTGTGTGCCAGTTTAGCTGTAGTAGATTTTAAGATTGGATTTTAGCATAATTGTTGCTTATTAGTTAATCCGTAGTATCACAGGAGAACGCGACCATGTCAGCTGAATCAACGTTACCTGCTAGTCAGGTAAAAAAATACACAGTGACGGCTGATGATTTACCACTGAGCTGTCCGATGCCTAGTATGCGGCTGTGGGATTCGCATCCTCGTGTTTATCTTCCGATAGAAAAAACCAGCAAATGCGTCTGTCCGTACTGTGGCGCAGAATACACCTTGATTAGTCGTAATCCTTCAACATCTAAGTAGGCCGTGAAAAATTCTGTACATAAAACATTGGTCGTTGGTCCGGCCTGGATTGGCGATATGGTTATGGCGCAAGCATTATTTAGTTTGCTACAGCGGCATGATCCAACAGTGCTTGTTGATGTATTAGCGCCAGCCTGGACTATGCCGCTATTAGTACGAATGCCTGAGGTACGGCAGGCGATTACTTTGGAGGTTGGCCACGGTGAGCTCAAGTTGCGCCAGCGCTATCACCAGGCGCGGGCCTTGCGGGCTGAGCAGTATCAGCAAGCCATCGTATTACCGAACTCGTTTAAATCAGCTTTGGTTCCCTATTGGGCAAATATTCCAGTCAGGACTGGCTGGCGGGGTGAAATGCGTTATCACTTCATCAACGATCTCAGGATCTTAGTTAAGGCGCGGTACCCGCGCATGATTGATCGCTTTATGGCACTAGGTTTACCTAAAGGAGCACCGCTACCGACTGAACAGGTAAGGCCTAATTTGATCGTTGTACCGCAGGATCGACAAACGGCAATGGTTGGGCTTGGGTTAACCGATGAGCAACCTATTTTGGCTTTGTGTCCTGGTGCTGAATATGGTCCGGCTAAGCGCTGGCCAGCACGTTATTTCGCTGAGATTGCTCGGACTCAAGTTGATCAGGGTTGGCAAGTTTGGATCTTCGGCGGGCCGAAGGATACTGTAATTGCAGGCAAGATACAGCAGCATGCTGGTCACATCTGTCATAACTTAACTGGCCGGACCTCACTCGGGCAAGCAATTGATTTATTATCTTTAGCCAAAGCTGTCGTTTGCAATGATTCCGGACTCATGCATATTGCCGCTGCCCTCAATCGTCCCATCGTCGCTGTATATGGTTCATCCAGCCCACAATTTACACCGCCGTTAGCGGACAGGGTTAGCATTCAGCAGGTTGATATCGCTTGTAGCCCATGTTTTAAACGTCATTGTCCGCTAGCGCATCAGCGCTGCTTGTATGATTTGAGACCACCGCAGGTGCTATCGGCTTTAGCCGAATGGGGTTGACGGTGAAGCGTGTTTTAATTGTTAAGACGAGCTCAATGGGCGATGTGATCCACACTTTACCTGCCGTGACCGACGCTGTACAAATGGTTCCTGGTGTCCACTTTGACTGGTTGATTGAGAAGCCGTTTGCTGAAATACCTGCTTGGCATACAGCCGTTGAATCCATTATTACCTGTGAGGTGAGGCGCTGGCGCCAGCAAATCATAGCGACTGTCCGCAACGGCGTTTGGCGTAAATTTATAAATAAGCTTGGGCAGCGTGAATATGATCTCATCATCGATGCGCAAGGTTTGGTAAAAAGTGCATTGCTGAGTCGATTTGCACGTGGCTTGCGTCACGGCTTTGATGCTGATTCAGCGCGTGAGTCATGGGCAAGCAGATTTTATCACTACCGCCACAATGTGCCGCGGCATATTCATGCGGTTCAACGCTTACGTCAATTATTTGCCTGCAGTTTAGGTTACCAGGTACCAACCGGATTACCGCATTATGGTGTTGCCCGCGATCGTTTACCGCAGTCGGCATTTGCTGATCAGGCTTACTTGGTTTTCTTGCACGGAACAACCTGGCCGACCAAGCATTGGCCGGTTTCCCACTGGCAACGATTAGCTCGGATTGTGGTTGACAGAGGATTTAAAGTCTATTTGCCCTGGGGTAATATAAACGAATACCAGCGTGCTAAAGCAATTGCTAGGGTTTGCCGCAATGTCAATGTGTTGCCGCGGCTATCACTCGCTGAGGTTGCTGCTACCCTGTCAGGGGCAAAAGCTTGTGTTGCCGTTGATACTGGTTTAGGCCACCTAGCTGCTGCGCTTGCGGTACCGACAGTATCGTTATACGGGCCAACCAACCCAATTTTGACTGGTGCAGTTGGTGTCAACCAGGCACATCTTGCAGCTGACTTTGCCTGTGCACCTTGTTTGCAGCGCGAGTGTCGTTATCAGGGGGTAGCGCAGGTGAAACCAGCTTGCTTTAACACGGTATCAGCAGATAAAGTTTGGGCTACTGTCGCGAGTTTGATGATAGCTCCAGGAGTCAGTGAAGTAGCACTCTGTGATAGTAAAGAAAAGGTAATGGTAGATGTTGAGTCAAGTAACTAATGTGGTAAGTGCACAGTTTGGTCTAGTCAAGCAAACGCAAGATTCAGCTCACTTAGTGCATTTTGCCGGTATCAGTGTGGTGCTGACTGCTTTTGCCTTGCCGCTGTCCACCTTTGCCATGAATACCTTCTTGTATCTAACGGTTTTACTTATAATGCTTAGCTCAGAGCTGCGTCAGCAACTTAAACTTGTGACGTATAATCCAGTCGCCACCTTCGCACTAGGGCTGTTTTTATTATTGATGTTAAGCTCGTTTTATTCAGAGGCAAGCTTAGAGCAATCCTGCCGGGTGCTTGGAAAGTATGACAATTTAGTGATGGTTTCGCTACTGATGCCGGTGTTTTGCTACGAGCAATATCGCACCCTCGCTTTGCAAGCGTTTGTTGCTTCAAGTTCGATTCATTTATTCTTTATTTATTTAAAAGTGTTTGGTGTTATTGATTGGGGTGGCATGGATTTTCACGAGTCTGCTGTTTTTAAAAACTATTTGCAGACAAGCTTCATTATGACTATTGCTACTTTCTTTCTTGCACATATGATGTGGCAAAAACGCCAATTGCGGCTAGTCACGCCGATCGTATTACTGCCTTTTGTCATCTATATTTTGTTCATTAGTCCTGGCCGAACAGGCTATGTGGTATTTGCTGCGTTAACCGCTTTATTCTGTTGGCAGCGCGGCGGTTTGAAAGGCTTGCTAAATAGCTTATTATTATTATTGCTGCTGAGCTCTATTGCTTACTTTGCGTCGGAAAATTTTCGTTTTCGTGTCACTGAGGCGTTTGATGATGTAGTGCGTTACCAACCTGGAGAAGTATCGACGCCTGTTGGCCAGCGTTTAGAGTTTTATAAAAATACTATTTCAATGATTGAACAAAACACCCTGGTTGGATCTGGGGTTGGTAGTTATCCGATTTTATATGCCCGCATCAAACCGATGCCAAGTTTGCTGACTGAAAACCCACATAACGAATATCTTTTATTTGGCGTACATCTTGGTTTGCTTGGGATTGCTGGTTTAATCAGTTTGTTTTCTATGCAGTGGTGGTTTAGTGCTTATATCAGCCCAGGCTGGCGTTATATGGCACAAGGTGTGATCGTAACGATTGCTGTTGGTAGCCTATTTAATTCCTGGATATTTGATAGTACGCAAGGTAATTTTTTTGCGTTGTTTTCGGCGCTGTGTTTTTCTCCGCTGTTATTTAAGGTGTCGCATGAAAAAGTGTAGTGTGATTGTAACAACCTATAATCGAGTAGATGCCTTGAGCAGCGTGCTAACTGCGCTTGCTGAACAGAGTACTTCTGACTTTGAAGTAATTATTGCTGACGATGGCTCAGGTCCAGACACAGTGGCGGTAATTGATAAGGCGAAGCAACAATTATCTATTAAACATGTTTGGCACCAGGATAAAGGCTTTCGTGCAGCATCTATTCGCAATAAAGCAGTGCTTGCAGCAGAAGCTGATTATCTAATTTTCTTAGATGGCGATAGCGTGCCGGCGATAAATTTTGTTATTAACCATTTAAATTTAGCCGAGCCAGGCTATTTTGTTGCTGGTCACCGTGTCTTGTTATCGCAAGCCTTTACCTCGCGCGTGTTGCAAGCTAGCTTGTCAATTCATTGCTATGGTTTTTGGCAATGGTTTGGCTTAGGTTTTGTTGGTGCTAGTAATAAATTGCTTGTGCAGTTGCCATCTTCATTGCCATTGTTGAGAAAACTGTTCACGCAACGCTGGCATGGCGTTAAGACATGTAATTTGGCAGTATGGAAAGCTGATTTTAGTGCAGTTAATGGCTTTGATGAGCAATATACCGGGTGGGGTTTTGAGGACTCAGACTTGGTGATTCGTCTCATTCGATATGGTGTGAAAAGGAAGAGCGGGCGCTTTGTTGTGCCTGTGTTTCATCTTTGGCATAAGGAAAATGATCGTAGTCAGCTTGTTGAAAACAAGCTAAAGCTTGAGTCTGTACAGAGTAATAATCAAGTTTATGCCAAACTTGGTTTGGCACAGTATCTTTAGTGAAGAGTATTCCTGATGAGTGATAAGAGTCGATTGTTGCAACGAGAATATCAACATGCGCATATACGCTATTCAGAAGATGAGTTAGAGAAGACTCGCGCACTGTTAGATTTGCATGTTGGCCGCATCGATTTATTAAACAGTTTTAGTTTGCAGTTATTAAATGCATCTAATATCGACGAAGTACTTTGCTTGGCTACTGAATTTTTTATTCGTGTCTTTCCAGTAAAATACGCCATTGGCTTAGTGTTCGATGGCCGAAATAATGTTGTATTGGCGCGAACTCGCCTACAGCCAGGTGAGGAGCAGGCTGAATACATTTCCTTTACCATCGATCGCTTTATGGATAGTTACTTTAAAGACGCACTCGAGCTCGTGGAGTTCTCCAACAATAGTGAAGCTCTAAAGTCAGAAAAAGCTTTATTTGCTCAATATTGTTTCCAGCAGGTTTTCCAGACCGAAGTTGATTTTTGCGATCATGAGAAATTATTATTTATGCCAGCGGCCTATCAACAACACGACCTGTCATGTTTATTGATTTTTAGCTTCCCACTAGTTAAAGCAGGTTCCTATCACACTTTAATGCCTGAAGCAGCTGATCTGGCGTTTGTTAATCTATTTTGTCGCCACGTCGAGAGAGCAGCGGAAAATGTGCTTTATCTCCAGGTCATGAAGCAGATTAACATCGAGCTTGAATATAAAGTCCGTGAACGTACTCGTGAGCTAGAGCAGTCTAACAAGCAGCTAGAAAAAACTATCGATGAGCTGAAGTTAACGCAGGAGAGTCTATTGCAGGCGCAGAAACTTGAGTCTATTGGTAAGTTGGCTGGTGGTATCGCCCACGACTTTAATAATCTATTAGGTAGCATTCTCGGTTATGCTACCCTGCTTAAGACTAAGCTGTCTGCTGATCCACAAATGGTAAGAAAGATGGAGATCATCGAGAAGTCTGCGGAACGTGGCGCGCAGTTAACGCGCCAGTTGCTTGGTTTTGCTCGCCAAGGCCAGTATCAAATGAAGCACTGTAATTTGAATGATCTGGCCACCGAAGCTTACCATTTGCTTTATCATTCCGTAGATAGCTCGATTGTATTTAAGCGAGAGCTGGCAGCAGACTTATGGCCGGTCGAATGTGATCCAGCGCAAATTATCCAAATCATTATGAACCTTGCCATCAATGCTCGTGATGCTATTGAGCAACGTGGTGAAATTACTATTCGTACTGAAAATATCATTTTAAACGAAAAATTTTGGGCGACTAGTAATCATTTAGAGCCAGGCAATTATGTTCGTCTCAGTTTGGATGATTCAGGTTGTGGTATGTCGAGTGAAGTCCGGGCGAAAATATTTGATCCATTTTTCACAACCAAACAGCTAGGCGAAGGTAGTGGTTTAGGTCTATCCGTAGTTTACGGTATTGTACAAGCGCATAAAAGTTTTATTGATGTTGAATCAACCCCGAATCAAGGCACTTGTATTAGCGTTTACTTTCCTGCTGTTGCAGCGGCTTGGGACGAAGCTTCGTCGAATGGTTTGCATCAGCCCATTAGTGAAGATGAGCTGGATCATAATGTGTTGAAAGATGCTACGGTGCTGGTTGTTGATGATGAACGTTTCATTCGTGAACTAATGGCTGATATTTTGTCTGCTAAGTGTGAAAAAGTTTATTTCGCACAAGATGGTCAGCAAGCTATTAAGTTATTCCAGCAACATCATGCTGAGATTGATCTAGTTGTTCTTGACATGATTATGCCAGTTTTTGCTGGTGATGAAGTTTTTAGACAGATTCGAGCTATCAAGGCTGAGATGCCTGTGGTCTTTGTCAGTGGTTATGCTGAAAGTAATCAGATTGTTGGTTTTAAGCGAATGGGTAACGTTGATTTTATTCAAAAGCCATTTTCTGAAACAGTACTGATCGATAGTATTGCACGCTTATTGATGTATCCAACCAATGATGTGCATCCGTTGTTAGCGACCACTACCCAAGCTGAAGCTGCATTCTAGCATTTTGTTCTACTAAGGTTTGTTCACGTATCACCTTAATCTGCTTACCGGCAGAGTGCAAAGGCAATACCGATCTTGATGATGTTGTCGATACCTTGCATCCTCGTATTGTTTGCCGGAAAATAACCCGATATTAGTAATAAGCTCTCGAGCGCGGTTATCGATATCGAGGTTATCAATCGGATAATGCCTTTTAGCAACGCAAACCACTAGCAAGCACTGATCTTAGATTCGAACACCACCGTTATTTGAAATGATGATGCAAACAAAATTCATATATCTCAGCCTATCACGAGCGAGTGAAACGAGCGCGGCAATCCAGCAAAGGTAATCACTACCACACTCCTCCCACCCAATCACTGTAATTAAATAAAATGATAGTTCATGCACAAGATATGGAACAGTGTTGTCTGCACACAGCTGAGCTACTTCAGGACTGATGTGGCTCGCAGTAAGTTAATGAGTGAAAATAAATTAGTGGATAATATCGCTAACTTGATGGCAGTTGTTATTCTCATCTATTTGCCACGCCACTGATTGGTGAAATATTTTAAACTCTGTTTTAGCTGATCAGGTAAGCCCCAGTTTTTACCCTGGTGCCAATAGCGATCAGCATCGACCCGGTAAATCAGGTTGTTTTTTTGCTGCCAGCCGTAGTTCAGTGCTGAACCGATACGCATAATGTAATCATAATCTTGCGTTAAGCGCTCCTGCGAAGCTTTATTCATATTGCCATACGGATAGATAAAAGTTGTTGGCTTTAGTCCAGTGTGGTACTGGATGAGATTGTTGGCTTGGGTGATTTCGGTAGCGTAATCAAACTGCTGTGATAGGTCAGCATGGCTATGACTATGCGATGCTGGAATTACATGCTTACTTGCTGTCATCTCGATTATTTCTTCCCAGCTGCAAAATGGTGCTTGTTGACGGTAATAATCTGCATTCATTGCTTGGTTGATTGGTACGCTAAGGCGAGTAGTTGGATCAACCGAGGTGCTAGTTAAAATATATTGGGTTGGGATAGCTAATAGTGCTTTTAAATCAAATTTTTTTAGTAGCGGGTACACATAGTGATAAAAATCATAGTAAGCGTCATCAAATGTCAGGCATACTGATTGTTGACCTATTGATGTTTCGCCAGGTATGACATTGGTGAATTGATTAGCGATTGTTTCAATGTGACGTTCGAATAGTTCGACATCATTGTCGATGCCAGTTTTCGATACTCTATGATACATCAATGTTAGAATCATCAACATCACTCTCGTTCTTGTAGCAGTAATAATTTAACGTAGCGATTGAAAGTGCCAGAAGTGTTGGATAGCGCCAGCAAGAAGCCGGCTCTACCATCAAGAAAGCCAAGTTTAAAAATATAGCCGCGGGTAAAAGTCCAAAGCGCGTGACCAAGTGCGCTAAACAAAGAAGTCTTTTTGCCTTGTTTAAAGCGCGATTCAGCACCTCTGGTAGAATATAAATTTATTTTAAATATTACTTCTTCAAGGTCTTGATAGGAGTCATGCAGAATTGGAAAGCGAAGCTTTTTCACACTGCCATCAACAATCAATTTTTCATGTACTGGTGCTGGTGTGTAATGACCAGCGCCACGTCGAAACAAACGTGTGTGTGATTCGCCAGCCCAGTCGCCATATAAAATTGATTTGCCAAGGTAGAACGATTGAAAAGGAATATCATAAGCAGTGTAGTTTGAATCCAACAGCTCTTGCTGAATTTCCTCAGCGAGTTCGATGCTGATACGCTCATCAGCATCAATCATCAAAACCCAGGTTGATGTAGCGTGCTCGATTGCGCGATTACGTTGCACGCCAAATCCGGGCCAATCAGTTTCAATAACCTGATCAGTGTATTCACGACAAATCGCTACAGTGTTATCATGGCTGCCAGAGTCAAGCACAATAATTTCATCGGTCCAACTGACCGAGTCTAGACATGCACGGATCGTGTGTGCCTCATTACAGGCAATGACTAATACACTAAGTGTGGCTCTATTCATAGAAGCTAGTTTCTCCCTCTGGTCTGGTTTTGAAGCGCCGATGTAGCCAAAGATATTGTTCAGGCGCTCTTTTAATTGCTTGCTCAAGAATCTGATTTAGCCTTATTGTGTCTACTTGTTCGTCCTCTGAGGGAAAGTTGCTTAGTGCTGGCGAAAAGCATACTTGATAGCCTGCTGCATTCGGTTTGCGATAGTAAGTCATGATCATAACTGGCGCGCCGCTAATTTTTGCTAACCGGCTAGTCATTGGGATCGTTGCAGCATCAACACCGAAGAAGGGCACAAAAATACTATTGTCACGGCCGTAGTCTTGATCGGGTGCGTACCAAACCGGTCGATTGGCTTTTAGTTGCTTTAGTAAAGTACGAATGTGCTTGCGCGGTATTGTTTTGTTGTCACCACGCTCACGACTTTTCCGCAAGGTAGCATCAATGAATAAATTTTTGTGGGGTCGATAAACCATGTCGTAGGGAATATCTAATAAGTTAAAGAACCGTCCTGCAAGTTCAAGCATTGAGAAGTGAAAGCCAACCAGCAAGATACCGCGACCTTTGGCAAGGTTTGCGGTCAAGTGTTCAGCGCCTTCAATCTCTACCAGTGGTTTGAGCTTTTTATCGCTGGTCCAAAACGCCATCACAGTTTCAATCAGGGAGATACCAACTGCTAGAAAGGTTTCTCGCACAAGTTTATGGTGTTCTGCTTCGCTTAGCTTGGGGAAGCACTGTCGAAGATTAATTGTAGTAATTAAACGCCGTTTTTTAGCAAGCTTGAACATGATCAAGCCAACTAGTTGGCCGATACGCCATTGCAATCGATACGGTAATTGGCTCAGTGGCCAAAGTGTCGCACATAGCAATTTGGTGCCGAAATGTCTAACCGTGTAACCAACCAATTTATAACCACCTATGTCGATATGTATTGCACCATATTAGCTCAGTTTGGTTGTATTTTGTAGTTGTTCAGGATAGCGAGTGCTAGATTGCGCGCAAATACACCCACCGATTTGAAGGTATGCTATGATGCAAAACTTTGAAGAGTGCTACCTATTATTTGAACGAAAGTGAGGCTTGATGTGGAAACAGAATTACCATCATTCAGTGATCGGCGTATTTTAGTGGTCGGCGATGTGATGTTGGATCGCTATTGGGATGGTGCTACTTCCCGTATTTCACCCGAGGCGCCGGTACCTGTGGTGCGGGTGGGTGATCGGCACGAGCGTCCTGGTGGTGCTGGTAATGTTGCTCTAAATTTGGTTGCGTTGGGTGCGAATGTGACGCTGATGGGGGCGATTGGGGATGACACCGCCGGTGATGTTTTACAGTCTTGTCTGCTAGCTGCTGGTATTCAGTTAAAATTGCAACGTTTATCTGCTGCCGCGACTATCACAAAGTTAAGAGTTATGAGCCGCGATCAACAATTGATTCGGCTTGATTTTGAAGATGGAGCGTTGCCAATTGATACTGAGCAGTTGCTACAAGATTATGCTCAGCAACTTGAGTATGCTGATGCTGTTATTCTTTCTGATTATGGCAAAGGTACTTTGATACACTGCCAGCGGTTAATTGAGCTAGCTAATGCCAAGCAGATTCCAATCTTGGTTGATCCCAAACACACTGATTTTTCTCATTATTGCGGTGCCACAGTGGTGACACCAAATCGCAGTGAATTTGAAGCAGCAGTTGGTGAATGTCGGAGCGAAGCGGTGCTGGTCGAAAAAGGTCAGGCGCTGATGTCGGCGCATGCGCTAGCTGCCTTGTTGATCACACGTGGTAAGCAAGGAATGACCTTGCTAGTGCGTGAGCAAGCAGCAGTTTCAGTGTCAGCGATTACGCGTGAAGTTTATGATGTCACCGGTGCTGGTGATACCGTTATTGCGTTGCTCACACTTAGCTTGGCGGCAGGCAAATCGTTCACTGAAGCGATTCATATCGCTAATGCAGGTGCAAGCGTGACAGTGACTAAGCTAGGTGCAGCAACGGTCTCAGTAGCTGAACTCCGCCGAGCTTTAAAAACCGAGGCTACACATAACAAGCACTTGGCAACACTGACTGATGCTGTTGCGATTGCTGATGCAGCTAGACAGGTAGGCAAACGTATTGTAATGACCAATGGTTGTTTTGATATCTTGCATGTTGGTCATATCCACTATTTGCAGCAAGCAAAGGCGCTAGGCGATGTTCTGATTGTAGCAGTCAATGATGATGCTTCTGTTGCGCGTTTAAAGGGTTCAAGTCGCCCCATCAATGCGCTACACGCGCGAATGACTATGCTGGCAGCTTTAGCTGCGGTGGATTGGGTGGTGGCTTTTACAGAAGATACCCCAAAGCAGTTGATATGCGCAGTTTTACCCGACATTCTAGTGAAAGGTGGTGATTACACGATTGAACAAATTGCTGGTGCAGACTGCGTGTTACAGCAGGGTGGGGAAGTTAAAATTCTCGATTTTGTCCCAGGCTTTTCAACTACTCGTTTACTTGAAAAATTGACGGAGGTCAGCACATGATTGTTGTCACAGGTGCGGCTGGCTTCATCGGCAGTAATATTGTCAAACGGCTGAACCAGCAGGGTCGCACTGATATCCTTGCAGTTGATGATCTAAAAGACGGAACTAAATTTGTTAACTTGGTTGATTTAGAGTTACTGGATTACATCGATAAGGATAATTTTCTTGTACTTATCAAGCAAGATCAGTTGGCTCAGCCCATCGATGCGATCTTTCATCAAGGTGCTTGCTCCACTACCACGGAGTGGGATGGTCAATACATGATGAATAACAACTATGAGTATTCCAAAACATTATTATATTTTTGTCTCGAGCAAAAGATTCCATTTTTGTATGCGTCAAGTGCTGCCGTTTACGGTAGCGGTCAAATTTTTAAAGAGCAAAGCGAATATGAAGCGCCACTGAACGTTTATGGCTATTCAAAATTTTTATTCGATCAACTAGTCCGTCGTGTCTTACCAGAAGCAGGTAGTCAAATTGTCGGCTTGCGTTATTTTAATGTGTATGGTCCGGGTGAGCAGCACAAAGGATCAATGGCAAGTGTCGCATTTCATCTTAATAACCAAATGCAGGAAAATGGCATTATCAAGCTGTTTGCAGGTTGTGACGGTTATGCTGATGGTGAGCAGCGACGCGATTTTATTTACATCGATGATGTTGCTAACGTCAATGCTTGGTTGTTTCAGCGGCAGCATGTTTCAGGTATTTTTAACTTAGGTACCGGGCGTAGCCAAACGTTTAACGATGTCGCGCATGCCGTATTAAATTGGTATGGTCGTGGTGAGTTGGTTTATGTTCCATTCCCAGATCATTTGCGTGGCCGTTATCAGAGTTTTACCGAAGCCAATATGAACGCGTTGCGTGCAGTTGGTTGCGACCACGAATTTTATTCGGTTGAGCAGGGTGTCAAAGCTTATCTTGATCAGGTTAATGCTTAGATGATATCTACCGTTGTGCACCTGCAGTTATTGTTCAAATAGCAGTATCATTATTGCTTGAATGAAATGTCAGTTTTTTGAATTTTTGTTCAACTAATAGGTTGACTGGATAGCTTAGTGTTTGATATTAGCAGGACAAATAATCAATAAAAACATCTGCTTAGAGTATCAGGGTGAGATGCCGCGCCTGGCTCAACACCAGACGCGGGTTATTCTGCTAGAGATCGACTGAATCTGGGTAAACAATCTTAAACGCAGTTTCTTGTGCCGAATCGACTGCGGTACCAGCATTTTGTGAAATACCGTTCAGTGTAATGAGTGACAGCTGCGCCGTCATGTCTTTGACCGCACGTTGCACTAGATACATCTGCGCTTGTAGCTCAGCAAGCTCATAGGCCATCTCGCGGGCAACTGCACCAAGTGGTGCCTCAGCGATCTTAAAGTACCAGTCGGAATAGCGGGTGCGGCGGGTAGCAACATACTCTTCAAACTCGAGTGGGCTCGCTTTACCTTCGCTATAATATTTGAATGATGAGGCGTGATCTTCGGGTACATAGATATCGCCGGCATCGTCTGGGTTGCTGATTAAGCCGCCGATGGGTGTGCGTTCCGCCATCAGTTGGCTGTAATAGCTGATTACCGGTGATAAGGCAGTGACGTAGTTACGAAATGCAACTGAATAATCGCGCAAATCTGGCGAGCTCGCGTTATTTTTTAATGCATCGACAGTTTCGCTGTCCCAATTTTTATAATGAACAGCCATATTGCTAAAACCGAAGATTAGTTTAAAAGCGTGACGCGCGGTTTCAGCCTCTTGTTCAGATGAGTAAACTGTTGGATTTATGATTGAACCGTAGTCATAATTTTCATTGCCCGAACAACTGATTTTGGCATTTGTTGAGTCCCAGTCAGTCAGGTAGTTACCATCGCTATCAAGCAATACACCACAGTCATTACTTGAATTCTTGCCGTTGACTACCGCAGTATCACTGCCGGAGTAAGCTGAGATTTCATCGGCATCGGCTGTTCGATCAGCAGTAGTACGTAATAGTAAGCGCTTGATCGTGTTGTCAGTATATTTTTTTGCTTCACTAACAGTTGCATTGCGCAAATCACGATGTAAGACCGGGTTGATAATGCTAGCGCTTGCTGAGCTCTCATCGAGGGTAGCATAGTCTTCGTCGATCCTATACTTGTACCAACCCAATGTCATAGTTGCTAATGTTTGCAAACAACTGATGGTGTCATCGCAAGGGGTGTCTTGGCTGTCAAGTGTGTCGGCCCAATCATCACCAGTCGTGCTTGCCAGGGTTACTGTTGAGAAGCTGAGTAACGCCGATAAGCATAGCGCGATATGGAGTTTATTGAGTTGCATGGTGCTGTTCCTTAGTTTGTGGTTAATAGGAGATTCCTGAGCGCGAGGTGCGATCGTCTTTTTTCTTTGTTGCTCCGCCAAAAATACCGTTGAATTCGTCCTGCTGCTTTTGATCGTTCGATTCTTCGTCAAAGCTTTGGCTAGGAGGCTCGATGTAGGTATTCCCAAGCCAACTGCGTGAGGCTGCCGGATCTTGCTGTGGTTGATTGTTAGTTTGGCGTTGGTTATTTTGCCAGTCACTATTCCGCTGTGAATTACTGGAATTATTCGCTGGGAAATTAACTTGCTGCTCGCTGTTTTCTTCATCTTTTTTGTCGAAAGCATTAAAGCTACTTTGTAGTGTGGTAGAAACACTTTCTTTTTTACGCTTTTGCACTGCCTTCATGTAGCGCTGGTGTTTTTCTAGAGTGGTTAACCCGAATGCAGTTTGTGTTACCAATAAGACAGTGCTTAACCACATCAGTTGCTTAATCACTTTCTTCACCCTCCAAAGCTCGTATCAATAACTTGAATCGATCCGGTGAAAACACTCGAGATAACAGTCGAAGTCGTTCAAACACAATATTGCGGCGTAAAAATAGACCGTGGCTATCGTCTTCAGCCTTGGTGGTTTCTTCGGCGTGGACCAGAAGTTTGGAAGCGGTGCCGGGTTTGGCAATGTCGATGACTTGCAGCAGGCGTAACGAGCGGCCAGTTTTTAAATTGTTGGTGATTTCAATGATGGGATCTTGTTGCCCGAGGTCGAGATTTTCAATGTCAGTGAGGCTGTTGCTGAGTGTCGTCACGGCTTGTTCGAAGTTGGCATCTTGATCGAGTGTCCATGGTTCAACCAATTCCATCAGGTCAACGACACGGTGAATCATTGGATCTTTGTATTCCAGCCAAAATTGACGAACGGCTTCTATACTTAGATCAGTCACGACGCATTCCCAAAAGGTTAATACTACAATATGTTATACTTTAAGACAGCGTTTTCGGGCTGTCAAACGGCTGGCATCACTCAGTTAACATTAGTTCAGTATTAGTTAACACTTGTGTTTAAAATGTAACAATGGGTAAACTGGCCAGATTCTCGCATGACTACGCGCGTGATGACAAAAAAGAAATCAGAGTAGCAATAGCAAGGGGGAATTATCCTGTGGCAGGTCGGATTAGACGTTATCTGAAGAAAAACTTTAGTGTCAGGAAAATGACCGATTACGACCGGGTTGCTGATGGTGCGGGTCATATTCGTGAGTTGGGTTATTTTTTATTCAAGCGTCGCGATGCTGGTCGTAAAGAAACTTTTGCTGAAGCAGTCGCCCGTTTGAGTTTGTCTGAGCAAGATATTCAACATAAAGCAATCGCCTTTCGTCGCTTGGCTTATACCTTCATTCTATTTGCTTGCCTTATGATCGCTTATGCCATTTACTCTTACCTGCATGATGCTATGGTTGCCGCAGTGGTGAGTGCTGGTGTTTCGAGCTTGATGTGGGCAAATGCGTTTCGTTTCCATTTTTGGTTTTTTCAAACCGTGCAGCGTCGCCTTGGCTGTAGTATGGGTGAATGGCTGCAATGGTGTTTTCAACATAAAGGGGCGCAGTCTTGATGAAGTACCTTGCACTACTCCTTTTAGTTGTGGTGCCAACGGCGTTTGCAGATACTGTGTTTGCAACCAATGTGTCTGACATTTCGACTGAAGTGTTGGGCATGATCTTTGGTTCGGTTGGTACCGTACTGAGTAGTTCGGGTAGCCAGTTAATGGGTAAGATGTTTTACGCATACAACATTTCTGTGTTAGCACTCGGTGGTTTGGTGGTCGCATACACCATTATTATGTCTGTCATAAATAGTGCGAATGATGGTGAAGTACTTGGCCGCAAATGGTCGTCGATGTATATCCCGTTTCGAACTGCTACTGGGATGGCTATGTTGTTGCCGAATACCTCGGGTTACTCATTAATTCAGATTTTTGTCATGTGGGTGGTGTTACAAGGTGTAGCGGCGGCAAACATGATTTGGGATTCAGCGCTGACTTATTTTGAGATGGGTGGCGCGTCTTCAGCTGTGGTTGAGAATGATGATGACCTCGATGCGCTGATCGACACCTCAGTGCAAATCTTTCAATTACAGATCTGTACTGAAGCACTACAAATTGCAGTTTCAGCAACTGATGATTATGCTGGTAGCGTCATGTACCCGATGTATTACCCCTCCCAACAAACTGGTACCTATGGCACCAGTAGTACTTGGATTGCACCGCAGGGTTTAGTATTTCCAGGTAATACTTATAACGAATTTATGGCAGTGTGTGGTTACGTGAATGGTGGCTATACGCAGACCAGTAGTAATGGCAATGTTTACAATGAGGGCATTCAAGCGATGTGGCTGAATACCATGTCTTATGCGCGCACTTACGTGATGAATGGTGGCTCTGATATTACTGGTTCTTCGAGTGCAGATAGTGGTTTGCTATCTGCGATTGTTGCTGGTGCTAGGGATTACCTCGGTTATTTACGTAATGCCAAAGCAGCCGATAAATGCGGCGTTTCACTCGACGAAGATTCATCTGGCAGCTTGGTGGCGTCGGGTGGGACTTGCGCTGGCTTTACCGATAGTGCGCGTGAATCGGGCTGGATTATGGCTGGCGCTTATTTTTACGATATTTTGAATTTGCGCGAAACGGGTGGGGTTGGCCTGCAGGACAATGATATTCCAACAGTAAATTTAAGTTATGACGATCAATCATCAGCATTCAGCACTACTGGAGAGTTGACGATGTTAACCGATACCGAAAAGAGTGATATCCGTATTATCAGTCAGAAGCCCGGTGTTGGAAAAAATGATGCTGGCAACGATAATGAAGACTTGGCAGCTCAAGCAAAAGCCTTACTCGATGGTGGTATTGCCGATGAGAATGTTGATGCCATGATTGGTAGTGGCTTCACTAGCGCGAAGACTAAAATGAAGGTTGGGATTTGGAAGCTACAAAAGAAAGTCACGATACCATTTGATTTTACTTCAGTCATTATGGTGATCATCGCTTATAACCTATTTAAAATTAAAAATAAGATTGCAAAGTTGAGTGATCCGAAAAAAGGTGTGAACGCTAATCCACTCGCTAGCTTAGCAAAAATCGGCGGCATGTTTTTCGGTGCGGCGCTTGAGGTGTGGACTAAGAGTATCCTGTTGGCTTTAATTGCTGGTCTTGCTGGTGCTGTTGGTGCTTTGAGTCCTGGTGGTTATGCTGCAATCAGTGCCGTACTGGCTATCGTCCCGATGCTAACTGCAATGATTATTTCTTTCATCGGGCTTGGCTTTACGCTGGGGTTTTATATTCCATTTATTCCATACATGTTGTTTTTCTTTGGCTCACTCGGTTGGTTGATGGGGGTGATTGAGTCGATGGTGGCAGCACCATTAGTCGCGCTCGGTATTGCTCACCCTGAGGGTCATGAGTTAGCCGGTCGCGCGGCACCGGCAGTGATGTTACTTGCTAGTGTATTTTTACGCCCAAGCTTGATGTTGTTTGGCCTGATGGCAGGGATGGCGCTTAGTTTTGCCGGTATGCGCTTGCTGGCCTTAGGTTTTAATTACGCAGCATTTAGCTTATACGAGCAAATTGGCAATATGCCGACAAATATTTTTGCTCAGATCGGTTTTATGGTTCTATTTGTCTTGATTATGCAGCAGATGATTACCATGTGCTTTCAGCTTATTCACGATGTGCCAGATAAAGTCTTGAAGTGGGTTGGTGGTCAAGAGCAAATGGGTTCTGGCCGCGGCGGTGAGCAACAAGTTCAGCAAGGCTTGCAAGCAGCTGGTAAAGCGGTTGGTGAAGGTGTCAGCGCTGTAACGCCAGCGGATTCGTCTAGAAAGCTTGCTGAAGCGAAAAAGTCACAATGGGAGCGTGAACTCAATAAACCAGGCGCTGGGGAGCAGCCGCCACCGGACGGAGATCCAGGCACTGGTGGTGGAGACGGTGGTGACGCTGTTCCGGATGGCTACCCTGCTGAAGTTCGCAATGCACGAGGTACTGCTGGTACTGGTGCAGGTACAGGCGGTGTGGGTGCAGGTACAGGCGGTGTGGGTGCAGGTACAGGCGGTGTGGGTGCAGGCGCAGCGGGTACAGGCGGTGCGGGTATAGGC
>CAWUKA010000001.1:0-88233 GCA_963922965.1 uncultured Gammaproteobacteria bacterium | reverse complement strand
TCAAAAATAGTGATTTAATTTCTTCAGCCCACTGCGAATTGAATTAGCAAGGTAGCAGCTGGGCTGATCAGATCGAACTGCTTTCCTCCTTCAGCCCACTGCGAGCCGCATCAGCGGCGTGGCAGCCCAGTGGTATGAGACAAATACAGTTTTATCCGCATCATGTGCGCTATCATTTCGATTAATAACCCTACTTAATTCGCATGGTACTAATAGTAACTGCATTGCTCGGTTGCCGCGCTCGTTTCACTCGCTCGCAATGGGCTGAGAAACGCCTAGATGCCACGCATTCTCGCTGCGCTCAAATGCTCGTAATGGACTAAATAGAGCGTCTCCAATCCTGTCATTTTCCAGCTGATAGTGCCATATCCTTCTTCAGCTCACGATCAATTTATCCTAATAATGAAGCTCAGGAGTTGGAACCTATTATCACAGTAATTACTTTTGTAAGACTTACCAGCTCACATATTGCAACGATTTACCAACGCTACAAACAGCCAACCGGCAGCTGAAAAATTTTATCAGAAAGCCACATTGGTACTGTTGTCTGATTAATAACTAAGCCAGACGGCAAATCATGCTGGACTATATACCGTTGTAATGAGTTGAGTGATTTTATTGGTGTCGACACACCATGCTTAATCTCAATTGGCAAGACTCCAAATGGTCCTGTTAAGACTAAATCAACTTCAACCCCAGATCGCGATCGATAATAATGTGCGGTCCAGTTGGTGACAATAATGGCTTGTAAGCCTTTAATGATTTCTTCAATCACAGAACTTTCAAACGATCGCCCGATTATGGGATGCTGTAGTAGGTGCGTTATATTGTGAATCGAGATAAATAATGCAATAAACCACTATCACGAAAGTGATCTTTGGGCATTTTTACAGTTGATTTAATCACATGACTCTCTAAGCTAAATAATTCACGTCAAATAAAGGTTTTGTCAGCAACTGATAGGTATTGCCTGGCAGTACTTTTATTAAATTCAAGCGCACGACCAAGCTCTGATTTATTCACGATCGAACCAGATAATGCAGCAAGCATTGCAACAAAACGTTGATATTTTATTTGATCAAGCTTTGGAAATTGTTTGCTAATATCATACTGGATGTAACTCGCGATATAATTTTCCATCCACAATGCGTAGGCATCCGGCTCCTGACGTTGCTACAGCGGCTCAGGGTAACCTTCTTGCAACCAGGCTTGACTGATTTGCTGCTGATTAATTGGTACTTGTATAGCAACCAAATGATTCAGTGACAGCGACTCAGTAAAGACTTGATAAAAATCACTGAGCGGCAACTGATGATATTCATTGGCTTTTAGAGTGCCGACTTCAACAAACGCAACCCGACCGGCCAGACTCTCCGTGATCTCATGTATGAGTGCCGGACTACTTGAGACAGTCAAAATAAATCGGCCCATGTGCTGTCTATCTTCATCGATGACGCCGCGTAAGATATTGAATAGAGTTGGGCCTCATCAAAGATAACCTGATGCGGAAACTGCTGCAGAAACAACTCAGCATCTTCACTGATCAAGCGGTAATCACTTGGCTTTTCTAAATCACAGTAACGCCAGCTAGGACGCATGGCTTTGGCGAGGTGGGTTTTGCCCACCTGCCTCGCACCGAGCAAAACCACACAGGGGAATAAGTCAAGCAGCTTTTCAACTTTGCCAGCAATGTTACGTTGGAATTGGTACATGTCTCGATCTCATATATAAAATTCGGTCGTATCAACCGAATTTTAAAGGTAAAAAGCACAACTAGGATAATTTGCAATCAAATATTAGCATTAATATGTAATATTCGGTCTAATCGACCGAATATTACATATTTTAGCAATCCTATTATAGCGACCTAGTTAGTCTCGATAGACAGGCAGCCCGGCCCTAGCTGAGCCTTGGGTAACACTAGCCAAACACATTAAACCATTAGTAGCGATAATGCTCTGGCTTGTAAGGACCGATAACTGGGACATTAATGTAATCAGCCTGTTGTGGACTTAACTCGGTAAGTTCGACGCCTAAACGCGCTAAGTGTAAACGTGCGACTTTTTCATCGAGGTGCTTTGGTAACACATAAACACCACCAGGCTTATAGGCGGTATGATTTTGCCATAGCTCAATCTGAGCAATAACCTGATTGGTAAACGAGTTTGACATGACAAAACTAGCATGACCAGTAGCACAACCAAGATTTACCAAACGCCCTTCCGCCAATAAAATAATGCGTTTACCATCTGGAAAGATGATGTGATCAACCTGTGGCTTGATGTTTTCCCACTGATACTGATGTAAAGCAGCAACGTTAATTTCTGAATCAAAATGACCAATGTTACAAACAATAGCTTCATTTTTCATCGCCAGCATATGTTGATGGGTAATGACATGATAATTGCCAGTAGCTGTCACAAAGATATCACCACTTGCTGCCGCCTGCTCCATGGTCACGACACGATAACCCTCCATTGCCGCTTGCAACGCGCAAATCGGATCAATCTCGGTAACCCAAACAGTAGCACCCATACCGCGAAATGCTTGCGCGCAACCTTTACCAACATCACCATAACCAGCAACAATACAGATTTTACCGGCAATCATGACATCAGTGGCACGCTTGATGCCATCAATTAGCGATTCACGACAACCGTATAAATTATCAAACTTAGATTTAGTCACCGAATCATTGACGTTGATAGCAACTGTTTTTAAGCTACCTTCACTCGCCATTTGATAAAGACGATGAACGCCTGTAGTGGTTTCTTCTGACAAGCCTTTAATCTCGTCGCACAACTCAGGATGCTTATCGTGAATCAATTGAGTTAGATCACCGCCATCATCCAATAATAAATTAGGTAACCAACCATTAGGCCCAGTAATAGTCTGCTCGACACACCACCAATACTCTTGCTCAGTTTCACCTTTCCAAGCAAACACAGGCACCCCTTGATCGGCTAACGCAGCTGCGGCGTGATCTTGGCTTGAAAAAATATTACAGGATGACCAGCGCACCTCAGCACCAAGACCGATTAGCGTCTCAATCAATACTGCTGTTTGAATCGTGACATGCAAACAACCGACAATGCGCGCACCTGCTAATGGCTGCTGCTCTTGATATTCATCAAGAATCGCCATCAAACCTGGCATTTCTGTTTTTGCTATCGCAATCTCTTTATGCCCCCATTCAGCTAGGCGGATATCTGCAACTTTATAATCAGTTTTCATTGATTAATCCTTATTTAAGGTGATGTGTAAGCTATATACCAGCAGCTGCTTGTAGCGACTCTACTTTATCAGTTTTTTCCCAACTAAATTCACTTTGCTCACGACCAAAATGACCGTGTACGGCTGTGTTTTGATAAATGGGACGTAATAAATCAAGCATACTAATAATACCGCGAGGGGTTAAATCAAACTGTTGGCGTACTAACTGCTCTAGGCGTCGATCATCAATGCAGCCTGTATCAAAGGTTTGGATACTGATCGATGTTGGCTCGGCGACACCGATCGCATAAGATAACTGTACTTCACAGCGTTCAGCTAGACCGGCAGCAACAATGTTCTTCGCCACATAACGCCCAGCATAAGCTGCTGATCGGTCAACCTTGCTTGGATCTTTACCGGAGAAACAACCCCCACCATGACGCGCCATCCCACCGTAGGTATCAACAATAATTTTTCGGCCTGTCATACCACAATCGCCGAGTGGACCACCAATCACAAACCGACCGGTCGGATTAATAAAATAAGATGTTTGTGATGATAACCATTCACTCGGTAACACCGGTTTGATGATTGTTTCCATCACTGCTTCTATCAGTTGCTGCTGACTAACACTATCATCGTGCTGGGTCGATAATATCACCGTTTCAATCGCAACCGGTTTATGTTCATCATAGCGAAAAGTTAATTGTGCTTTTGCATCGGGACGCAACCAAGCTAATTCACCCGCGTGCATTACTTCCGCTTGCCGTTGCATTAAGCGATGTGAATAGGTAATTGGTGCGGGCATTAAGACATCGGTTTCATTACTCGCATAACCAAACATCAAACCTTGATCACCAGCACCGAGCTCGACTTGACCAACACCCTGAGCAATATCTGGGGATTGTTTACCTATCGCAGTAAGCACAGCGCATGATGCCCAATCGAAACCCATGTCTGAGCTGTCATAACCAATGGTTTTAATGACATCGCGGACGATGGTTTCAATATCCACCCAGGCGCTGGTAGTAATTTCACCACCCACTAACACCATGCCAGTCTTCACCATACACTCACACGCAACCCGCGCTGCCGGCTCCTGGACCAGAATAGCATCGAGAATTGCATCGGAAATTTGGTCAGCAATTTTATCTGGATGACCGGCTGATACTGACTCTGAGGTAAATTGATAATTCGTTGACATATTGTTATCTCCATCCAGCACTAGCAACTTTAATACAGATTAGAGGGCAATTCAGCAATTGCTTCTCTGATGGCAACAATGATTCACCGATTTCGCAAAAGATTGCTGTTTTAAATTAGCTAAGCGAGAATACCGCGATCACTACCTTATATATAAGCTAAGCCTAAGGATGCATTAAATGCCAACTGCAAAACAACTTGCCGACACGATTCGAATACTCAGCATCGATTCTGTTCAAAAAGCTAACTCTGGACACCCGGGTATGCCGATGGGTATGGCCGACATTGCAACCGTACTTTGGCAAACATTTTTGCAACACAATCCAGCAAACCCAAACTGGCCTAATCGTGATCGGTTCGTACTCTCTAATGGTCACGGTTCGATGTTACTGTATGCCTTACTTCACCTCAGTGGCTATGATCTCAGCCTGAACGACTTACAACAATTTCGCCAGCTCGGTAGCAAAACTCCCGGCCATCCGGAATACCGCCACACGCCTGGAGTTGAAACCACAACTGGGCCGCTTGGCCAAGGCTTGGCGAACGCTGTTGGTATGGCACTGGCTGAATCGATGTTACGGCAACAATTTAACACCAGTGCATTTCCAGTTATCGATCACTACACCTATGCCTTCCTCGGTGATGGTTGCCTGATGGAAGGTATTTCGCACGAAGCCTGCTCGCTCGCTGGGACACTCAAGCTCAATAAACTGATCTGTTTTTGGGATGACAATGGCATCTCGATTGATGGTAAAGTCGAGCAATGGTTTAGTGACGATACTGCACAACGCTTTCGTGCTTATGACTGGCATGTCATCGAAAATATCGATGGCCACGATCACAGCGCCATCGCCGCCGCGATTCAAGCTGCCCAACAAACCACACAACCAAGTTTACTGTGTTGCAAGACTGTTATAGGTTTTGGTTCACCGCAATTCGCCGGCACCGCAAAAGTGCATGGCGCACCACTCGGTGCTGATGAAATTGCAGCTGTGCGTGCCAAGCTTGGATGGCAACATCCACCATTCACGATACCTGACAATATTAGTGAAGCTTGGCATGCTGTTGCAGCTGGTCAGCAACGCGAGCGAGCTTGGCAAAATTTATTTGCAGACTATCAACATGCAGAGCCAAGCCTTGCCGCAGAATTAACTCGACGTCTAAGTGGTAAACTACCACAAGATTTTACTGATAAGACTGAAGCGATCATTCAACAAACCGCAGCCAGCGCCAGCAATGTCGCAACCCGAAAGGCCCAGCTCAATATTCTCAACCAACTTGCAGCTGAATTACCCGAGCTAGTCGGTGGCTCAGCAGATTTAACCGGCTCTAACCTAACACAATGGCAAGACTGCCCAGCACTCAAGCAAGCCGATCACAGCGGCCGCTATATTTATTATGGCGTGCGTGAATTTGCCATGTCAGCGATTACCAATGGCATCGCCTTGTATGGTGGCTTTATCCCTTACGCTGGAACTTTTTTAGTTTTTTCTGATTACGCGCGTAACGCAATACGCATGGCTGGCTTAATGCAATTACCTAGCATCTTTGTTTATACTCATGATTCGATCGGTCTTGGCGAAGATGGCCCTACTCATCAACCGATTGAACACCTTGCCATGCTGCGACTCACACCAAATGTTGCGATGTGGCGACCAGCCGATGCGGTTGAAACTGCGGTTGCCTGGCAGCAAGCCTGTCTCAGCAAAGACAAGCCAACATGCCTCGCATTGTCACGCCAAACATTACCTCATCAAGAACGCGATGCAGCGACCATTAATCGGATTCGTCAGGGCGGCTATATTTTAAAAGATTGTGAACAACAACCAGCATTGATCATCATCGCCACTGGTTCAGAAGTTGAGCCAGCGCGACAAGCTTGCGAGCATTTAAATCAAATAGGCATTGCATGCCGTCTCGTCGCTATGCCATCAACCGATACCTTTGATCAACAGCCAATAGACTATCGTGAACAAGTGTTACCAAGCGCGGTCACTAAGCGCATCGCTGTTGAAGCAGCTAGCGCCGACTATTGGTATAAATATGTTGGTCAACAAGGTAAGATTATCGGGATGTGCCAATTTGGTGAATCTGGCAAAGCCGAGCAACTGTTTGTACAGTTTGGTTTTCACGCAACTGATATCATCAGTAGCTGCAAAGCTTATTTAAACCTGACCACGGGGTAAAACATGACAATAAAAATCGCTATCAATGGTTTTGGTCGCATTGGCCGCAATATCTTACGTGCTTGCTACGAATATAACCGCCAGACAGACTATAAAATTGTCTGTGTCAATGATATCAGTGATTTGACAACCAATGCTCACCTACTCCGCTTTGACAGTACTCATGGTAAATTTCCTGGCGACATCAAACAAGACAACGATCGCTTAATCGTTAACGGTGATGCTATTCAATTTGTTAGCGAACGTGACCCAGGTCAACTACCTTGGGCAGAACATGATATTGACATCGTACTCGAATGCACTGGTCGCTTTACCACAAAGACAGCAGCCAGCGAGCACATAAAAGCTGGTGCAAAAAAAGTTATTATCTCTGCGCCTGGCAAAGAGGTTGATGCAACTATCGTTTATGGCATTAATCACAACACGCTATCGTCTGACCACGTTGTGATTTCAAATGCTTCTTGTACCACCAATTGTCTAGCACCACTGGTCAAACCGCTGCACGACCATATCGGTATTGTCAGTGGCTTAATGAATACTGTTCACGCTTACACCAATGACCAAGCACTGCTCGACGTTCAGCATAGTGACTTGCGCCGTACACGCGCTGCAGCAAGCTCCCTGATTCCAACCAAAACCGGTGCGGCAAGTGCAGTTGGTTTAGTGTTACCCGAGCTAAATGGCAAACTCGATGGCTTCGCTATCCGGGTGCCAACCATGAATGTGTCGGTAGTCGACCTAACCTTTCAAGCACAGGCTGAAACCAGTATCGATGAAGTCAATCAAATTTTACAAACTGCAGCAAGCAATGAGCTAAAAGGTATTCTGAATTTTTCTGAACAACCGCTAGTGTCGATTGATTACAATCATGATCCAGCTTCATCAACCGTTGATGCTGCACAAACTAAAGTGATTGGCAACTTAGTCAAAGTCTTAGCTTGGTATGATAATGAGTGGGGCTTCTCTTGCCGTATGCTTGATACCGCCAAAGCCTTAATGAATGCTTAGGAGCAAACCATGCTGAGCTTGTCAGATGTGAATCTCGCGCAGCAACGCGTCATGATTCGGCTCGACTTAAATGTACCGATTCAAAATGGTGACATCACTGATGATAGCCGCTTACGAGCGGCGCTACCGACCATTCAACAAGCACTCGCAGCGAATGCTGGTGTGATTCTACTATCCCACCTCGGTCGACCCTCTGAGGGTGGCTTTGATGGCGAATTTTCACTGGCACCGGTTGCAACCTGGCTGACTCAAGCGTTAAAACAACCGGTGCACTGTGCAAGAGATTGGCTTAATAACTTAGCGGTAGCGCCAGGCCAAGTTATCTTGTGTGAAAACGTTCGCTTTAACAGTGGTGAAATTGCTAATGACCCTGCGTTAGCCAAACAGCTTGCTAGCCTCTGTGATGTCTTTGTCATGGATGCGTTTGCAACTGCGCATCGTGTCCATGCCTCTACTGTCGGCGTTATCGAGCAAGCTAAGATTGCTTGCGCTGGGCCATTGCTTGAAGCGGAGCTTGCTGCCCTTGCAAACATCATGCAAGCACCGGTCTCACCCGTGGTTGCGATTGTTGGTGGCGCCAAAATTTCAACTAAATTAGTTGTGCTAGAAAATTTACTTGATCGGGTCGATGTCTTAATTCCGGGTGGCGGTATTACCAACACCTTACTTGCAGCCAGCGGTTATACTATTGGCCAATCTCTTTTTGAGGCGGACCTGTTAGATAACGCTAAGCTGTTATTGCAACAAGCACGTGACAAACAGGTTGATCTGGCATTACCGACCGACGTTGTGGTTGCAACTGAATTATCGCCAGCCGCACAAGCAAAAACCGTTGCAATCGACGCAATCAGCGAGCAAGAAGCAATTTTTGATATTGGCGAACAAACCAGGCAACACTACGCAGCACTGATCCAGCAGGCAAATACTGTTCTGTGGAATGGCCCAGTTGGGGTGTTTGAAATTGCTGCCTTTGCTGAAGGCACTAAAGCAATTACGCACAGCGTTGCAGACTCAGACGCTTTTTCTGTTGCTGGTGGCGGTGACACCTTGGCGGCAATCACCCAGTTTGGCGCCAGCGGTAAACTATCTTATATCTCGACTGGTGGTGGCGCCTTTTTAGAAGCGATCGAAGCTAAAACCTTACCTGCAATTGCAGCGCTAACGGCTAAATCCAAACCTACTCTTCAAGCAAAGCAGAGGTAAACCCATGCATAAATTACGCCGCACCAAAATTTTAGTCACATTAGGCCCTGCTTGCGATGATGCCAATACCTTAATCAATATGATCAAAGCTGGCGTCGATGCTGTACGGATTAACTTTTCACACGGTGAAATAGACGATCATCAAAGGCGGGTCGAGTGCGTTCACCAATGTGCTAGCGAACTCAATAAGCAAATAGCTATTTTAGCTGACTTACAAGGTCCAAAAATTCGCATCGCTCGTTTTCGAGAAAACAAGATACAATTGAAGCAAGGCAGTGAATTTACTCTTGACGCTGAACTTAAAGAAACTGAAGGTGACAAAACTCAGGTTGGTATTGACTACAAGCAATTACCTGAGGATGTAAAAGCTGGCGATAGACTATTACTCGATGATGGCCGGATCAGACTGATAGTCAAACAAATCGCATCAAGCCGCATCTTGTGTGAAGTCGAAGTCGGTGGTGAGCTATCAAATAACAAAGGTATTAATCGCTTAGGCGGCGGCTTATCAGCAACAGCGCTGACCGCTAAAGATAAAAAAGATCTTATCACCGCAGTTAGCCTTGGTGCTGACTATCTTGCGTTATCGTTTCCACGCGATGCCAATGATATTGATGAGGCGCGTCGCTTGTTACAACAAGCTAATAGTACGATGCATATCATCGCCAAGATCGAGCGTACTGAAGCGGTCAATAATATTGATTCGATCATCAACGCCGCTGATGGGGTGATGGTGGCGCGTGGTGACTTGGGTGTTGAGATTGGTGATGCCGAGCTGGTCGTGGTACAAAAACACATTATCCAACGCGCGCGGGCACTCGATAAACCAGTAATTACTGCCACCCAAATGATGGAGTCGATGGTCAATAGCCCAGTCCCAACCCGAGCAGAAGTCAGCGATGTCGCGAATGCAGTGCTCGATGGCACTGATACTGTGATGTTATCGGCTGAATCCGCAACCGGCCTCTATCCAATCGAGACGGTCGCTGCACTTGACCGCGTCTGTCGCGGCGCTGAACGCCAGAAAAGCACTCTCACTTCAAAACATCGAGTTGAGTGTCAATTCAAACGCGTCGACGAAGCAATTGCGATGGCGGCGATGTATACCGCCAATCACTTTGCTAATGTCCAAGCCATCATCGCCCTCACCGAATCAGGCTCGACTCCACTGTGGATGTCGCGCATCCGTTCAGGCATACCGATTTTTGCTTTCAGCCGACATCTCGAGACGGAACGCCGGGTGATGTTGTATCGCGGAGTTTATCCCGTTCACTTCGATCCAACCCAATACACAGAAGATAGTGTTAACGATGCCGCAGTCCAATGCTTAGTTGACACCGGTTTCTTAGTAGCGAATCAATGGGTGCTACTCACTCGTGGTGATATCATTGGCGTCGATGGACACTCAAACTCGATGAAATTACTACAGGCTAAAGTTTAATACCTCGCTCTTTAATGCTTATTCTTAATTGTTTTTCAGTTGCGTTTGTGGCAAAATTATCAACAATTTTATCTGAGCAGTACCCACATCGACCGCTACCACCAGGGGTAACGCATGAGTAACCACTACCGCTTAAACATTGTCCGTTCGGATGAACCACCATATTTATCCTGCTTTGATCTAGAGCATGCTGCCACTAAACAGCCATTATCGGTGGACGAGGTAATCAGAATACAAGAAAGAACCGGACTTAATCTATCAGCCATTCCAACCAGCGTGCTTGCCACTGCACGTAAGCTTGGGCGATGCCAACTCCACTGTGATGCGGTTGGTAGTAAAGCCTATATTTTGACTGCAGCTGGGGACAGAATTTACCCCTACTTGGCTGATGGCCGACAACCCAGCCAGCTGACTGAACTTGTTGCCGCAGTTGAACAACGCTTCAATTTTTTTGTCGACAATTTTGGGCAAGGATCAGCTTACCAACAAACTACTTGGTATGATCTACGCTGGCTGCTCACTGCCGCTTATTATTATTGCTGCAAACTCATGGCATGCTTGCAACCGAGTAAATCAGCGACTGCTAATACCAATGCGCACTATTGCCAAGACTTTGATATTGGTTACCAAGATGCAAGAGGCTTTAACGATGAGACTGAACGAAGTGGCTGGCCAGCTGATATGCAAACTGATGTATTAACTAGTTTTATCAAAATAGATACCGAGTCTGCCTGCGTTAACGGTGCGCGCTCATCGGTCTGGCAAGACGGAACATCTTCTCTAACAAAAATCGTCACTGAACTTAAACAAGCACTAACGACTAAACTATCAACAACTCATGATTTAAGGGCTAGGCTCAGCTCAGATTCATCTGAATCTGAATCTGAATCTGAATCTGAAGAGGAAGAAGACTGCGAAACTAGCTCTGAAGAAGGAGAGCAAGGTGACCCAAAGCCACCTGTAGCACCTGTCCCATCCTTAGCAGCTCAGACTTTATTTAGTGGTAGGATCACATGTGCGTAGCTAACCATTCAATCAACTCGACTGTAACAATATGCAGATCAATCAGCTGCTGAGCCAGTAAGCCAGTTGGATTAATCACTACCAGCCATTAACATAGCACACTTAGCTTATAATGGCTTTGAACCTAATACCATGTAGTCATAAAGCTTAAACCAGCCGTTGACGTAACAAAAAGCCTTTACTGTCATCAGTAATTTTTTCAATCGAGGGAAACGACGCCTTAGGTTTGAAGCGAGGCATGTCCGGCTTTCAGAAGCAAAATTATTTCACTAGCTTGAGTAATCGCTCAGCAAACATACGACTACCGTCCTGGGTGAAATGAAACGCATAATGTGTTTGCGCTTGCTCAGCTAAGTTAACCATTTTAGTTGGATCAGCGATAGCTTGCTCTACGGTTGCCTCAAGATCAGTTAAATCCCAAGCAAAATTAAGATAGGTTTTATCTGGTTGCCAAAGGTTAGGCCAGGTTTCGAGATGATCCATATTTTGTTTGATAATGGCAACGCCACTCCTAATCAATTCAAAATCACGCAGTGAGATTTCACCCAAACCAAACGGACTGACCGCGGCAATTGATTGTGCTAATTCACGAAAGTATTTTTTGATCGAGAGTTTGTCTGTTGGCATTAAATACCGCAAGCGCTCGCGTATCAATTGACGCGGATGAGCAACTGTATTGCGATTGTAATCGGTACCGATGCGGCAGCTACAAGGGATAGGGCGGTGCATACTCGGCACTAACCAACGCTGCGAAACCAATTTATGACTGAAGATAACCAAGGACTGCATGCGATAAAGCCACTGCCAGCCACTACCGTAATAAGCAAGTCCTGAATTCCAACCAAGCTTGACTTTATCGAGCAGTGCGAATTCTGCAGGCAAATGATTTAAATGCGCCTCATCAGCTTGTACATCGTTGATACCCCAGTACTGATGACAAAAATCAGTAAACACTCGAGCACCGACCCAGGTGTTACGATATTGACTTTTATCTTTTAACAACTGACCTTTAACATAGGTATCAACATAAGGCAGCATATCAAAATGAGTGGTACCAGTACTATCTGATAAATCGAACCAAACCAGTTTATTAAATCGTTGGCGTGCTGCTTGTAAAAAATCAGCGATTGCAGTAAATCCCTGCTGCTGCCACCAGCTTGAAAAATACTTTGAACTGACACAGAGCACATCGGCTTCAACCAGCATCTGATGATCGGTATAGACTCGAAAAGTTAAGTCTTGATCTAGTAAACTAGTTTTAGCACGATAGATTGGCGATAAAAAAGCGTATTGGTTCGGTGATTGAGTTGGTGAACAGAGAACTACTATTTTCATGCTTTTTTCCGCATTAATTTGATCGCCTTACTACTATGAACTGGCTTGAACGCTATAATATCCTGCTTAATTTGCTTAATGATACGCTCGCAATTACCACCATCAACATAGCCCAAGTAATCATGGATCATCTGGGTTGGCATTGGTTGCTGCCGAGTATGACCTAGGGCAACTTGCTGAATAGTGTCAACTAATAAATTAGGATCCTGCACAACCTCAAACACGTCAGCATAATAATTTTTGAAGTAGATATGATTTTCATAATACTTACTAGCAGCTTCAGCAAACAACGGCATGACTACAGGGCGCTTGTAGAGCTTTGCTTCAAGTAATGTGGTTGAGTTAATACCTACCACAACCTGTGAGCGTTTAATCAATTCCTGAGCTGAACCTTGATCGGTGAGGATGATGTTTGAAATCTTATTAAGCTTGATATTGAGATACTTCTCTATTGCCGCACCAACATAATAAAACCAATCATCAGCCCATTTTGTTTTAATATAAACAGTATAGTCAGGATTCTGCAGGGCAAACTCGGCAAGTTTTACATGTACCAAGTCAAAGTATTCAACAAAACCTTCTGCAGGATTTTTACTAAAATAGGAGCCCAGTTGCTTTAACTGTAACAAACCAATACAGTGATGCGATGAAAAGAGTGTAATAACTTTTTCTGGCTCTGGAACACCTTGCTGTATATCACGGTAAACCTTATCAAAACGAGCTGAACCAACCACACGTATCACATCATCACTGCAAATTTTTGCTGCCAAGGTGACGTAACGATTTAACTCGTTATATAAGAATAGACGCTGACCATAAAACGTGTAGCCTAACTGTTGATAGCGATCGATGAGAAAAGAATGTAGACATGGATCTTTCATATTTTCTTTATGTAAACCAAAAAATGGGATGTGTTGTTTAGCACAAGCTGATTGCCATTCCAAATCACGAACATAATGTAGTGCGCACGTCATCACGCCATCGATCTTAGTTAAGCGAACCAACTGAGGAAGGAAAGCACACAAATACTGATTTAAATCAGCGCGAACTTGTTGAATAAGTGGTGTAACGCTTAGATTGTAAGCACCAACTTCACGCATGCCAGCACCGTGCTGCTGCATATTGCCTAACCGCCAGTGAAAAAATTGATTAATTAAACTTTGCAGATCATGTGGAAAATCAATTAATTCAATGTCTGGGTACTCTGCTAATGCACTCAAATCGAGGATGTAGCGATGGCTATTCAATACTAAAATCCGTACCGCACCGGTCTGAGGCAATGAATCAAAAAAAAGTGGCTGAATTCGATATGCACAGTATCGAACGAATACTGGCATAAACCAATGCGACGGAATTACCTTGCGGGCAATAGCATTCACAATCGGTTTAATCAGAGGAGCTTGCCAAAGGGAATACAACGATTTAGCCACTACACCCACAGTTTTATTCCTTGAATACAGCCACATTTAGCACCAATACTAAAGCTCAAGCAAAGGGTTGTAAGTAGTATTTGCATCATTTGGTACACTTCTGTAACCTACATAAAACTATAATCTAGTGTACAATACATTTTTCATTCAACTCTGGCAAATTCATCAGAGCATTAGACACATCGATAATACAAAATTAATTATTCCCAATAAAGACATATGAATAACCGAAAAGCTCATGAGTGCGATTTAAAATCACTCAAGCTCTCAAACCAGATGTTCACCAACAATGGCATTAAAAACTTTACTTGGCCAATTAATCGAGAAGAATGTCGTCAAGCACTAAGTAGCTATATGCATTTTTTACCTGACTTTTATATGACACACCAGCACCAAGATTTATGGCTGCTAGAAATACTGAATAGCCTTTTAATCGTATACCTAGGTGGTCTATATGAAGGTAGTCTATTAAAGCAACGCACCAGTAAAAATATAATACTCCCTAATCACACTACTTCATGGCAGACCTTGTTTTCTAATGCGGGCTCGCAATTACTACTACCTATCGCTATCGAGCGATTAGAACAAGGCTTAGTATTACCGACATTTAAGCGATGGCTACGTATCTTTAAAAGTAAAAAAATGTCAAATGGTATGATGGCACGTCCAATCATGCTAGTACCTAATAAAGACGTCATTGTCTCAACCGGTATTAGCCCACTTATTCACTTGCATACAGAAACCACCAACAAACCAATTTATCTTTGCCCACTCTATGAGTGGTTTTATCCACTTGAGAAAAAAGAAAGAAAAAGAATATCTACATCACAAATCAATAGCGAACTTGTCCATGCATACACAAATGCTGTCGATAAGCTTTTTAAAGACCATGATTGCACTATCAGCACTGCTGCTAAGCAAGGTCTATATGACTGGGTTACGACTATGGCCGGGTATATTCGTGTTTATGCGGAACGAGTACGAAAAAAACCGCAGCATATCCCTAGGCAGCTATGGATTGGCTCATCTGGCATCCTTTGGAATCGTTTACTGGCGCATGAAGTAAGACAAAGTGATGGCTCTGTGGTTGGGCATGACCACGCTATGGGGAGTAATTTTAGCAAAAATAATTATATGTCAATGGTAGAAATGCGTGATGTAGACTGCTTTATGACATTTTCTGAGCCGTACGCTAATAGTTTGAGAGCATCACACCGACGCTTAAACCCAGATAAACCATGCCCAGCACTACTTTATCCGAATAAAAACCAATCTCTTAAAAAAAAGATTAGCAAAGTAAAACCAAAAAAAATTAACTCAGCAAGCAAGCCAACCAAAACTATCTTATACATACAGCCAATGATGAGAGGTGATTTATGCGGGCCAAGCCCACTGATGCCGGATCTCGTTGCCGCTGATTGGCAAGTACGGCTATGGTCACAATTATTAAAATTTGGCTATCAGATTTTAGTAAAGCCACATCCAGAAACAAAAACAAATTTTAATCAATCATTTTTTTCTGACCATGGTGTGAAAATAATTTATGAAAAGTTTGAAGATGTCTATCATCAAGGCGATATTCTCTTGTACGACTATACAATGACCACAACGTTTGGTACTGGTCTATTAACTGACCTTCCAGTCACTTTGATCGATTTTGGTTACACTGAACTCGATGAAGAGTATTTGCAATTACTAAAAAAACGTTGCGCCATTATTACTGGCCACTACGATAAGGATAACCGTGCTCAAGTTGATTGGCAGTTACTCAAACAAGGATTAACAGACTCATTATTCCTATCAGATACAAGCTACACCGATCTAATTTTAGAAGGCCATTAAATCAATTGAGAACTTACCAATTTACTCGCCGAGATAGGTTGGCTTATTATTCCCCAATTAGCTCTACCCAAGCAAACCAAAATGCTGTTTAATCAGATTAGATATATTTGCGCACGGTGATGGCGTCTGAATACAAAAGTTGTGGCAGGCGCGCTTTTGTTTCTGAATTAATTGTTGCTGCGACTCAGGGTCAGCTAGCTTTATTAATGCTTGTGCAAAGTCTTCTGTTGACTCAGCATGCCAGGAACCGTCAAGATATTTATACATGTTATCAACGTAATGGGTTGCAACCAAGTTGTATGAAATAATTGGCACCCGATATAGCATTGCAAGATAGCCAACTGTCGATTGCTTTTGCACCAGGCAATCAGAAATTAAGACAAGCTTTGCATTTTCTTCGTCACCGGTATAGCCATGGATGAACCTGAAATCACTATTTGGTAATGCCAGCGCCTGCCTTAAACGCGGTGGCGACTTGGCGTCAATTTTTGGATGGAATTTAATGATAAAAAACGCGTCGCTATAGAACGTTTGGATCATATCCACCGCCAACTTAATTTCACGAATTTGATCATCAGTTAACGTCGAGGGTGAGAGAAAAAAACTAAATACTTTTTTCTCAATCTCTATATCAAGAGACTGACGATAACGACATCGAGCAGAAGTGGGGAATTTTTCAGTGAAGTCCATTAGCCCTTCATAACTTGGATTACCCAGCACGATAAATTTTTTCTTATTATTTAACTCACTACCAATGCATTGCTGGAAATTATTCGCAACTTGGTGCCCACACACACTATCATACAGTGCAGGTCCAAAACCAACATCTAGACTTTGCGGCCTAATCCCAAGCAAAAATAAAACGATGTCTACTTTATTGTAAGTCACAATATTTTCTTGCAAACGAGGTAAAAAATTTCCTCGAAATACTCTATCAAGGCTCAATGCTAGACGATGACGAATAGTTTTCGCGTACACATCACTCAGCAGGTGCTCGTCTAGTTGTGCATCGATATTGCTAAATAAAGTAGTTGAATGACAGACTAGCGCTGGAATATGCTTGGCGATTAAATGCCATATTAGCTTTGTCTCCCAAGGAATAATTGCAAAGTCAAATTGCCGTTTTAAATAACGTACCCAAACCTGACCAAAGCAATACAGCAATACAATAGCAAGAGTCCATTTATTCCGATTCATTAATAGTCGCAATAGGCGTGGCGCTTGCTGTAAATGAAAATTAGCTGCTGATAAATTATATTTATCGATTACGCGTTGATCATAGGTAATAACGGTAACATCAAAGCCATCGTTCACTAGGCGCTTCGTTAGTGGCAATAGATAATCAAATATATAATAGTCGTAAAACAGTGGGATTAAGATTTTTATTTTTTTTTCCATAGTAGCCTAACTAGAAAAACTAACTTCTTTTTTATGAATTCTCGGAAAAATATCATCAATAGCTCTTTGCAAATCTGCAGGCTTATCAATTTCCAGCCAAAGCAAGCTTGGCAAATATAACTGATAAAGCCAATGATCAGTCATGTTGGCAAATGCAATCATCGCTTCTTCATAGTGCCAACATGTCCAAGCCTTATATTGTTGACTCTTCACTATGCAAGCGAGCTCAGAAACGAAATCTTTACTCAGCTTACAAACACCGACAAACTCAGTCAGATTAGGATACTCTACTCGACTTAGTTGTTTACTAATAGCTTGGATTGAATCATCAGCACCAGCCAACAGATAAACTTCATCACCAGAACTACTCGGCTTGGTCGTAGCAATTGCGTTTGCATAAGCAGTATTGATAATACTAGTTAACAACTTGGCTTCATAGATTAGATCTGACTCTAGTAGCAAGCAACCACCATGCACTTGCTCAGCTGCGACTGCTAGCGAAGCCATACTGCCTGTAGTCTGGTAATCGTGGTTATATACAAATATGAGCTCAACGTTGAGCTGAAGATTAGTGACAAATCTTTTAAGTTGCTCGCCCTCATAGCCAATCACAATAACAATACGGCAAATATCACACTCAACAAGCATGGTAATGCTACGTTCGATGAGCGCAATACCGTTAACTTCGATCATTGCTTTAGGTATTGCCTGAGTAAGTGGGCGTAAGCGCGTACCGAGACCTGCAGCGAGAATAACTGCTGTATCAATGTTGGAAGTCATACAACAGCTCCAACAGTTGTTCGATATCAGTTTCTAAAATCGCCCCCATGGTCGCAAGACGAAATAAATTTTCACGCAATCGACCTTGACCAGCATAAATAATATAACCATGCTGCTTCAGATAACCGTGTAAATCAGCATAGGCTATTTGATGTGGCAGCTTAAACGCTGACAACATACTGGCATAAGCAGATGCTTCGAGTAGCAAGTCAAAACCTAGCATTGGTAGTTGCTGCCTCAGTCGAGTTGATAAAGATAGGTAGCGGACGCGGCGCTTGTGCCAACCGCCTTGCTCTGCTAGCTCATCTAGCGCAGCTGACAGCGCATAAAATGTCTGTATAGGTGGTGTAAAAGCCACCGTGTTATTCTGTTGTGCTTGGTAATAAGTGATTAAGTCCAGATAGAGACTGGCTGCATGTGACACTGCATCAGTTAATAATCGTTGTTTAGCAATGACAAATGCCAGACCAGGCACGCCATGTAAACATTTATTAGCAGTAGCTGCACAAGCGGCTAGAGGCCAATTTGAAAAGCCAATCGCCTCGCCCGCAAAGCTACTGACTGCATCTAACAAGATTTCCTTGTCATAGCGTCGACAAAGCTCAGCTAATCCTGCAATATCATTCAGCCGACCTGTTGTGGTTTCATGATGAACTGTTGCAACGTAACGGGCGGTAGGATGCTGCTGCAAAGCCTGTTCAATAGCACTGAGATCTATTGGTTGTTGCCAGTCAGCTTGAACATGAACTGCTTGCTTTTGCTGCCGCCTTAGCATAGTCAGCATACGCTCACCATAAACCCCATTACTGACAACAAACACGGGTTGATGTGGTGCAACAAAAGTCGACAGCATGGCTTCAACCGCTGCAGTACCAGAGCCTGATATAAGCAAGCAATCATAGTCGATCGGGTTAAGCTGATAAACACTAAGCAGTTGATGCTTAACCTTATTAAATAGCTGCTGAAAATCTTGTTCACGATGGCAAAGATCTGGCTGCAGCTGGGCTTGCTTGACTTGATTTGTCAGGGTGACAGGTCCTGGATTCAGCAAAATCATATCGCTACCAATGTCTCTGCAGCGAGATGCTGGCGGATCCTGTTTGCAACTTGGACCGGGGTTATACTGGGTCGCGGTAGTGGTTGTAATGCGCCAGATCTAATTTTAGCGTAGCAAAACGTTAAGCTAGACGTTGGTTCTGCTAACAGCGTTTGCCAAACAACTGCTGTTGGCTGCTGCAGCAAACGTTGATAACCACAGGCTGCGGCAATTTGCAAAAAATTGATCGAGTGTGACACATTGGCTTGGCCACCAGTCGACTCAGAAACATGATTATCTAGCAAAATATGCAAGAGATTGTTTGGCCGCTCGTAGCCAACCGCAGCGAGCACTCCCAAGCGCATCAGTACTGAGCCATCAGCATCGATGACAATAACACGGCGTTGTGGCTGCGCCAAAGCGATACCAAGACCAAGACTAGCGGCACATCCGAGTGAGCCAACCATGTAAAGCTGATTCGCTCGATCGTTTAAAGCATAAAGCTCACGACTCGTATACCCGGTAGTGGCAACAATAATATCTCGACTACTGCTATAGTCTTGAATCAGTCGCAAAATTTCGTGGCGCTGCGGCAACAAAGCTGACTCTACATTGACCTGAGTAGATAACTTCGACAGTGGCTTACGCAGCTCTTGTGGGATCAGTGTCTCAGGCGTAACGGTACCTTTACGCATCACAAGAGCAAATGGCTGCTGATGTTTTTGCATATAGTTTGCAGCGTTATCCATTACAGTGGCTAATTCCGCTACTTCAGTTGGGAAATAACGCCATTTGATTTTCATTGTCTCAAGCATTTGTGTGCTTATGGCGCCCATGAGTTGGTGCTGTGGCTCATCAGCTAAACCATCAGGATCACCACGCAAGGTAACGATTAATAGCACTGGGATAGCGAAAGTGTGGTTCAGCGAAGTTAGAGGATTGACAGCATTTCCCAAACCAGAATTCTGCATCATGACAACACCGCCAACGCCGGCTAAACTAGCGCCACTCGCGATCGCAACCGCATCACCTTCATTACCTGCATAAACATAACGCGTATCAGTATTGTTTAACACGCCATTGATCAAAGGTGTGAGGTATGAACATGGTACACCAGTAAACAACGACAAACCGTACTGCTGACAAAGCTCAATAAACTGTGTCGCATTAACCATTAAAACTCTCCCGCATATACTGCGTCTTCAACGCTATCGATATCGAGCCAATTCCCTGTCGTATAAATAACCGCAACTTGATGATTGCGTTGTACTAGGGCGTTCAGCAAATCAGGCATTTGCAAATTATTGTAATTTGCTTGCTGACGCAGCTCAGCTAAAATAGTTTCTAGCGCAGATACACCAACACTTGATAGTTTGAGCATTCCAATCCACTCACCATGAATAGCCACTTCGTCAACATCACTTGCAATATATTGCAAGCTAATACTATCAGCTTGACTGTAGCGTGAATAAGCCACATCAGCGGTAATATAATCTGCATCACGATTCTTATTCCGACTCTCATGCCAATTGACATCAACTGCAATTGCAAAGTCTGCTTTCGATTCTTTGAGTAACTCAACGATATATTTTCTAAATAAAACATCACCATATGAAACAATCATTGGCATACTGGCACTGTCTTTATAATGAATTAAACCTTTCTCTAATGAGGTAAGTTCACCGGTTGAATCATACTCATCATTGTCGATTGCAACAATATCGACCAAGTTCACCTGATCTTTTTTATAACCGCGAACAACACCAATTTGCTTGATGCCAGCCGCTCGATAACTATCGATAATACGTGCCAACAGAGGTTTACCGCCAATGCGTAGCATTGTTTTCGGCTTATCGAGGGTTAACTCGCCCATCTCTTTACCACGTGAAGCAGCTAACACCAATGCACGATATTGGCTATCATAATGTTTTGGCAAATACAATGATTCAGCTTGCTTTAATTCGTCAGCGCCTTGCAAACGAAATACTTCAGCAACAGATACAACCTGATCCTCAACCGCGAGTAGATTTTGATCGTGATATATTCTATTCGCAGTACCCTGCATCGCATTAATTGCTGAACGCAAAAGGTGATTTGCCCAAATCACCAACGAAAAACCGTACTCACGAAAAATTTCGGTACTCGTAGCATAATATTTTGTTGGCACAATGAGCACCGGCAAATGGCTAGCCCATTCCTTCTTAAACGCGAGAATCTCATCAGCTACAGCAAGTGCACTATGAATTAAAATCGCATCAGCGCCAGCAGCATGATAAGCCTCAGCGCGCTTAATCGCCTCAGCAATACCCCAGCCAGCAATAAATGCTTCAATCCGGGCGACAATCACAAAGTCATCATCGAGTTGCGCATCTTTACCGGCTTTTATTTTGCCGCAAAACTCGTCAATATCAGCAAGTGGCTGGGCATCACCTTTGATAAAACTATTGGTTTTTGGAAATAATTTATCTTCAATACAAACACCAGCAACCTGGCGCTGCTCTAACTTATTCACCAAGCGACGCATATTGTTAAAATTGCCATAACCGGTATCGCCATCTAACAAAATTGGTAACTCAACAGCATCAGCCATAAATTCAACATTTTCGAGCACCTGGGTCCAACTTGCCTCATTATTGTCGCGTACACCAAACTGCGCTGAGATGGTCAACCCACTGGCCCAAATGCCTTTAAAACCAGCTTCTGCAACAATTTTTGCACTCAGGCCATTATGGGCTTCCAAAATAAACTCAAGCTGGTTCGAGTCAATTAAATCACGTAGCTGCTTTGATCTTGTCATCTTCTTCTGTCATCCAATTGGCTAATGCTAATTCATAGGGCTCGTCAATATTAACAACTGGCCTGTCAATCACAACAGGGTAACATTGATATTCGATTATACTGTTCAACTCCAAAATGCATTGGCGTTTAGCGGCATAACAAAGACCATTGCGGTAATAATAAGGTGTTAACTGCTGACGCAAACTTTTCCCTTGCTGACCGCCGACATAATATTCGAGATAATTATTAGCGTCGATCTGTAAAATTTTTTCCGGATGGTAATGGCCCGGCAATCGACTCACGGTAGCTGCTGCAAAACAGTTATTGGTTAACAGCGCATTCACTGTCATCTCAACATCAGCAACAATTCGAGTTGGGCTGGTTGGCTGCAACCAAATTGCAATGTCGAATTGCTGTTGGCAATGACGTTCTACTGCCAGCCAGTCATGCTGCCAAGTTGCTAGCGCCGTAGTATCATCTCGAGCAAGTTTATCAGGCCTTAGAAACGGTACTGACAAACCATGTTGCATACCTTCAGCCGCTATGTCTTTGTCATCAGTGCTGAGTAAAGCAAAATCGATCCAGTCGATACTGCTAACAACTGCCGCAACTCGCGCAACCAGTGATAAGCCACCTACCAAGCACAGATTTTTTTTGCTGATACTTTTGCTTCCACCACGTGCTGGCACCAAAGCTAAAACGGATAAACCCCGAATAGCCATCAGTAATGTAGTCTCTTTTGAATCTTGATCGGTGTCTTCGCTAAAATATCGGCAATTTTCTCTGCAGCATGACCATCACCAAATAAGTTTGCTGAGGGGTAACGCCCATGTGCCAACTGCTGCATAATCTTTGCTTGAATGTCAGTAGCTACATAATCAGCAAACATAATGTTACTAGCATGTTCACGCCCTGCTTGGCGCGTACCAATATTAACAACCGGGATACCAAGATAACTGCCTTCACGTAAGCCAGAACTTGAATTACCAATTAGACAACTACAATTGTTAATCAGACGGGCATAATCCTCAACAGGAAAATTACGATAAAAATGTAAATAATCAGGCTTATATTTTTCACGAAAGTCGCGCAATCCTTTTGATACATCATCCGAGCCTGCATCAACATTGGGCCAGAGCCAGACCGTTTGCATCTTAATCTCAGCAATTGCAGCTAGTGTTTGTTTGATTTGTTGATAGCCTTGACCAAACTCAGTCGTGACTGGATGTTGCAATACAACGAGATAAGGCTGATCACTATCAAGTGTAGCACCAACACCAGCTGCCTGGTTAAAAAAATTAGTTGGCAAAGATAAATCAATCTTAGCAATAGCATCGATAGCTGGGCAGCCTACCCAATGTACCGTTTCCGGATCTTCACCCATCCGGACTAAGTATTCGGCGGCTTGCTTAGTTGCTGGAAAATGAATATGCGCGAGCTTACTAATCGCATGACGGACGCTCTCATCAATCGAGCCAGTAACCTCACCACCTTGCGTATGTGCTAGTGGAATATTCATGTAGCTCGCCGCTACTGCAGTCGCCAAGGTATCAAACCGATCAGCGACGGTGATAACGATGTCAGGCTGCAATTGCTCGAATACTGATGATATTTCAATGATGCCCATTCCGGTCGATTTAGCCATCGTTGTTGGCTTTTCGCCTTCTAATATCGAGTAGATGGTAGCATCGATCGCAAAGCCATCTTTCTCGATCACCTCATGCACTGCACCATAGCGGTATAATAGTGCCGATGCGCCAACTACCAACTTCAAATTCAAATCAGGGTGCGCTTGAATGGCTTGCAATACTGATTTTATCCGGCCGTAATTAGCACGGCTATTGACGACAACACAAATCGTTCGCATAGTTATTCTAAATCCTCAATTTTGAGTAGACGATCAGCAGTAACAGCATGCTTCAAGCGCCTACCAAATATATCGCTCATATGCCCAGGTGGAATACCAGTACCGGGCTTCTTTAGTGTCAACATATTCGCATCTAGCAAGGTGCCAGCAGGCAAGTCTACACTGAGTGCAACACTTTTATTAAACAGTGAGCGCATCGATGCTAGGCTACTTGCCATGTTATCTTTATCAACTGGACTGGTTTGCATGGTGTGAAACGCATCTCGCGCCTCTGCTAATGTTTTCAACTCCGCAAACGTCAGTGATGCTTTAACATCAGGACCAAACATCGCCTTATCAAACACAACATGCACTTCAACTGCCGCAACACCTTGTGTCATTGCAAACAAGCTCGGGTAGATCGAGCCAGAGTGATCAGAAAAACCAATCTGACACGGATAACGTTGTTTAAATTCAGTAATCACATTCATACCTACCTCTGTAAGCGGCACCGGATAGGCAGACGTACATTGCATCAACAAATAATCGGCCTTTACTAACTCAAGTTGCTTAACCAGATCATCGATCTCAGTATAATTTGACATGCCAGTACTGATGAGTAAGGGTTTACCCGTCTCAAGTAATGCAGCAAGTAAATCAGTCGATTGTATTTCACCGGAGCCAACCTTGTAAGCCGTTACTTGCAAGCGTTGCAACCGCTGCACTGCCGCCACCGAAAACACCGAACATAAAAATTGCAACCCACGCTGTTCAGCGTGGGTCTTTAATGTAAGCCACTCGGCCTCAGTAAACTCCATACGGCGCCAGTAGTCAAAACGGGTTGCATCTTGATAGCTGAAGTTCACCCGGAACCGCTCATCAAGGGTGGATTCCTCACTCGCGATATGCATTTGGAATTTCACCACATCAGCACCGGCATCGACAGCTGCATCAATGTAGGCGTGGGCTATACCCAAAGAGCCATCATGCGCTTGCCCAACCTCAGCAATGAGTAGTGGTTTCTGCTGCTGACTGACAGCCATGACATTCCTTCTCTGTTAGTAAATTAATCATACCGACTGGGATATCAAATTTATTAAATTAGGTCACATCTTAACAATCTGAGTAAGATTAACAATAGAATGCGGAAGACTGCTGCTAACTGGATAATTCATGCAGCGGTTTAACAACAGTCAGCTGACTACGACTTGGACATTAGTCAGTTATAAAGCCGTGTTTGGACGTCACACCTATGCTGGAAGCCATTTCCTTTTATTTTGCTATCTAGCAATGTTGTGCAGCCAAATAAACTCACAAATGTTAAACTAAACTTCAATTTGTTTAAATGAGAAACACAATCAGCATGAGCCAGCCTAAATCAAAGTCAATCATTAGCGCGATTTGGTCATTATTACTTAAACAACAAAAGTATCAGTCCGCACAATTGATACTCGCCATGTTAGCGTTATCAGCCATTGAGCTAGTTGGTGTCGGGGCCATTTTTCCCTATGTGAAGATTTTATCGCAGCCGGGATTGATTCATAGCAATGCAACATTGCAGCGGATTTATTTATTATTGCATTTTTCATCTGATCATCGGTTCATGATCTTTTTGGGGCTTTGTATTATTGGTGTGATCCTGGTTAAAGGCGTGCTATCGCTTACCAACATTATTATACAAAGCAAATTTACGACCAGCTTTTCGCGCAGTTTATCTCATCGCTGTCTGCAGTGTTTTCTGTACACACCTTACGAACAAACGACTGATCTGAACTCATCTACTTATGCAAAGCATTTGTTAGTTGATACCAACTATACTGCCTCCGTATTGAAACAAACTTTAACCATACTCACGGATGGCCTTATCTTGATAACATTAACGACGCTCATGATTAGCATCGATCCTGGGTTAGTGATCTCAGTGACAGTGGTTATTGCAGCGTGCATGACGTTAATAAGCCGTTATAGTAAGCATGCCATCACACGGATCAGCAGAGAAAACGAACTGCTCAGTAGGCATATCCACCAGTACGCAACCGAAAGCCTCCAAGGCAAAAAAGAAATTAATAGTCATCACAGTGAAAGTTTTTTTATCGAACGTTTCATGACGCCGGTTCGGGCATTGAACCAAAAGAATATCCTGTTTGAAACCATTTCTGCTACCCCAGGTATCGCACTTAACACCATTGCATTTGCGGTCTTGGTGTTAATCATGCTCTACCTTCTCGCTACACACGGAAACTTGATTAGCATACTACCTATTTTAAGCGTGATGGCATTATCGGTGCAGCGCTTACTACCAGTATCAGTTCGGATTTATAACGCGATCGGTTTACTGCGCCGCTATCATGCTTCAGTATTTATTATTCATGACATCATCAAATCAACACCAAGCAAACAAATACTTAGTGCTAATTTTCACTACTCATCGATTCACTTCAAGCATCGGTTAACGTTGCAAAATGTGAGTTACCAATACCCTAATAGCAGGCTGAATGCACTAAACGATATTTCACTCACGATTGAAAAAAACTCTTCGCTTGGCATTGTTGGTTTATCTGGTGCTGGTAAAAGTACGCTGGTTAATGTGATTCTTGGCTTACTGACGATTAAACAAGGTAAAATCATACTTGATGATGATGACATTAGTCAGGACACATCCGCACTATCGTCGCTGATCGGTTATGTGCCGCAAAAGATTTTCTTACTTGATGATACCTTAATGACAAATATAGCTTTTGGTATCGAACAAAATAATATTGATCTTGACAAACTCAATGCTGCAATTGCAGCAGCACAACTGAATCAATTTATCAGCGAACTACCTGATGGGTTAAACACACGAGTCGGTGAGCATGGGATGCGCCTATCAGGCGGCCAATGTCAGCGCGTTGGTATTGCACGCGCACTGTATCGCGATCCAGATATTCTCATTATGGATGAAGCAACCAACGCGCTCGACTCAATCACTGAAAATGATTTTAACGCCGCATTGCAACAACTTAGCAAGATCAAAACACTGATCATCATCGCCCACCGCGCCTCATCAATTCGCTTATGTGACAAGTTAGTGGTTATTGACGCTGGTCAATGTCTTGCGCAAGGTAGTTTCAATGAACTTTATCAAACCAACAATCAATTCAGAGCTTTATTCGGCAATCAGATCAACGCTTTCGAACCAATAGATACAGTGTAAGCATTCCCTCACTATCCTCTTTGGTACGCTCTAGCGCTTAACCAACCGCGCAGTCGGATAATAGTATACTAAAACGAGAATAAAGATCTCGTTTTTCATAAAAAGTGGTGTTCCATATAGTGTTTTTTTAGCCTTCGTATAGATATAGGTAAAAAATCATTTAAGTTCAATAGACTAGGCATGTAAGACTTACCAATGTTTGAAAGACTATTAAAACTGAATCCCCGTTCGAAACATAGCATCGTTGCTCGGCCCGAGAGGAACGGTAAAGCATACTGGTTAGGGCACTTACTGCCAGATGCTATTACCTTTGACCTGTTAAGGACTGACGAGTATCAAGCTTTACTGGCAAATCCAGCCAGCTTAGCCAGTCGCATTCCTGCTAAATACACCGGACTGGGTCATCATAGATGAGATACAAAAAATTCCTCTGTTACTCAATGAAGTGCATCGACTGATCGAAACAAGGGGCAGCAAATTTATAATCACTGGCTCTAGCGCGCGAGCATTACGAAAAAAAGGAGTTAACCTGTTAGCTGGCCGTGCTTTAACTAAGCAAATGCATCCACTCACGAGCTACGAACTTGGCGCACAATTCTCTTTAACAACGTCATTACAATTTGGTAACTTGCCTTCGATTTATACATATGAAGATCCAAAAAATTATTTAGCGAGTTATGTTAAAATTTATCTTCGCGAAGAAGTATTACAAGAAAGTTTGACGCGCAATCTCAATTTATTCGCCAAATTTCTAGAAGTAGCAAGTTTCTCACAAGGCGACGTGACTAATTACACACGTATTGCTAAAGAAACTTCATCGAATCGTCATACCATTGCTAATTACTTTGATATTCTAGAAGACTTATTAATCGCGCACCGTATTCCTATTTTTAAAAAACGTGCCAAACGCAATATGGCTTCACGACCTAAATTTTACTTTTTTGATGTTGGCGTCTACCGCTCATTAAGACCACAAGGAGTGCTGGACTCGACCGAAGAATTAGAAGGAGCTGTGTTAGAAACACTATTCTTGCAACAAGCAATGGCGCTTAATGCTTACTTTGAACTTGATTATAATTTTTATTATTGGCGCACTCAAAATCAACTCGAAGTTGATTTTATCTTATATGGTAATAATAGTTTTTTCGCTTTTGAAATAAAACGAAAATCAAATTTAAACAAAGCCGACTTCAAAGCGATAAAAACCTTTGCCGCTGATTACCCAATGGCAAAATACTATTTACTCTACGGTGGTCAAACGCACTACTACTATCAAGATGACATTGAAGTGATACCATTCTCACAAGCACTAGCTAGCCTAAAAACGCTATTAGCCAGTAAAAGCTAACTAAAAGTTTTAGATAAAATTAATACGCCCTTCGGCTTGTCCCCACCACTGCTGCTATGTAGTATTTACCTTATAACTTATTAAAGCTATCAATATTATGAAACGTAGCAGAACAATTGCAGGCAATCTTTGCGAGCTTGGGGGAGAAGGAAAGGAGGAGGGAAGACCTAGGGCAAAACAAACGCGTACAGCAACACTGCCCCGACAATCTGCTGAGGAGTCAAACTCACCACAAGCATCTGCAGCCGATGCTCAGCCTACAGCTACGATTCCAACAGAAGCAGCATATCCAGGTACAGTGAGTATAGACAGTGAAGATGGTAAATATTACAACATCTTCCCACCGCCAGCAAGTTCACCAAGCGACACTACAGAAGTGCTAGAGTTAGATAAACGCATAGCCGCGTTAAAACTAGCGCCATCAAGCTAGCACATCTGGCTTAAGTAGTGATTTGACACATCCGAAGACAGGCTGCTGACACTTAGCAATTCCGACAAGCCTGCACTATATTCATAGTTAACGCCAATAATACTACCAATAAGTATGATTACAAAGTATTCCAACCCTATCGACCTTAATGGCAAATCGATCCTCATTACCGGTGGGAGTGGTTCATTCGGTAAGCACTTCATTAAATCGGTACTCGACCGCTACGCACCAAAACGTCTAATTGTTTTCTCACGCGATGAGCTAAAACAATATGAAATGGCAAAACAGTTAGGCCAGATTGACCAAAAAGTACTCCGCTTTTTCATTGGTGACGTGCGCGATTACGCGCGGTTAGAAATGGCAATGCAAGATGTTGACTTCGTTGTCCATGCCGCCGCCTTAAAACAAGTACCAACCGCTGAATATAACCCCTTTGAGTGCATCCAAACCAATATCCACGGTGCGGAAAATGTTGTTCGTGCCGCAATCAACAATAATATCGATAGAGTCATTGCTTTGTCTACTGACAAAGCAGCTAACCCAATTAACTTATACGGGGCGTCAAAATTAGCATCGGATAAAATCTTTGTCGCCGCTAATAGTCTCAGCAGCCACAGGCGAACCCGTTTTGCTGTTGTCCGTTATGGCAATGTCATCGGTTCTCGTGGCAGCGTTGTACCCTTTTTTCGCCAATGTGTTGCTGAAGGCTCAACTCATCTCACCATCACAGATCCAGAGATGACACGTTTTGTGATTGCGCTTGGCTCAGGGGTTAATTTTGTCCTCTCTTGCTTTAACCGCATGAAAGGTGGTGAAATTTTTGTACCTAAACTGCCAAGCGTCAACATTGTTGATCTCGCTAAAGCAATCGCGCCTGAGTTACCACATGAAGTTGTTGGCATTCGCCCTGGCGAGAAATTGCATGAAGTGATGGTAACCGCCGATGATGCACGTAATACTTTAGAACTAACAGACAGTTATATGATCACACCACAGTTCAAATATTGGGATGATGAACCCTATACTGAGCAACAAGTCACACCAGTTCCCGATCGATTCACCTACAGCAGCGATTCAAATAACGAATGGCTGGATAGAGAACAAATTCAGCAATTGCTACGCAACTCTGAAGCACTTTAGTACCGATATAAACGGGTCAAATGGCATTATTGCACCAGATTGATCATCCCGAATGCATAACTTTTTCTATACTTAAGGTTAGAGCCAACCAGCTAACCACCAGCTGTATTGATTGGGTGTAATGTATGCGTAAAGTCATCATCTCGCAAGCACATGTCTCATCAGAACGTTTGCCAGGAAAAATTCTCAAAGAAATACGCGAGAAATCAATCATTGGTTACCACATTGAGCAACTAAAACGGGTCAAGCACGCGGATTGCATTGTGATCGCAACCAGTACCAAAACCATTGATGATATTATTATTGATATATGCAATGACTACGGCGTGGAATGTTTCCGAGGCTCAGATAGCAATGTTCTATCTCGCTATTACCATGCTGCCAAAGCATTTTCAGCAGAGGCGATCATACGTGTCACCTCTGACTGCCCACTCATTGATCCTAATATCATTGACAAGGTCATCGATTTATTTGCCAACAATGAAGCAACGCTTGATTACGCCAGCAACTTACTTGCCCGTAGTTACCCACGCGGCATGGATGTAGAAATTTTCAGCCTAACATGCTTAGCCAAACTCTATCACAGAGCGCAGTCTGCTGAAGAGCGTGAACACGTGACCTTTTATCTGAGACAAAATCCACATTTATTTAAAATAGCTAACCTCATGAATAAAGATGATACTAGCTATATCCGCGTCACTCTGGATTACCCAGATGATCTAGAGTTAATTAAACTTATTATCGAGTCACTGTATCCGAGCAAGCCAGATTACACACTAGAAGATATCACCAACCTACTGTCACAACATCCAAGTTGGTTGAAAAAGAATGAAATATTTGAGCAAAATCGAAAGGATTAAGGATGAGGCAAATGAATGAGCAAGAACAATTTTGGCATGGTGAATTTGGTGATGAATACATCGAACGGAATAACATTGATGTCGCAAGTCGTATAAAATTTTTTAAAAAACTAGTGATACTCACCGGAGAATTAGACTCAGCCTGTGAAATAGGACCTAATGCTGGGCATAATCTAGCAGCATTACATTCCTTAAATTCGAACAGCAAGCTCACTGGAATTGAAATCAATAAAACAGCTTACGAAAAACTGCAAGAGTGCAGCTATGTGACTGCGGTAAATTGCTCGATTCATGAATTTGATAGCGACCAATGTTTTGAGCTTGTGATGACTTGTGGTGTTCTCATCCATTTAAACCCAAATGAACTGAGTTATACTTACGATAAGTTATTTAATTTATCAAATAAATATATTTTGATCAGTGAATATTTTAATCCAACACCAACTACAGTGAGCTATCGTGGCGAACAAGAACGACTATTTAAACGCGACTTTGCTGGTGAAGTACTTGATCGATACCCAAATGATTTAGAGTTGGTTGACTATGGCTTCTTATGGAAACGTGCTGAGCCGAGTTGGGATAACCAAACCTGGTTTCTACTCAAGCGCAAGTAAAAGGAGTTAATATGCAACGCTATTGCAAAAATTGCATCATGCCTGATACTAAGCCAGATTTACAATTTGATGAAGAAGGCATATGCAGTGCTTGCCGCTATATAGAAAAGCGCCAGCAAGTTGATTGGCAGCAACGCGAAGTCGAATTAATGACTATTCTCGAGCAAACCTGCAAGCGAAGCAACAGTGCCTGGGACTGTGTTATTCCGTCTAGCGGTGGCAAAGATAGTACCTATCAAACCTTAAAAGCACTTGAGCTTGGCCTACGACCATTAGTTGTCACCTCGAGAACATGTGATTTAACCGAACTTGGCCGAAAAAATATCGACGCACTCAGACAAAATGGCATCGACTTGATTGAAGTTGCACCGGATCCAGTGATACGGCGTAAATTGAACCGCATTGGTCTTGAGCAGGTTGGTGATATTTCTTGGCCTGAGCATCTTGCGATGTTCACCATTCCAATTCGCATTGCTGTCCAGTTTAACATCCCAGTTATTCTCTGGGGTGAAAATTCACAAAACGAATACGGTGGTCCAGATGTAGCAAGCAATAGTCAAATGCTGAATCGACGTTGGCTAGAAGAGTTTGGTGGTTTAAATGGTATGCGTGTTACTGATGTCATTGGTAAAAGTGGGATTACTGAACGCGATCTTGATCTTTATACCTACCCTGATGATGAAACATTAGTACGGGTTGGCATTACTAGCTTATTCCTCGGTCATTTTTTTCCTTGGGATGGCTACCATAACGCCCTAGTCGCACAAGCACATGGATTTAACACCTATTCAACAGTAGTTGAAGGTTCTATCGTCAATTATGAAAATCTAGATAATCACCAAAATGGTATTCATGATTACTTCAAATTTCTTAAATATGGATTTTCTCGCACCACAGATTTAGCTTGCTTACACATCCGACGAAGCCGACTAACCAGGCAACAGGGCATGGTGTTAGCGCGCAAACATGATGGTGAATTTCCGTGGCAGCATTTAGGAAAATCACTTGTAGACATCATTGCGCCACTTGATTTAAGCATCGATCAATTCATTGAGATATGCGATAACTTTACCAATAGAAAATTATTTCGAACCAATAAAAAAGGCGAGTTGATTAAAGATAGCAACGGCAGCCTAACCAAACTCAAATATGATAATGATGAATAATCAACAGATCGGCATTATCAATCTAGGTATTAGCAATATCACCTCAGTTTATAATGCACTTAAAACGCTACAATTTAATCCAATGATTATGGATAATCCTGAACAAGTAGATGATGCGAGTCATCTTATCCTACCGGGTGTTGGCGCTTTTCAGCAAGCCATGCAGATCATGCAACAATCCGGTTGGCAGGATGCGCTACTCGACCACGTTGAATCAGGCTTTCCGTTACTCGGCATTTGTCTTGGCATGCAACTCTTAGCAAGCTTGGGCAGCGAACCAGAACAAACTGCTGGACTCGGATTAATTCCTGGCAAGGTGAAAAAAATTGTTGCCACCAACCAGGAAAAAGTACCACATGTTGGATGGAACAACCTGAGCTTTGACAATAGCGAGAAATTGTTTTCCAATATCCGGTCACAAGCTGATTTTTACTTTGTGCATAGCTATCATTTTATTGCTGAACAACAACAGCATGTGATTGGTACGACACCATACTGCGACACGCTGGTTACAGCCATTAAGCGAGAAAATATCTATGGTGTTCAATTTCATCCAGAAAAAAGCTCAACCTCAGGCTTACAGCTATTAAAGAACTTTGTCGAGCGCTCTGATGCTTAAAACCCGTATCATACCAAGCTTACTTTGGAATGGCGTTGATCTGGTCAAGGGTAGTGGCTTTGATAATTGGCGCACGGTCAGCAGCGTACTGACAGCTATCAAAGTATTTAATGCTCGTGAGGTCGATGAATTGGTGCTTTACGATATTGCAGCAACGAACAATCAACGTAAGGCTGATTACACTCTGATTCAACAATTTGCTTCAGCGTGCTTTGTACCATTCACTGTCGGCGGTGGCATTGATTCAGTTGAGGATATCGCTAACTTTCTCCAAGCTGGTGCCGACAAAGTTGTAATCAACAGTGCTTGTTATAACAATATTGACTTGATTCAACAAGCTGCCAACCAGTTTGGTAGTCAATGTATCGTCGCTGGCATTGACGCAAAACGGCACGGTGATCACTATCACTGTTATAGCCATGCCGGCACAGTTGATACTAAGCTGATAGTAAGTGATTGGATTAAACAGCTCGAGCGTGCAGGCGCCGGCGAAATTATCATCTCATCAATCGATAATGACGGCAAAATGACTGGCTATGATCTTGACTTACTCCAGCAGATTGCTGAGGTATCAATCCCGATCATTGCCTGCAGTGGTGCAGGCAATTATCAACACATGCTTGATGCGTTAACACTACCACACATCGATGCCGTTTGTGCTAGTGCCATATTTCAATTTACTGAACAAACTCCATTGGGAGCTAAACATTTTCTCGCTGAGAAAGGTTTTAATATGCGTATCTAATGGTGAGGTTAGATTAGAAGCTCATGCCAAAACAATTTTTCGCAATCAAGTTGGGCACGCTTTAACTCTTCAACACGGCCAACATCAAGCCAATATTCATCGATACTGTAGGTTGCAACATGATAATTTTTTTCGAGCAATTGCTGCAGTAACATTGGCATATCAATTTTAGTAGCGTGCGGCACTTGTTTCAAAATCGATGGATTAAACACATAAATGCCTGCATTTACCCTAGCAGTATGCTGTGGTTTTTCTTCAATACGGACTAGATCAGCACCATCTACCTGCAACACACCAAACGGTACTGTATACTGATACTGTCGTGAGCACAGTGTGACATCGGCATAACTTGCTTCATGCATCTGCAACAACTTAGCAAAATCCATATTCGTCAGAATATCTGCGTTAGTAACGATCATAGGCTGTGCTGGATTTTCATTTAATAAGCTCAGTGCACCAGCAGTGCCTAATTTTTTCTGTTCGATAACATAATCAACTTCAACGCCATACTGCTCGCCATTACCAATCGTTTGCATAATTAAATCAGCTTTATAATTAACAGCAATCACAAAGCGATAAAAGCCATAAGAAGCGAAATTTCGAATCAGCAATTCGAGCATCGGATAGCCACCAACCGTTAACAATGGCTTTGGCAAGTCATCGGTTAGCGGCTTTAGTCGTGTCCCCAAGCCACCTGCCATAATAAAAACGATGTTATCGCGCTTGGTATGCATAATGAAGTTATCAATGTATTCAAGCCCAACAACACGATTGTGTGCATCGATGATTGGAATATGGTGCAAGGAATGAAAACGCATGTGCTTAATCACAGCTTGTGGCACAGCAGCGGCGTCTTCAGTCGATATTGAAAACGGTTTTTTGGTTGTGATGGTGGTAATCGGCTCATCAAGCTGATGGTTGTGTAAAAATGCGCGCCGGATATCGCCATCGGTAATAACACCATGCAAAACCCGCTCTTCATCAACGACTAAACCGATTTGGAACGCGGCTTGATCAATGACTTCAATCGCTTGACGAATACTTGCAGACATTGGCACTAAACACTTTTCCCAGTCTTTTATTGACAATACTCTATCTCCTTAGCCAGTATACTAGCCACTTCACCCCCCCTCGATTCTGATTTACGACTAGGCATACTGTTGTTAAAACTGAACTGATTATGCCATACTTGCGCAATTCTGCCTACCAACAAGAACAAGAGACTTCAGTCATGCTCGATGAGCATAAAATTATTTCCGATCAGATTATCGGCATTATTCGGCAAGTGACCGGCCAAACTAATACGACGTTGCCACTGCATGAACCTTGCATAGGCGAAGCTGAGAAAAAATTCGTCATCAGCGCACTCGATAGTGGCTATGTTTCCTATCTTGGCAAATATGTCGCCGAATTCGAACAGCAATTGTCAATGCTTACTGGTATCAAACATACTGTTGCAACTGTAAATGGGACAACAGCGTTACACCTTGCGTTGCGGGTGCTTGATATCAAAGCCAATGATGAAGTACTAGTACCAAGTTTAACCTTTGTCGCCACTGCCAATGCCATTAGTTACCTAGACGCATACCCTCACTTTGTTGATATCGACGAAAATTCTTTAGGTGTTGATACTGATAAACTTGCCGACTATCTTAGCCAAATCGCACAACGCAGAGACAATGCAGTCTTCAATGAACAAACTGGACGCAAAATTTCAGCGCTATGTGTCATGCATACTTTTGGCCACCCAACAAATCTTGATAGTTGTCGTGCACTATGCGATGAGTACCAGCTGTACCTGATCGAAGACGCCGCCGAAGCACTCGGTTCTTTCTATAAAAATAAACACGTTGGCAATCATGCTGATATCGCTATGTTCAGCTTTAATGGCAATAAAATCATTACCACCGGTGGTGGCGGAGCATTGGTCACCAACAATGCCAACTATGCAAAGCGCGCTAAACATTTGGCAACCACAGCAAAGTGCAGTCACCCATGGCACTATCAGCATGATGAAATCGGTTATAATTATCGTCTACCTAACATCAACGCTGCTCTCGGTGTTGCTCAGTTACAATCATTGCAACATTTTGTCGAGTTGAAAAGAACATTAGCGGCACGCTATCAAAATGCATTTGCTGGCAATTCATACGTTGATTGCTTTGCAGAAGCAGACTTTGCTCGCAGTAACTATTGGCTCAATGCACTTTTATTAAAACAAGCTGATCAAAATCTACATGAAGCCATTCTTGCTCGCGCACACGCAGCAAAGGTTTTGTTACGACCAGCTTGGCAGCCATTGCATACACTTAACATCTATCAGCACAGTCCACACATGGACCTAACCTGCACTGAAGATTTAGCACAACGAATTATAAATTTACCAAGCAGCCCCCATCTAACCGAGGTTAATCATGGAAATTCATAACAAAACAATACTCGTAACCGGTTCAGAAGGTTTTATCGGCTCTCATCTTGTTGAAAAATTATTAGCAAAAGGTGCCAATGTCAAAGCGTTTTATCTTTACAACTCGTCTGCTCAAATCGGCTGGCTTGACACTGAAGTATTACCTCATCACAAAACAGCAAACATCGAAACTGTTTCTGGTGATTTAAGAGATTACCAAACTGTTTATAACGCGATGCGAGGCTGTGATGCAGTACTCCATTTGGGAGCATTAGTTGCTATCCCCTACTCTTATTACGCTGCGCAGTCGTATATCGACACCAACGTCACCGGTACACTTAATGTGTTAACTGCTGCACGCGAACTTAGTCTTAAAAAAGTGATTCATACCTCAACCAGTGAAGTATACGGCACAGCGCAAACGGTACCGATCAGTGAGACTCACCCACTATCAGCCCAATCCCCTTACGCCGCATCAAAAGTGGCAGCCGACCAACTCGCGCTTGCATTTCACTGCTCACACGATCTGCCGGTGGCTGTGATCAGACCCTTTAATACTTTTGGTCCACGTCAATCTGCACGCGCCATCATTCCAACGATTATCAGTCAGATTGCAGCAGGACATCAGCAAATCAAGCTCGGGGCGCTGACACCAACACGAGACTTTAACTTTGTTGATGACATCACTGAAGGTTTTTATGCCGCACTGACAAGCGATAGTTGTATTGGCACAACAACGAACCTAGGTACTGGTTTCGAAATTTCAATAGGTGATACCGCCAACTTAATTGCCGAACTCATGCAACAAGACATTGATGTAGTCATAGACGAGCAGCGCATTAGACCAGAGAAAAGCGAAGTGAATCGTTTAGTTGCTGATAATAGTCTGGCGCAGCAACGCTTAAATTGGCAACCACAATACTCAGGCCTTGACAATTTTTCCAAGGCAATGGCTATCACGATTGATTGGTTCAAGAATCCAGCTAATCTTGCGAAATACAAGGCAAACGTCTACAACATCTGATCAAGCAGCTAAAACAGCACTCAGCACTTCTACCACTTGCTCAACATCCGAATTGTTCATGGCAAAATAAAGTGGCAAAGATAAAGTATGCTGGTAATAAGTAAACGCACCAGGTAATTCAAGCTCTCCATATTGCGCCTGATAATAAGGCTGTATGTGTAATGGAATGTAATGTACTTGGCTGCCAATCCCTTGTTGCCGTAATGCCTGCATGACTTCTGCACGCGGTTTAGCAGCTGCAGCAAAATCAATTTCGATCGCATATAAATGCCAGCTGTTATTGCTCGCTTGACCCCGCTGCATTGGCCGAACCTGCGGAATAGCTGCTTGTTGTAAACAATGGTCGTAGTGATTCACTAATTGTTGCCGCTTGGCAACAAAATCATCCAACTTTTTAAGTTGACTTTCAGCCAGTGCACACTGAAAGTCGGTAATCCGGTAATTAAAGCCGAGTTGCTGGAGTTCATAATACCATGGGTTTGGCTCGCCATTGTCGGCAACAGCAAAACTTGAATTGACAAAGTGTTGCGAATTTCGGCTAATGCCGTGTGTTCTTAACAGCTTTAACTGTGCCATTAACGACTCATCATTCATTGTAATCACGCCACCCTCGCCTGCCGTCATGATCTTTGTCGGATGCAATGAAAAAGTTGCTGCCGTGCTGTGTTGGCAACTACCGATCTTCTGTTGACTTCCCGCAAGGTAACCCCCTAACGCATGGCAGCTATCTTCAATGATAACTGGATCACGTTGACAAAATGATTCGAGCAATTCCCGCAGCACTACAATATCAACATAACGACCAGCAAGATGAACCGGATAAGCCGCGACTAGTCGAGTAGGCTCGCAGCGCTGCAGTGCAGCAGCGAGGGTATTTGCTGTGATAAGACCAGTATTAGGATCGACATCAGCAAAAATAACATCGGCACCAGCCATACGCACAGCATTGGCAGTAGCAGCAAACGTGACACTTGGTACAATGACTTGATTCCCCGGACCAATACCAAGGGCTAAGGTCAATAAGTGCAGTGCAGCGGTACCGTTCGCACATGCAACTGCATGCTGACTACCTACATACTCAGCAAACGCTGTTTCGAACCGATCGACAGTGGGACCACAAGTGAGCCAATCACTTTTTAATACATCAACTACAGCGTCAATATCAACATCATCGATAAATTGTTTTGCGTAAGGTAAAAATTCAGTCATGCCTCTCCAGTTTTGTCAGTTAGTTTAGGCGGGTTGATTTGCTAACCTTGCTTGAAGGCCACAATAGATAATGTAACATCTCGATTACTGTGCTGTTTAAATACAATAAATAAGCAACTCAGCTGCTGACTTTTTTAAGCATATCGGGACCAACATTGCTAATCAACACAAATCTGTGTTGGCCAAAAATGAATTGATCAATCAAGTTAGCGCTGCTAAAGACTATGGTTTTATCAATCATGTTAATCCATGCTCAGCAGGTGACTTGTGACCATGGACACACTGAACTAGAATAAATTTTACACCCCGTTGGAGTTAACGATGAAAAATAAACACCTTATGGTGGTAGCGGCCCACCCAGACGATGAAGTGCTCGGCTGCGGCGCTACAGTTAGACTAAAAACCAAACAAGGCTGGCAAGCATCGTTAGTGACCATGACTCGCGGTATAGCAGGGCGCTACATGAGTTCAAAAACTGATAAAGCAAGGCCCGCGCAGGACATGCTTGCTGAGGAAAGCAGCAAAGCCGGCAAAATACTTGGGTTTACTCACAGTATTCAATTTGACTACCCTGATAATCGGCTCGATACCATTAGGTGAAGAGATTGTGATGTTCTATACTCGTGGCCCAAGCTCACCAGGCTGGGAAGGTGTCGATTTGATTGATAAAAGCCAATATAAGTTTGCGAATAAAGTTCCAGTTATTGAAGTAAATGGCAACATCAACGACTTCTATCAAGAGATAAAATCACTCAACCCCGATTTTATTTATTGCCTCAGCTGGCAGCAGTTATTCAATGCAGATTTATTAAATTTATACCCCCTAATCGGACTACATGAATCATTGTTACCAAAAGGCGCCGGCTGGGTACCGATTGTGAATGCCATACTAAACGACTGCCATGAAACTGGCATCACATTATCTTGGCTTGATCAGGGCATAGATACCGGACCAATCATCGCTCAAGTCAAGTGCCAGCTCGACCCAAGACAAGTGACGGCAACTGAGCTGTACTTAGAAATGATTGAACTTGAGCAAGAGCTACTGACCATGATGGTCCCTTTAATCAATCAAAGGGTGGCACCGGCAATCCAGCAAAACCCCAACGCGCGCACAACCTATCAGAAAATTAACTGGGATGATTGGTCAACAGCTAAAGTTGCCCGAGCCCGAACTTATCCTTATGCGTAATAGTATGAAGAAGCAAGGCTTATTTCTCGATTTCGATGGTACAATTGCAAATAGTATCCCAGCACTAGTCGAAATATACTATGGATTTTTAGCCGAATTTGGCTACCAAGGTAGTGAAGATGAATTTGCTCGCTTAAATGGACCACCACTTGATGAAGTGATCGCTTTTCTAAAACAAAGCTATGATTTACCTATCAGCGAGTCGGAACTAAAAGCTAATTATATGAGACAAGTCAATCGGATCTACCAAGAGGTACAACCGATACTCGGTACTTTGAAAGTCCTACAACACGCAAAGAAAAATTTTTATAGCATTGCAATTGTCTCCTCAAATCACAGATCACTGATTTCAGACTGGCTAGAGCAACATAATCTGATAGAATATATCGACTTCATCATTGACGCTAAACAATCCAGTCAAGGTAAACCACATCCAGCACCATATCTCGCTGCACTAAAACAAGCATCAGTGCAAGCACTTGATAGCATTGCGGTTGAAGACACTGAAACCGGTGCGAGTTCTGCATTGCAAGCCGGCATAAAAACATTCCTCTTAAATAAACAACCTTCTACTACACTAAAAGCACATGCCACCCCCTGTGAATCGATCAGCTCTCTGGCTGAGTTAATTGATGAGTTAACACCATGAATCATGTTTATCGGCTCAAGCAGCCACTAAAAATTATTACGAGAGAGTCTACCGCAACTATCGATTCCTCACTAGAAAAACAGATCGATAAAATTTGGCAACAGCAATCAGCAAAAAGATCATTAACAGATAATCACATTGTCAGCGTAAACAACTGGCAACCGCAGTTGCTGGAAATCAGCATTCGACCTTATCGAGAATTTCTTGCAACATTAATTTCGCCCGAACTAAAAACTAAACTGAAAATTCAACCGCTAGCAGTCAGTGGCATATTACACTGCGAAAGCGGCTACCTATTGGCGCGTCGCTCAGCTGTAGTTAGCCAATTGCCAAATTACTGGGAATGCGCCCCCTCCGGCAGTGTCGATGCCTGTAATTGCGATAATCCTTTACAACAGCTATACGATGAATTAGAGGAAGAAATCAATATCAAGCTAGATGAAACAACAGCAGTAGACTGTTTTGTCTTAATCGAAGATACCACAACTGGCGTTTATGACTTAGGGATTTCGTTAACGGTAACATTAGACGCTGAAGTTATAGCACAACGATTTCAACAGGGTGACAGCAACGAGTATAGCGAATTAAAAATTATTCCAGACAATGCAATGCTAGATTTTTTTAACACAAATAGTGTTATTCAGACATCAATTGTATTATATGAAACGCTGGTCAGTGAGCACTGCATCTAAAGCAAGCTGCAATAGTGGTGAATAGAGTGGAATAAGGCTTTGCTTTACCGCCTCAGTCAAAGCAACTCTATCCTGCGCACTTGACTCGAGTGATGGGACTTCTCGCCAAACTGTCGCAAGCGCTGGGCCAGCATCGACTTCTTCTATCATGTGATGTGCCGTAATCGCTACCCGCGTTTCGTTAGCTTCCAGTGCCCGACGTACGGGCTGTGTGCCAGGAAATTTATCAATATCACCGCGATGCAAATTGATGCTAGCACAGCGCGCGCGTGCTAATAGCGATTTAGGAAGAATATAGCGCCATGACAATGATATGATGAAGTCAATTTCACTAGTCGGCAAATAACTATCGAGTTGCTTAGCTTGATCTCTATCTAACGTTAGCAAAGGTAGCGCATGTGCTGCACAAAGCTGCTGGTATTGTTTGTATTCGGGGCGCTCACCACCACCCTCGGCAGTTGGTAGTTGAGCGTGAGTTACCACACAAGTGAGCTCGATACGTTCATCGGTCAGTAGTACATTTTGTAGCACTTCTAGTCCAGCCTGACGACCTAATAAAGCTACTGTTTTATATTTTTTCATACTGATGTTCCAAATTACAGTAAATGGACAGCAAACGCTGGCTAAACAATGGAAAAGAATAATTATTTTGTAGAAATTGGTTAGCATTTTCAATCATTTCAGCAGACCATTGATGCTGTTGTTGGATTTGTAAAATACTGCTAGCCAATTGATCATCATCATTGTAATCAACCAACAAGCCTGTTTTATGATGTTGGACTAATTCGGGAATCCCGCCAACCCGAGTTGCAATCACAGCAATCCCAGCTGCCATTGCCTCTAGGATAACGCGACCAAAACCCTCATTCTCTGAAGGTAGCACGAGCACATCAAACAGTGATAATTGTTGTATTACATCTGTAACATAACCGTGAAAAAAAGTCTGTTCGGCAATACCGAGTTCAGCAACGGCTTGCTCAAGTGTGTGCTGATAAGATCCGACACCAAGCAAATGTAGCTCTATTGCTGGATTGACTGCGTACACTTTAACAAAACCACGCAATAAAAAATTAAGCCCCTTAGCTGATTCTAACCGACCTGCATAGACCACCTTAAAGGAGTCCGATGGTTGCCGAGCACCTTTCAGAGTTCGTTTGTTTAGCGCAACTGGATTTCCTATCACGGCAATATGAGCAGCAGGTAAACCTTGTTGCTGCCAACACTGCTTTACTGCTTCAGATACCGCGATAAACTGACTAGCAATGGAATTGACATATTTAGCATGTGCTTTTGTAAAGCCATAGGTGTGCGTAGTTCGAAGATGCGACACCACCGGCAAGTTCTTGTTTTTTGCTAGCATAAAGCCAAAAAAATTCCGCATCGGCTGATTGTTTAAATGAATACAGGTAACTTTATGCTGATCGACAATTTTTTTTAATTCGGTTAATGCAGGCTGATGAAATAGCATTTCAAAAATTAACCCTAACTGTGTTGATAGTCGAACTGCAATTGCATTTGCCTTGTTATAACACCATGAGCAAAAATCGGATTTTGTCGCTGTTGAAAATACCGAATGACGTAGCTGAAGAACAGTTGCACCAAATGACTGATACTGCTTTTCAAGCGGAGATGAGTTAAATAAGACAACAATGCTAGTATTGCCCTGCTGCTGATTGACTCGCAGCAAATCACATAAACTATGAAAAGAGCCGCCTCGACCAGAGCTGCCCGCATCAACAAAAAGAACAACTTGTTTGTTATTAGACATACTCAAGTTCTTCAAAAATGGCCTGCCAAGCAGTTTGAATTGCATCTTCGCTAAATTGTTGTTGAACAACCTGCTGCGCAGCTCGACCCATGATCTGCGCTTTTGCTACTGGCATTAACACTAATGTATCAATTGCTGTTGCAAATGCATCTATATCTGCCGCGGGTACAAACAAACATGAATGCTTATCTTGTAAAATCTCTTTTGCTCCTTCACAGCTAGCGGAAGCAATGATAGGCAAGGCATAGTTTGCTGCTTCGAGTAAAACATTTGGCATACCTTCATAGTGAGAAGTTATGATAAAAGCAGATGCTTTTAGATAGTAATTAGCTGTTTTAGCTTGATAGCCTAACCAGTCAACATCATCAGCAATCCCTAGCTGTTGACATTGCACCTGTAGCTCTGGCAGCAAATAACCTGCGCCCAAGACTTTTAACCGCCAACCTAGTTGTACAGCTTGGCTATTGGCAAAAGCTGAAAGCATGACATCATAGCCTTTTTGTGGATGTAGGCGACCTACTGCTAATAAAAATTTTTCTTTGCAACAAACCAGAGTACTTGGTTGCGGTAGTGGATTCGGGACATAAGCTAGTTTATCTTGTTTCACATAGCGACTTAATTCTGTTAGCGCAAACTGACTATTCGCTGTTACCTTCTCAGCAAGACCATAACAACCTCTTCTGAGTAGTTGCCAAGGCAAGGCTAGCACTTGCCGTGTTGGATCATTGCGTTCGGAAATAACAACCGGGATGGATAAGCCAATCGTAGCAAGCAAACTAATAATATTAGTTGCAGCAATAAAGCTGATGATGATATCAGGCTTCTGCTCGCGAAATAGATTACGTAAGGCAATAATACGACGGAAATTATTTTTTATCCCAGCTAATAGACTGCCAGACGATGCCATCATATTCAGTGCTATTCGATTCACTGCCGGATCAAGTGCAACCGCATCGTGTTCTTTGCCCGCTAACGTGACCACTGTCAATCGGTGGCCAGCTGCTAACCATTGTGGAAGTAGTCGACTTAAAACCCACTGGGTGCCACCACCGGCGAGGTCAGAGATAACAATCAGTCTATGTTTACGCATTCGCTTGCAACCCTGTTGCTGCTCATTTAAAATTCTACCCATCTTAAGGATACACTATACCACACCGGCCCATGTGGGTCGCATAAGAATAAAAATAACGCGCACCCACAAGGAGAATCACTATGGCGCTCATCTCGCTTCGTCAATTACTCGATCATGCTGCTGAATACGGCTACGGTGTGCCGGCCTTCAATGTCAATAATCTTGAACAAGTACGTGCTATTATGGAAGCAGCCGACAAAACTAACAGCCCGGTTATCTTGCAAGCCTCTGCTGGTGCACGTAAGTATGCCGGTCCACTTTTTTTACGTAGCTTAATCGCTGGTGCAATCGAATCTTATCCGTATATACCAATTTGCATGCATCAAGATCACGGGGCATCACCCGACGTCTGTCAGCGCTCTATTCAACTCGGTTTTTCTTCAGTCATGATGGATGGTTCACTGCACGAAGATATGAAAACACCTGCGGACTATGATTATAACGTTGACGTTACGAGTCGTACCGTGGCGATGGCACACGCCTGTGGTGTTTCTGTTGAAGGTGAATTAGGTTGTCTGGGTTCACTCGAAACGCTAACAGCAGACAAAGAAGACGGCTCAGGTGCTGAAGGCACCCTCAATCGTGATCAACTTCTGACTGACCCAGCACAAGCCGCTGAATTTGTTGCTGATACCAAAGTCGATGCTTTAGCAATTGCTATTGGCACCAGTCATGGCGCCTATAAATTTTCTCGTCCACCCACCGGTGAAGTGCTGGCGGTTGATCGAATCAAAGCGATCCATAGCCGTATTCCTGATACTCATCTTGTTATGCATGGTTCATCATCAGTACCACAAGAATGGTTAGCCATTATCAATGAGCATGGTGGTGATATTGCAGAAACATACGGGGTTCCAGTTGCAGAGATTCAAGAAGGTATCCGTCACGGTGTCCGCAAAATTAATATTGATACTGATCTCCGCTTAGCATCGACTGGTGCTATTCGCCGCTTTATGACAAACAAGCCGAGCGAATTTGATCCGCGAAAGTATTTGGGTGAAGCGCAAGCGGCTATGAGGGATATTTGTATTGCACGCTATGAAGCATTCAACACCTGCGGTCAAGCTGGAAAAATCAAGGTCATTCCATTAGAGTCTATGTATAGCCGCTACCTAAATAATGAGCTTGACCCAAGAGTGAATGCGTAAAACTACTCGACATCACGCAAACACGCTATTGGATTCAAGCGAGCGGCAACACGAGCTGGGTAATAGCCAAAAAATACACCGGTTGCTGTCGCAACTAAAAATCCTATGATGATAGGTGTAACGTAGATGGTAAAATCCCAGCCGGTAAATCGTGTGATAACGTAAGAAACTGTCACACCTAGCACAATCCCGAGCACCCCGCCTAATAGTGCCAATAATGTCGATTCAATTAAAAATAACTGCTGTATCTGCCAAGCAGTTGCACCAACTGCTCTGCGGATACCAATTTCTCGCCGACGCTCTGTAACAGTCACTAGCATGACGTTCATGACACCAATGCCACCAACAAATAACGAGATGCCACCAATCAAGCCGAGTAGTAGCGTTAATATACGACTTTGCGTTTTCATTCGGGCTAATAGCTGTTCCGCACTACGAAAAAACAAGTTAGCGTGGGGGAGTTTCTTCTTCAGCTTTTGCTCCAGATGGAACTGCGCTTCAGTCGATTGATCAGCGTGCTGTAAACGAATAAGCAGCTCACTAATAACGGCGTAGCGGTTAATGGCATGTGCAGTATCGAGAGGTATAAAGATATTACGGTTTACATCCTGATTTATAAACGCGTTCTGCTGCCAAGGCGCCATCACACCAACAATAGTAAAAAGTTTATCTCCAATTTGAATAGTTTGCCCAATTGGATTTTGCAAATAGGTTAATAGCAAGTCTTGATAAAGCTTGTTACCTATCACGCAAAAATATTGCAAATGATCAAGATCGGAAATGAAGCGGCCAGATTGCATTTCGATATGTGCAAGGCTTTGAATTAATTCCGTTACGCCAATCACTGATGCTGATAATTTTCGCCCAACAAAACTGATGGGTAAGTATGAAAATGAATAGGGTGCAATAGCCTTTACCTGTGACACCGAAGTAGCAATGTCTAACACTTCTGCTTGACTTAAGTGCTCTTGTTGGGCATACAACCCGGTTGACTGATGAATGCTAACTGCTAACAGATTGGTACCAAGTAATTTAAACTCTTTTAGCGCCATGTTAGTCGCCAACTGGCCGGCCGACACCATCGCGACTACTGATGCGGCACCAACCAACACACCAAGCACTGCAAGCATTGATCGTAATTTTGCTGCAAGTAAATTTGCACAGGCCTCTACCAGTTGCTGTCTAAACACTATGAGCGTCCTTGATGTAAAGATCCATCGATGACACGGACGATACGTTGACATTGATCCGAAATAGTTTCATCGTGGGTCACAAGTACAATAGTAATTTGCTCTTGTTGATTTAAATCAAAAAATAAATCAATGATTGCTTGCCCAGTTTTCGTATCTAATGCACCGGTTGGTTCATCCGCTAGTAAAAGCTTTGGCTTAGCAATCAATGCTCTTGCGATTGCTACCCGTTGCTGCTGGCCACCAGAGAGCTGGTCAGGCTTGCGGCCCGCTAAACCCTGCAAGCCAAATCGAACAAGCATCGCTAATGCTCTCTCTCTAATTGCCTCACGCGGCATGCCTTGATACAGCAATGGTAAGCCAATGTTGTCAAGCACAGTGAGTCGAGGCAGTAAATAAAACGATTGGAATACAAAACCAATAGATCGATTACGCATCAGTGAGCGCTGATCATCCGACAAATTGCTCACATCAGAACCAGCCAAGGTATACAAACCACTAGTTTGTTCATCAAGCAAGCCAATGATATTCATCAAGGTTGATTTACCAGAACCTGATGGCCCACTGATCGCTATAAACTCACCTGACTCAATAGTTAAATTAATATCAGTTAACACTGGTATCAAGTCATCGCCAACATAAAAATTCTTACCTAACTGATGAATTTGAACCAAACTAGTCACGTAACTGAATGCCCCAAACATCTAACATCAAGCCTAAATCTGCTTGCAACTGAGAAATCGATTGCAGATAAGCGTATCTTTTCTGATATAAATTAATTTGTATTTGCCTAAAATTATTCTGGGCGTAAGATACTTGATATGGTGATGAACGACCATAGGCTTGTTGTTTTTTAACAACCTCTACACTTTGCTTTGCTGCTTTAACAGCATCTTCTGCTAATATAATCTGACGACGTTGGATATCGATATTTCGTATTTGATTTAAAAGCTCGGTTTGCAACTCTAACTTATCTTGTTCAATTTTAACCTGATCTTTCTCAACTTGAATTTTTGCAGCAACTATATTGCGCTTGAGCTCAGTCTTCGTCAGTGGCACACTAAGTGCAACATTCAAATGACCAGCACGATTATCACCTTTTACCAAACTTTCCAAGCCACTATTGGGATTAGATCCGCCACCACCACCCAGTGTTACAACAGCATTAACATCAAGCTGCCAACGCTTATCATCTTTTGCTTTAAGATAATTTAGTCGATCGGCTTGTAGGGTCATTTGATTAGTTTGATGCAGTAGGCTATTTTTCAATAGCAAAAGGCGTGCGCCATTATAATTCGGCGTATCCAGTTTTTTTAACTGAATATTCCTATCAATTCGAATAGGTAGATTTATCGGCAAGCCGATATCTTTTAGCAATACCATGCGCTTATTATCAACATCATTTTTATCAGATAAAATCACTACTTTTTGGCTAGCAATATCCGCTATTGATTGCTTAATATCAGACTCAGCAAGTTCGCCAGCCTTAATTTTTATTTCAGTTTGACTTTTAACAGCCTGGTAGTCATATAACGTTCTTTTATCAATATCAAGTCTAGTGAGTGCCTCAGCATAGGTAATGTAATCTTTGATCACTCTATTCATTTCCTGCATCACTTTAATTTTTAGCGCAAGCCTATTAATAGATTCTAAATTATAAGAATTCGTTAATGGCGCATTAATCACTTCTTTATTTGCACCACGCAGCAATGGCTGGGTGATATTAAATTCAGCTATTGGGTTATAGGTATCACCATCAGTACGATTATCAAATGAAAATGAATAAGAAGTGCCGTACTTAGTTTTTAGCGAGGCGCTAGGTGTTAGCGCTAATGATTTTGCTTGTGATTCAGCGGCACCGTAATCATGGCTATACGATTTCTCATCAGTATAACTAGCATCGCCATCAACCTGCAGATGCCATTGAAAAGCATACTCTGCTACACGTAGATTATATTTTTCGACAACTCGATCGAGCTTAGCGCTCTTAATATTAGCATTGTGACGTTGCGCTAATAAAATTGCCTCTTCTAAGCTCAATGCGACTGGCTTTATCGTTTCAGCTAGTAGCGTAGTGACGAATAGTAGCAATGTGAAAAAATAAAGAAGGCGCGCAATAGGATACTGTCGTGCCCAAATATTTTTTATCATTAGTCTATATCTTCCCCTGGGTTTTCTAGGCTTAGTAGTCTCGAGTTATCATCGTAAGCAAAGATTTCAGCATAGCGCCCCCAGTCAATCACTAAACGTAAGACTCGTTCAGCCTCTTTCTCACTCAGGTCGTCAACAATCTCATCAACAATTCGATCTTTGACAATACAATGATCAGACTGAGCATCTAAAATTTGACGAATAAAACGCGCGAGTGAAACATTATCTAATAGGTGCTTAGCGAAGATTTGTTTGCGCGCAAGAATATCAGCTTTAGCAAATGCGCGCCCTGCTGCTGTGAGCTCTATATCACCTTCAGAAATAGTAGCAAATTTTAAAATCTCTAATATCTCTGTAAGGGTAAACAAATCATCAACATCGAGATGGAGTGACTCAGCTAATGCCTGTAGACTGGTACGATTGGTGTCTCCCTCTGCTAATTCCTCAAGCAAACCGGTAGCTTCAGAAATATCAGCATCAGGCAAGCGGTAAGCTAGACTAATCGTTGACGCTGATTCGCCAGTCACTGCGGTAGCGTTAGCATCTGCCGTCATAGCTAGATACACCTGATCAACCAAAGCTGTGAATTTAGTATCTTCATCATCACGTGGATGCGACAAATCGACTGCGAGTACCTTTTTTATCATGCCAGGATTACTATCAAAAATAATAATTCTATCCGCCATTAGGACTGCTTCTTCAATATTGTGTGTTACGATTAAAATGGCTTTGGTATGCGACTTGCCTTGGCGCCAAATGTCAATTAAATCACTGCGGAGATTTTCAGCTGTTAACACATCAAGCGCTGAAAAAGGCTCATCCATGAGTAAAACATCAGGATCAACTGCAAGTGCGCGCGCCAAGCCAACGCGCTGGCGCATACCTCCAGAAAGCTCTTTTGGATAAGCTGATTCAAAACCATCAAGCCCTACTGTATCGATCAAACCGAGCGCTCTTTTGCGCCGCGAATCTTTATCAACGCCCAGTGCTTCTAGGCCAATTTCAACATTTTCTAATACAGTTAACCAAGGCATTAAAGCAAAATTTTGAAAGACCATCGAGATACCTTTAACAGGCCCAGCAACTTGTTGGCTACGATAAAACACCTGGCCGGTACTCGAATCAATCAAGCCAGATAAAATACGCAGCAAGGTTGACTTACCAGAGCCTGATTTACCCAAGATCGCAACTATTTCATTTTCATATAAGTTGAAGTTCACTTGATCAAGTACTAATAGTTCTTGCTGGCCAGAACGAGTAAATGACTTGCTAATATCTACTGCCTGTAGGATTGGCTGCTTCATTGTCTTATTTTCCCATCTGAAATTTTGTTTCTGCAAGCAGATAAAGTGGTCGCCAAATTAAACGGTTTAAAGTAATCACGTATATACACATGACGATTGTGCCTAAAGCTAGCCTTGGAAAATCACCTGCGGCTGAATAAATACTAATGTAAGCACCTAGGCCAGTTGCACGTAGCGTCGTATCACCCCAAGACACAACTTCTGCTAAGATACTGGCATTCCATGCACCGCCAGCAGCGCTCATTGCACCGGTAATATAATATGGAAAAATGCTTGGTAATAATATTTTTCTCCACCAAAGCCAACCACTAACCTCATAGTTCTCAGCGGCTTGCTGTAGTTCTTTTGGCAGTGCCATTGTACCAGCGATAACATTAAAAAAAATATACCACTGTGTGCCGAGTATCATTAAAGGTGAAGTCCAAACTTCTACATTCAATTTAAAGTGCAAAATCATCAATACGACAACAGGGAATAACACGTTTGCTGGAAATGCTGCTATGAACTGTACCGTAGGCTGAATAACTCGGGCGATCTTTGGCCGCAAACCAACCCAAACACCGATTGGAACCCATAGCAAAGAGCTCAATACGATTAGAATAAAAACACGCACCGCAGTAATGAAACCGAGAAAAAAAACATGGATTGCTTCAATAATAGGTATAACAGTAAAGATAAACTGGTAAAGCAGGATTAGCGAGCCGACTGTCATGAGCAGCAATAGCAAATACCAAACTGATATCAGTGCTATAACGACCTTATTTGATAGTTGTGGCAGTGTTATTCTATTGCTCCGAGTCAGAGCAGGTAAGCCAGTAGTTTTCTCGTAGCAGAGGATAAGTAAATTAAAAAAATAGTAAACGAAACGAGTTTTTTGTAGGAATGTAGTAAACCACGGCTGCCGATCACGTTTTTTCCCACGGTAATCTAACGCAAAGCGCTCAGACCACTGTACAAGCGGACGAAAAACAATTTGATCATAAATAAAAATCACGATAAACATGGCGATAATACCATAGAAGATACTAATTTCATTGGCTTGCTCAATTGCAAGCGCGATATAAGAGCCAATACCTGGCAACGATATCTTTTGATTCGAGATTGTCATTGCCTCGGAAGCAACAACAAAAAACCAACTACCAGACAATGATAGCATGGTGTTCCATAGTAATGCCGGGATAGCAAATGGCACCTCTATCTTCCAAAATTTTTGCCAACTGGATAGATGAAATGCTTTAGCTGCTTCTTCGATGTCACTTGGTAGCGTGATCAATGACTGATAGAAACTCAAAATCATATTCCAAACCTGCGAAGTAAAAACCGCAAAAATGCTCGCCCATTGCGGACCCCACATACTGCCAGAGAACATCACCACAAAACCTGTCACAGTAACTGATAAAAAACTTAAAACAGGTATCGACTGCAACACATCGACCATGGGAATAATGAGTAATTCCGCATGTTTATTCTTTGCTGCTAGCGCACCTAAGATAAAAGTAAACAAAAAAGAGAAACATAAGGCGATAGCAATACGCATAGTACTTTGTAATGCATAGTGTGGTAGATTAATCGGATCAAGTGAAATCGGAATACTCTTACCAACTTCAAAAGGACCTGACATCTCTCTTGCACCCCATGCCAACAATATAACAAAGGCAAAAATCAGCATCAGAGCAATCACATCCCAGCCATTTGGCTTGGCACTACGACGCTGCTCTAAGAATATTTGCCCAGGTGTATGCGTCATCGATTAAACCTTTTTTCTGTCCACTGCGCGATACATACCATAGAAAATCACCATCACAGAAAGACACCCCGCTATTTGTGTCAAGAACTCATATCCAGCAGGTATGATACGCAAGATATCTGTATTACCGTAAGCAATAAATGGCACCGCGAGCACTAAACCCATCACTGCAGAGCCAGCAATTAACCCTGATGCATACATCATTGCTCGCTGCTCAGCAGCTTGCTTGAACCCATTGCTACACACGGCTAACTTGCGTCCAATAACAACATTAAAGTAAGCACCAATGATCAGTGCCGTTGTCGTTGCAAACGGTAAATAGATTCCCATCCCCACTGCTACAGTCGATAATTGCCAATTAGATTCGATAGCCAACAATTTTTTCTCGATGCCTAAACAAACACAGCCCATAATCACGCCGATACTAACCATCGACCAATGCAGCTCACCAGTAAAAACACCTTTTGCTAGCATAGCGATTAAGCCAGCTTGTGGAGCAGCCAACACACTCGCAGAGTCTTTACCAATAGCTGATGCTGTTCCTGCAACACCATAAGCTTTAAACAGCACATTCAAGACCTGTGGAATAAGTAATGCCGCAACACTGACGCCAATAACCATCATCAATTGCATCACCCACGGTGTTGCTCCAATCATTTGACCTGCTTTTAGATCCTGCATTGTGTCACCAGCGATCGCCGCCGAACAAGTAGCAATAGTTGTCATACTCATAACGATAACGATCAACCAATCATTTGAATTCAGTACAGCCTGAAATGGAAATAAGAAAACAGCGCTAACAATAATAATCATAATTGAGATGCTGGACACTGGATTCAATGAAGAGCCAATTAAGCCCGCGATGTAACCGCAAATAGCAGTTGCGATGTATCCGAAACAGATAACAAACATTACTGATAATAAAAATATAGCGAGAAAAATTAATGGTTGGCCATAATGTAATAGCGCTGACTCAATCTGATAAAAATAGTAGCTAATGATGGCAAGGCAAAGGATAAATAAGAAAACTAAAACTCTAAACGATAAATCCGCCTCAGCTGATAGCGATCGACGGCGAGGTGATAAGGTTTTATTTTGCTTTTTCTTCAATAAACATACATCTTTTACCGCTGGTGCAAGTAAGGCAATAATCGTCGCAAAACCACCAACGAACAATACACCAACGCCCATACAACGAATATTCGCTTGCCATACTTCCTGAGCAATCAAGGCTGCGTCTTGTTGCAAGCCAACTTGGTTTAGCAAAATAAAAACTGGCACACCGATGATCCAGCCAAGACAAAGGCCGACTAACAAACTCACAGCCACACGCATCCCTATTATGTAGCCAGCACCAAGTAGAGCAGGAGAGAAGCCAAGACTAATGCCAGTTATAGTTGAGCCGAACTTAAACCAAACCGCGTAATATTCAGCAGCCACTTGCCAGCCCAGCTGTAGAAATGAGATCATTGCGGCAAGCAGACTGGCTTGAATCATTTCGACAAGGCTACCAGCATCAGCTTCACCTTTTAATATGTTCCCAATCACTCGACCTTCTGGAAAAATCAACCTGGTATCAGCTAGTATTAGTTTACGTAATGGCACGACAAATAAAACACCGAGCATGCCGCCGACCCAACTCAACATCATGCTATGGTATGTGTCGAACTCACCCCATAACCCCAAGATCATGAAAGCAGGCAATGTAAATGCCATACCCGCAGCCAGCGCCTCTCCAGTAGACGCCGCAGTTTGCACGATATTACTTTCAAATCGGGTTGAACCTTTAAACCGACTCAATATTGCCAGCGATATGATCGCAGCTGGAATTGATGCGGAGATGGTTAAGCCCGCTTTCAAGGCAAGATAAGCATTAGCGGTTGCCAACAATGCGACCAAGATTAGCGATAGAGCGACTGATTTTAATGTGATTTCCGCATTAGCATGTAATATTTTCGCCACTTTTATCTCCTTATCTATCCACTTAAGTCATTGATAAAAGATACAATTATAAAAAAGTGTCTAAAACCAATACTGTATAAAATTTGCCATTTGGTCAAGATAGGCTAAAATTAAATTAGGCGCCTTCTTGGCGTTTCTCGCTGCAGCCTCTCGCAGCGAGCTCGGTTCCCCCAAACCGAGTATGCAACTTCGCCCTGGCAGTTCCCCTTATACTGCCAGGGTTTTTTCTTCGCTGATAAAAAATCAATATCGCTCATTGAAGCCACAATGTTGATTGCATTTACTAACTAAAACAATCAGTTATCACTGCCGCAGCAAGTCTTATTAAGCTAAACGCAACTGTTTATTTCTAAACGCTTCTCGCCATTAGACGTCGAGCTGCAAATACTTGGCTATTGCGGCCTGCAACTCATCCAAGCCCTGCTGAGAATTTGCAGAAAACAGTTGTACGACTATTTTATCTGATTCTAACCAGTTAATGGCTTGCGAAACAGCAAGCAGTGTTTGCTTGGCGCGGCCAAATTTCAACTTATCTGCCTTTGTTAGTAGAATATGTAGCTGTAATTGGCTCTGAGTTGCCCAATCGATAATTGTTTTATCTATCTCTTTTAATGGGTGGCGGATATCCATCAGCAGCACAACGGCTTGCAAACAGGCCCGGTGACTAAGATAAGCCTCAACCAAACGGTCCCACTTTGCTTTTTCGGCCTGAGGTGCTTTCGCAAAGCCATAGCCAGGTAAATCAACTAAACGCTGCTGACTTGCGCATTGAAAAAAATTAACAAGCTGGGTTCGGCCCGGGGTTTTACTGGTGCGCGCTAGTTGCTTTTGTCCGGTAATCGCATTTAGCGCACTTGACTTGCCCGCATTCGATCGGCCTACAAAAGCAACTTCACAGCCGGCATCATCTGGGAATTGCTTTGGTAAAGCAGCGCTCAACATAAAGCTCGCTTTGGATAACATAATAGGCTGCCTCATCATAGAAATACCTACCTGTTCACTCATTCGCCACAATTTTATCAAAACTCTAATCGTCGGCTTAAGTTGTCATGAATTTTTGTATATACTTCGACTTTACTAACAAAGATTCAACTTTATTACTACATTGAACCTAAAGGATTTATCCATGCACCGTTGTCGAATTGTGAACTGCGTCATCACCTTAAGCTTCATATTTGGCTTATCATCAGCCAATGCTGAGCAAAATTATACAGGTCAAATCGAAAATGGCAAAGAAAAGTCCGCAACTTGTGCAGCATGTCACGCTGATGATGGCAATACCAGCACACCCAATATCCCCAAACTTGCTGGTCAACACGAATCCTATCTTTATGACCAGCTAGTTGCGTTCAAGAAAGGCAATGCAAAAGGTGGTCGTTACAACGCCATCATGGCTGGCATCGTCGCAACGCTCAATAACGAGGATATGGCAGACTTAGCAGCTTATTATGCCAGTCTCAAGCGAGGCACTAACCAAGCCAACCCCGACCAACTTGCACGTGGTCAACAACTTTATCGGGCTGGCGATCATAACAAAGGTATCCCAGCTTGTAGCGCTTGTCATGGCCCCAGCGGTGCAGGCAATGCGCTTGGCAAAATTCCAGCCTTATCAGCTCAAAATGCTGAATACACCGTGTTACAGCTTAAGCGTTATAAGAATGATGACAGCGACTGCGTCATGTGCGCAGTTGCCAGTGCAATGGATGATGACGATATGAAGACCGTTGCGAATTATATCGCCGGTTTATACTAAGACACAGAGACCATAACGCGGCAAAAATGTCTACCCACTTTCATCAGCAATTTTTTGCCAATTGAGCAAGCAATTTTGATCAAAAATGTCTCATCAGTTTGCTTTTAGTCGGCTTCAAGCTCATAATATCCACAATTTTAGTTGGGATCGCGCCGACATGCTCTGTTGCCGACGACAACCCCCTAACGAGACTAGCAGTGATGCCACAACCTAACATTCACACCTGGATCACGCATAGAAGAAGCAGTGCTGCCGATGACTTGCTAGAGACTTTAGCGTTCACACTCACTTTAATCGTTTTTACGTGTTGTATTAGCTTGCTAGCGTATATGCTAGCTGCACCTTTTTTCCTGACTGCAACCTACCTCGCGTTAACTGTTGGCTTAAGTGCCTTGTGTGTTTATCTCGCTTGGCACATGGATGCAATGGCACGAGCCGAGTCACAAAGCGCGACTGCTCCTCAGCTACATACTCACAACCCAGGCCCGATGCACCAGCTCTGGTCTACTGAAGGACTATTACCCAAGCTCCTGCAGTGGCTGGATCTAGACTCACTTGGGCGCAGTAAGTCGGTTCAAAGGAGCTGGGATGATGCAGTCTCTCTGGCTATACCATATCCTCGCCATACCGTGACAACACCCATTGTAGTGAAAAATAGTCCCTTGTGCTCGTCGTATTATTTCATCAACCGGGCACAGCAGCTTTTCGTGTTGGGAGGAGATAATTATCTAAGCTTGCCAGGTTCCAGAGCGAGATATGACAGCCCGACAGATCCGCTGTTAGAACTTAGAATCCACAACACGCACCCCAACCGAATTGCGCTACCAGATAACACGAAAGTCGCTAAGCTCTACTTCTTTAATACTATTACATTTGTCCTCACAACTGATGATAAAGTTTACGTATTGGGTTACTGCTCATCTGATACTTGCGCTAGAGCCACGGGGCTTGGGCTTAGCAGTCCCTTCTTTGGAGCGATAGTACCCACTCGTTTGCACTTTCGTGACGCCAAGGGAGGGGAAGAAAAAATCACCCGGCTATATATGTCCCAATATAGTAAGGAAGCTGTCATAGCGCTGACTGAAGCAGGTAGATTGTATAGCTGGGGCACTGGTCGATATGTTTTAGGTCTCGGTGATACTGTTGCAACCAATCAGCCAACCCAGTTGGCAATTCCTGCCGACGAAATCATTGTTGAGTTGATACCGGGTAGGTATTTTTTCACTGTTGCGCGTGCCAAAAGTGGTCGTCTTTATACCTGGGGAGTTTGCACTTATTACAACGATGACACCGAGGCGTGTAGTATTGGACAGCCTCAGCCAACGTCGCTCGAGTTGCCAGCTAGTCAGTCCGCAGCACGTATTTTTCCCAGTTCAGGTGGCGCCTTCGTACTGACCACGAGCAATCAACTGTTTGCTTGGGGCTGTAATGATTTCGGTCAGCTCGGTGTTGGCGACAGAAGATATAGACAGCAACCAACACTAGTGAATTTTGCCGAAGCCAAATCCATTGAACGTATGTTCAGCTACATGCGCAGTCAGTTAGCACTGTTGGCAGACGGTCGTTTGTACGCTTGGGGCAACAACGAGCATGGTCTGCTCGGTATCGGTCAAGAACCCAGAGTCCAAACCACGCCACGTCAAGTCCGTTTTCCTGCTGATGCGCGCCTGCGACAGCTTAACAGCGCAACAGAAAATAACGTCGCACTCACCCACAGCGGCATCATATATGTTTGGGGCGCTGGCTACAAACACCATGGTGGGCTGGTCAAAGATACTTTTGAACCGCAGCCAATCGAACTTCCAGCTGGCGAAGTCGTGACACAGATCTGTGGTTGGCATTATGCACTGACGCAACGCGGTAATATCTACTCTTGGTCGCTGAATTGCGATAAGACGACGATATGTGTTAGCAAAATTTGGACCAGTCAACCAGGTGTTGAGGTCGCCACCAAACTGCAACAATCATCGAATTGTGTGTTCGCACTCATTGCGTCTGGCAAAACAGTTCGCTTACAGAAAATGGATATAAGTTACCCTTCCCTTTACACACCCGATTCAGCAGCACCCTTAGATCAAGGGCCATACCACTGGCCGATTACAACCCCTTCCGTTAAGCTAGCAAGCCTAATTCGCTTCTCTGCAGACGATAAAACCCGTCAGCGCAAGCTCGATGATCGAGCAAATGAACAGTCACTTGATTATAGTGAGGGGATTGGTGTTGAACCACCAAGCTTCGGTTAAATTCAATGATCTAGGCATAAGTAACTAGCGTGGTTGTGGTATAGAACTTCCTTCCTGCGCTTGCCCATCGCCAGACTCGCAGTCACTCAACTCCTCCTCAATCATGATTTTTTCCCGTAAACGAGAAGCTTGGATGTCACGAACTGCCTCAAGGTCTTGACTATCGCGCTCAGCTTCTCTATCAGCGTGATAGAAAAATCCATGTCGACCACTCGCGGTGAAGATAGCACGGCCTTGCTCTGCCGTTATCTTTCTGATCACCCGGTCTCTTATCGCTCGATCCGTAAATGAGATTTGAATCTGATCGAAACCTAAGTTAGGCTGACACTTGTAACGAATCTTGGTGATATCGTCTCGAAAATTAATGAATAGTCGTTGAATTCGATCATCTTGCGCGCTGCGAAAGTGTTTAGATTGCGAATCAGCTTGCTCAGTGCTAGCAACACCGCGTTGCGGCATACTCAAAGCTAATTGATGAAAACTACTCTGAAACTCGTCGCGCGGCGAAGTGGTCAATGGTTGCTGTGTTTTAGAATCGATTAACCGATAATGACGCCAGCGACCTTCACTTGGTAAGCCAGAGCGAAGTTTATCAAGCTCGCCCTGGGTTGCAATCAGCGCCAGCTCGTTAGCAACAACATCGACCTGACCCTTAATCGCTTCACAATGCTGCTGCAATGCCTCTAGCTGCTCGGCGCGAACGCAGATGTAATCGACATCCGCTATCGTGGTAGAGGCCGCTTGCTGTTGTCGCAGGTGTTGCAAAATTGACACCGCATCATAGCCAAGCTTAACGTAGTAGCGATCGTAGTGATTATCACCATTGTAACGAATAAAAATTGGTGCCAAGTGAGTGCAGTCGACCGAGGATGGCTTATGCTCACACCTTATGCGGCCATTCTCAAGCACCACAATTAATCTATTAACAACATTCGCCAAAGCACGGATTTCAGGCTCACCACCCCAGGCTCTATTCCGCATACCTACTAAGTGACGGTCGAATGCTACATCGACTGTCTCATCTTGCTCAGCTGCAAAAGACCCTTCGAATTTATGCCGGTGTTGCGCCATGTAGTCAGCGACAGCGTGTCTTATTGCTCGAGAATCTTTAAAGTGCGGATCAGTTTGATCAAGGCTCTCTCTCACAGCATTGAAAAGACAATCACCATCACCGTCCACAATCTTAAGCTTAAGACCAAATAGATCATCACCACCAAACCCCACTTTGAGATAAGGCGAGTTAATGATGTCATATACAGTAACAGCCGGTTTATCTAGTCGAAAATAATAGAGTTTAGCATTAAATGGCGAATCAACTGGCAAACGCTCACACCAAGCCACCACAGCTTGCATGCGAGCGTATGCATCCTGCGCGTATGGATCCTGCGGAATACGCACTGCCCGAATCATGATTTGTTGGTTGGTGCACGTGAGTGAGCAAGTGGTCCAGCAACGCTAACGCCTCATGTTGCTCAAGTGCCTGCAGCGGACATTGGAAACGGTGAACAAGGCCATGCGCAATAGTATTAGCAAAATCAGAAAATTCATCAGCGACAATGCGATAGGGATGATCAGCTGGTGAAAGGTTAGCGTGGCCGAGCTCACAGTATTGCTCCGCCAGCCCTAGTACGCCAGTGACAAATTTAATGCCGGTGAGAGTTTGATGGCCGTAGGGTATTAAGTGGGCTAACTCTCGAAAGGTTTCAGCAGTAGCTTCCCCTATTAGGCCCCCGCTATGAGCAAGCTCCTTACTCGCCCTGAGCTGTGCAGCTAAATCTTGGTTTTGTCCGGACGTCAAGTGACTTTTTAGATGAAGCTCGCATAAGCCCGATCTGGCGTATTTAACGAATGTATCAATCGGGCTTTTTTGACTTTCTCTCAGTGCTGTATACGAATCGCTGACCTGATATTTCTGTAATAAAGTGATTATCTCTTGCGCGCATTGTATCAACTCCGACTTAAACGTCCAGCTTGACCACGCCTTGAAATAATCAGCTAGTTTTAATACGTCCTGCAATGTTTCAGAGTGGAACATGATTACTCGAATTTTTTGATATAATTCTCGGGTTTGTAGAAACGATAATGTCCTCAAGCAGGATTCATACCGCAGTAGCCGCTTAATGACGAGGCCGATCAACTCGTGTTTGTGTTCCGTCCAGTTTGAGCACTTCATAATCCAGCTAATCATCAACTGCCTAGCACGCTCAGCTCGCGTATTTTCACTGTAAATTCTATTAGCAATCAAAGCGGTCATACTGACTAGCGCTGTTGTAACAACAGCTACCGTAACCGGTGGTGCGAGAACTAACCCTCCACCAGTCACTATCCCAACAGGCGGAAAGGTCGCACCTGCTCTCGTAACTAGATCATTACAGAACTCAACACCATAAAGTTCATCAAACTTTAGCGCATGTAGCTCCCTTTCAAGCGCGAATGCGATCGATTGATTAACATCATTTGGACTCCTTATAATGAGGTCTTGAGACTCAGGCTGCTGGTCAGCATGACCTTTTTCGGCGGCTTGCATTTATTTTATCCGCTCCTGTTGGTTAAATCGTGCAGAATCTTATGATATCTATTCATCAAAAACTAGCTTGACTTTAAACCACTTTATGGGCTCATGCCTGTCTTGAGTTAATATAGAAAGCTGACTAATTCCGGCATAACGAAATGAGGTAGGGTTGCGATTCGCAACTGAGACGCGACAAATTAAGCTAGGCTATTGCTAGAGACAGCATCGCAAAACCTGTTTAACGGCGGTTAATGTGTTATCATTGCCTCTCATTTTTGAGCTGGTAGGAAGTATTCGCTATGTCAAAGAATTGGTTGCAATGCACCATTACCCTAATCGCTTTACTCTCAATATCGGTCGCATCCGCTTTTGTCGAAGGCAAAGATTACAGTGTCATTGCTGGCGATAAAGCTACGCCTAGAGGTCGCATCGAAATCATCGAGTTTTTTAGTTATAGTTGTCACTGGTGTGCCAAACTAGAGCCTGCCTTGCAAAACTGGTTAACAACAAAACCACGCTATATCGACTTTCGTCGAGTACACGTTGCGTTTAGCCGAGCAGACTTAGAGCTTGCAAAAAGTTATTACGTTGCTAAAGCGCTTAACATCGAACATGAAATCAGTGATGACTTATTTAACTCAGCTAGCAAATCCACCACAAGACGCAAGAGTCTAATTGATTTGTTCAAGAAGCACGGTGTCACCTCTGAGAAAATCGACGATGCATTTAATTATTCTCCATCCATCGATCAACAAGTAAAACGTGGCATTGATCTTGTTAAGAGCTATCAAATTTATGCTACTCCGTCGATCATGATCAATGGTCGCTACCTAGTCGATAGTGGCATGGCAGATGGCGATAATAAAAAATTCTTCGCGATAGTCAATTATCTAGTTAATCAAATTGCTAATGAAGAGAAACTAACATGATACTAATCCAATGTACGAAAAATACTTTGCCGAACTGAATGACAATCAAAAGTTAGCAGTTTCATCCCCAGAACAAACACTGATCGTGCTAGCCGGTGCTGGGAGTGGAAAAACTCGGGTTCTGACCCACCGTGTGGCGTGGCTAAGTGAACAGTGTGCAGTTTCACCGTACAGTATACTCGCTGTAACCTTCACTAATAAAGCTGCTGCAGAAATGCGAAGCCGAATCGAGCAGCTACTCGGCTTTCCCGCTCATGGGCTTTGGATCGGTACTTTTCATGGTTTGGCCCACCGCTTACTGCGAGCACACTGGCAACAAGCAAGGCTAGAGCAACACTTTCAGATCTTAGATTCAGATGATCAATTCCGTTTAATCAAGCGACTTTTGAAAGCAAATAACATCGACGACACCATGTGGCCACCTAAGCAAGTGCAATGGTTCATTAACAATAAAAAAGATGAGGGCTTACGAGCAAAGGATTTGTCATACCATAGTGATAACTATAACAATACATTAATTAATATTTACGAACTGTATCAAACAGCCTGCGATCAAAGCAGCCTTGTTGACTTTTCTGAATTACTGTTGCGTTGCTATGAGTTACTGCAACAGAATACCGATGTTCTTAATCATTACCAACAACGCTTTTCTCACATTCTGGTTGATGAATTCCAGGATACAAATACCATACAGTATGCTTGGTTGAAACTGCTTGCAACTGAAAGCACTTGCCTCACTATTGTTGGTGATGATGATCAATCAATTTATGGCTGGCGAGGTGCTAAAGTCGAAAACATTTATCGTTTTCAGCGTGACTATCCTAATCCACAAATTATCAAGCTCGAACAAAACTATCGTTCTACGGGCAATATTCTCAATGCCGCAAATGCCGTTATTGCAAATAATGATAGGCTGGGGAAAAACTTATGGACGAGCGGCCATGATGGTGAAAAAATCACGCTATATGCTGCATTTAATGAAATTGATGAAGCTCGTTTTATCGCAGCGCGCATTAAAGACTGGTGTGAACAAGCGGGCTGTAGACGTGAAATTGCTATCCTATATCGCTCAAATGCGCAATCACGAATTATTGAAGAAACACTACTACAATCAAATATTGCTTATCGAGTTTATGGTGGCTTTCGCTTTTTCGAACGCGCTGAGATCAAAGATGCATTGGCTTACCTACGTTTGCTTGTCAATCGCAACGATGACGCCGCGTTTGAGCGCGTCGTTAACACACCTACTCGTGGCATTGGTGAAAGAACCTTATCGGAGCTACGTGATCATGCTCGCTCGCAATTTCAATCACTCTGGCAGGCAGCAAGTTTCCTAGTTAAACAAAGTCATTTTAGTGCAAGAGCGAATAACGCCTTACAAACCTTTCTAACACTGATCGATAGTATGCAACAAAGAACAGCAGATCTGACTCTTGATGATCAAATCGGCTTGGTTATTCAAATGAGCAGGCTAGTCAATGCTTACGAAAAAGAAGGTAGTGAAAAAGCACACGCACGAATTGAAAACTTAGATGAGCTTATAAACGCAGCAGCCCAATATAGTAACGAAGACTCCGATATGACACCCTTAGATGGGTTCCTCTCTTACGCCGTACTCGAATCAGGTGAGACGCAAGGTCAAGCTGACGAGGACTGCGTACATTTAATGACATTACATTCAGCTAAAGGTTTAGAATTTCCACTTGTTTTCATGACTGGGGTGGAAGAAGAGCTATTTCCACATCAACGATCGAGTGAAGATTTACAGCGATTGCAGGAAGAACGTCGCCTCTGTTATGTTGGTATCACACGAGCCATGCAAAAGCTTTACCTGACCTATGCCGAATATCGACGCCTACATGGCCGTATTGACCTACATCATCCTTCACGCTTTATAAAAGAAATACCTGATGATTTAGTTGATGAAGTTCGCCCTAAAACAACCATTACCAAACCATTTGGTCATAATATAAAGCAACGATCGCTTCGACCATCAGCATCGAGTCAACAGCATAGTTTAGGCTTTCGTATTGGTCAAACGATATCGCATCCAAAATTTGGTGAAGGAGTAATCTTAAATTTTGAAGGACAAGGCAGCCAAACTAAAGTCCAGGTACAATTCGCAGATACTGGCTTAAAGTGGTTAGTTGCTGCTTATGCTAACTTGACCGCGGTATAAATTTGCTTGACTAAGCAATAGAAATATCCTCGATTTGGTAGCGAGTTGGATCTTCGACGCCAGCATCAAGAAAACCTTTGCGCCGTAAAGTGCAGCTGTCACAACGGCCACATGCTCTACCTTGCTCATCAGCCTGATAACAGGTCACTGTCGTGCTGTAATCAATACCAAGCTCGACACCACATTTGATGATTTCAGCTTTGTTAAGCTTAATCAGCGGCGTTAAAATTTTAAATTGTTCACCTTCCACACCAGCTTTAGTTGCAAGATTCGCCATGCTTTGAAAAGCCTCGATGTATTGCGGTCGACAATCTGGGTAGCCTGAATAATCTACCGCATTAACCCCCATCACAATGTGATGCGCATGTACTATCTCAGCCCATCCCAGTGCCATAGATAAAAAAACTGTATTGCGTGCTGGAACATAAGTTACCGGAATTTTACCATCGCCACGATAATCTGGGACAGCGATAGTTTGATCAGTCAGCGCTGAACCACCTAAAACACCAATACCTAACTTGACACAACGATGCAGTTTGGCGCCTAAATTTTCAGCGACACGACGAGCAGCGTCTAGCTCTGAGCGATTACGCTGGCCATAATCAAAACTTAATGAGTAACACTCGAAAGACTGCCTTTTTAGCATTGCGAGACACGTCGCAGAGTCTAGGCCCCCAGAGGTTAATACAATTGCTCGTTTAGTCATAATCTTTGTCCATAGTTAGGGTCATCACTCTTGGGGGGGTTATTTGAATAGCACTCATGCCTACTAAGTGCATGTGCCAAGATAAATTTTATTTGAGCAAAGATTATGTGATGAAGAGAAAAAAATCAATCCGATAAAGCATAAATTGTAACCTCAAAATTCAACTAAAGTTGATACGAGTTGTGCGGTCAAAAGTTTTCTAGGTAACGCTGCTTTTATATTTCAATTCAACAACGAAGCTGCCTTTTATTAGCAAACAATCTTATACATGGTTACAACAAGCTTGCATTCAAGCTGAATCGATGTTGGTATATACTTCACCAGAGATCCTACTCACCCTGTCTAGATGATGAGTAGGGTTAACACTCCGGACAATTTGTTAACTTCATCAAAGAGGATATACACGTGTTAAGAAATCACTGCTTAGTTATTGTCACGACTGCCCTGATATCTTTGTTTACTTTATCAACAGTAGCAGCCCCAGCTCAACAGTTTAATAAAGTACAAAAACAAGAAATCGAAAAAATTATCCATGATTATCTTGTTGAAAACCCCAAGATCATGGTTGAGGTTGCTCAGTCACTACAAAAGAAGAAAATTGCAGAAATGACGGTGCGTGCAAAACAAGCCGCTTTCGAAAACAAAGACGTACTATTCAATCCAAGTTATAACCCTATCATTGGCAACCAACAGTCGACTCTAACAATGGTTGAATTTCTCGATTTTCAATGCCCACATTGCAAAGATATGTCTAATGTCATTGACGAACTGGTAGCAAACAACCCTGATCTAAAGATTGTCATAAAGGTCTTACCAATATTTGGCCCAGCGTCTGAGCTTAGCGCCAAAGCGGCGATAGCAGCACAAAAACAGGGGCAAGATAAATATATCGAGTTTCATAAAGCCCTGCTCGACGTAAAAACCCGTTTGGATAAAAATAAAATCTTTGCAGCTGCAGAGAAGGCAGGGTTAGATCTCAGAACACTAAAAAAAGATATTGATGATCCAAAGACAGCTGCACTGGTAAAGAAAGATTTTCATTTGGCACAAAAACTTGGCATTATCGGAACACCAGCATTTTTATTTACAAACACGAAAAATTTGACGGGTAGTGACTCAATTGACTATGTCCCTGGTGCAGCAAGTAAAGATGACTTACAAGAGCACATTAAGAAAGTAGCGAGCTAGACATAACACACCCTATGAGGGATGCCTCATTAAGTCCCCAGCTTGGCTTGCTTAGCAGTCAGGTTGGGGAACATTCTAACGCAATAGCCAACTAAAGAATAAATGGAAACTGCTATCAAACATATCATTCTTGACCGTGATGGGGTTATCAATGTCGAGAGTGAGGCCTACATTAAAACTGTCGAGGAATGGCTACCAATTCCTGGCAGCATTGAGGCTATCGCCAAACTCTGCCAAGCAGGCTTTGCTATTAGCATAGCCACTAATCAGTCTGGTATTGGTCGTGGCTATTATAGTTATGAGACACTGGCATTAATTCACGCTAAGATGACATCACTCATCGAAGCAGCAGGCGGACACATTAGTGCTATTGTTTTTTGTCCGCACCTGCCCGAAAATAACTGTGGTTGTAGAAAGCCCCATCCGGGCTTACTCAAGCAAATCCTATCGACAGCCCAACTGCAGCCTGAACAAACAATTATGGTTGGTGATTCATATCGTGATTACGAGGCTGCACATGCTTGCGGAATCGACTTTTTTCTCGTTAAAACCGGCAATGGTAGCAAAACACTAAAAAAATATAATAGAATATTTAAACCGAAGCAGGTTTACAATGACCTAGCATCTTTCGCAGAACAGCTATTAAGCCATCATCAAATTAAGATCACTGATTAAACACTCTGCACGCCTAATCTGGCAAAGAAGAGCCTCGAACTAAATAAAGGTTTTAGCCTAAGCAACGGAATGAATTGCGAGTGCTGAAAATGCTAACAATAAAACTCCAGAACAGACATTGACTGAACGAATCAGCCTTGAGCTGATACGATGATGTAGTGAAGCAAACGTAGCGCAGACAATCACCCACCACATTAATGCACCAATTATTACACCGATTACTATTTCTTCCTTAGCTGCATTCATTTGTTGAATCTGTTCAACACCCAAACCTGCGATCATACCGGTGAAAGGAACAATTGTGAGTGGGTCAATAAAGGTAAGAACAAAAGCTGAAACAAATGCAAAAAACAAGCTTGCTTTTACCACATTAGTATTTTCTGTGATGAGCTTATGATCTAGGACTAGCTTAAGGCCAATAATTGCTAATAGGAGTGCGCCAAGCAAAGTGAAAAGTTTCTCCTCTTGCCAAAGGAAATTAGTCAACGCAGATACGCCAACAATAGCAAAATAACAATAGATACCATCTGCAATCGCCGAGCCAAGGCCGGTAACAACACCTGCGCTAAAACCATGCCGTAGTGAGCGATTGATACAGAGTATACCAATAGGACCAATCGGGATAGCGACGATTAAACCCATCAACGCACCTTTAGCAAGTAATGACATCACCATTGCTACCTCCCATTGCTGAACGCGTTATACATCAATGTTAGTTGCGTGCTCGGCATTGTCTTGGATGAACTGGCGTCTTGGATCGACCTGATCACCCATCAGGGTTGAGAAAATCTGATCAGCAGCAACTGCATCTTCAATAGTAATCTGTAGCATACGGCGATTTAATGGGTCCATGGTTGTATTCCACAGTTGATCTGGATTCATTTCACCTAGACCTTTAAAGCGTTGAAAGTTACGACCACGCTTTGCTTCCTCCATTAACCAATCAACAGCTTCTGGAAACGAATCAATACTTTTAGACCGGTCAGCACGCGTCACATAGGCGCCTGACTCAATTAAAGTCTTCAGTTGCAAACCTAGCGTTGTCATGTTTTGGTATTCTTGCGATAAAATAAAATCTAGGTTAATGACATAGTCCTTTTCAACGCCATGAGTAAACACTTTCAAGCTCGGTAAGAACCGACTTTTTTCTTTATCTTCCACTAATGTCAGCTGGTAGTACTCTGCGCCTGTACGGACTTGATCGAGGCGTTGCTGCGTTTGGTTAAGCCACTGTTGCATAAAGCTCTGATCATTCAGATCGGCCTCACTAATTGCCGGCAGATACATTAATTCTTTTAGTACTGGTGTAGGATAACGGCGTGAAAGTCGAGTTATTGTTTGCATGACAGTACGGAATCGGGTTATTAAAATTTCGAGTTGTTGTCCAGATATCGCAGGGGCTTCTTTGCTCGGGTGTAACCCGGCGCCATCTAATGCTGCTTGAACAAGCTGGGCTGCTAATTCGTCATCATCCTTAACATACTGCTCATTTTTTCCATGCTTTACCTTGTACAGTGGCGGTTGCACAATGTAGATATGGCCACGCTCGATTAACTCTGGCATTTGACGATAAAAGAAAGTTAATAACAAAGTCCGAATATGTGAACCATCAACGTCTGCATCAGTCATGATAATGATGTGATGATATCGCAATTTATCTGGATTATATTCTTCGCGACCAATACCACAGCCAAGCGCAGTGATTAAGGTGCCTACTTCTTGCGATGAGAGCATTTTGTCGAAGCGAGCCTTTTCAACATTAAGAATCTTACCTTTCAATGGTAAAATCGCCTGTGTTTTCCGATTACGACCTTGCTTGGCTGAGCCACCTGCCGAATCACCCTCGACAATAAATATCTCAGATAAGGCTGGATCTTTTTCCTGACAATCTGCCAACTTCCCTGGTAAACCTGCAACATCTAACGCACCTTTACGCCGGGTCATCTCTCGTGCTTTGCGCGCTGCCTCACGTGCTCGTGCTGCATCAACAATTTTGTTCACAATTGTTTTTGCTTGCGTGGGTTCTTCTAACAAAAACTCTTGTAGCTTTTCACTAACAGCTGTTTCTACTGCAGACTTAACTTGTGAAGAAACCAATTTATCCTTAGTTTGTGATGAAAACTTTGGATCCGGTAGCTTAACTGACACTACTGCCATCAAACCTTCTCTAGCATCGTCTCCTGTTGTAGCAACCTTGGATTTTTTGCTGATACCCTCTCTTTCCATATAATGATTCAGGGTACGTGTTAATCCTGCACGAAATCCAGCAAGGTGTGTTCCACCATCACGCTGAGGAATATTATTGGTATAACAGAAAATGCTTTCTTGAAACGCGCTATTCCATTGCAGGGCTACCTCTACTTGTATATCTCCTCTTTCAGTTACAAAGTGAATGACTGTTGTGTGTATCGGTACTTTATTTTGATTAAGATAGTTGATAAACGCTCTGGTGCCACCCTCATATTCGAAGGTTTCAGCTTTGCCATTACGCTCATCACCGAGCCTTATCGATACTCCCTTATTGAGAAATGATAATTCGCGTAAGCGTTTTGCTAGCACCTCATAACTGAATTCAGTATTTGAAAAAATTTCATGGCTTGGGTAAAAGCGGATTTCTGTTCCTGTGTTATCAGTATCACCAACAACAGCTAATGGCGCTTTTGGTGCACCCATGTGATAAGTTTGTTCATGCACGTGATTGTCTTTACGAATCGTTAAGTAGAGAGTCTCCGATAAGGCATTTACAACAGAAACACCAACACCATGTAATCCGCCTGAAACTTTGTATGAGTTATCATCAAACTTACCACCTGCATGAAGCACAGTCATGATTACTTCGGCTGCCGATCGACCCTCTTCAGTGTGCACATCAACTGGGATTCCGCGGCCATCATCCTTAACACTGACTGAGCCATCAGCGTGGATCGTGGCTGTAACGGCTTTACAATGGCCAGCGAGCGCCTCATCAATGGCATTGTCAACCAATTCGAAGACCATATGATGTAAGCCAGTACCATCATCTGTATCCCCGATGTACATGCCCGGCCGTTTTTGAACAGCTTCCAAGCCCTTTAGTACTTTAATCTTCGAGGAATTATAAGCAGTGTCTAAACTCATTTTTTCTCCTGATGGTTAAATCGTTGCATTATACCACTTTTGTGTCGCCTTGGGTCATATTCTTACACTTTATCGATGCTCACAATAGACGACTACTAGCGCAACCTCACAAATAATTCGTGTATGGATATGGATTTTATAGACAATTAGCGACATTTTAGCTTATTTTAAGTAATTTATAGCAGAAGATAAATTTTATGACGGGACCGATCTTCTATTTGTCGTGTTTTAGCGACAAATATTTGCTTTTTAGCCTCAAATTAGCGTTTTTTGTAAAATATGGTCAATAAGTGAGTGATATTTTATCTCTAGATTGACGATGATTTCTAAAATTGCCTACTGGATACATTGAACGGCACACGCAGACTAACTTAAGACATCAAGATACAAAATCAATCCAAATTCCGACCACTCAAAGTAATCATTTCATTCAAGTAAGGCCTCGGTTAAGCTAATCATGATTTTAGCTTGGTCATCGCTATGTTGGAACAAATTCAAATTACAAATCTACGCAATATCAAATCAGCTAGCTTATCACTGCACCCACATATCAACTTAATTGTTGGCGCCAATGGAAGTGGTAAAACAAGTTTTTTAGAAGCTATTCACTTGCTTGGCTTGGGCCGCAGCTTTCGCAGCCACTTGATTAAAACGGTGATCAGCCACCAAGCTGACTGCGTTGTGGTCCATGGACAACTCAAAAAGGTTACTAGTGCCGAAGCCATACCGGTCGGTGTTTCACGTTCGAGGAATGGTGAAACCAAAATTAAGATCGACGGCGATATGGTTGTTAGTCTTGCCCAGCTCGCGGCACAACTGCCAATCCAGCTCATCAACCCAGATAGTTATCGTCTACTTACAGAAGGACCAAAATTCCGCCGTGAATTCATAGACTGGGGCTTGTTTCACGTGAAACATGACTTTTTAGCGCTTTGGCACAAGTTTCAACGGGTACTCAAGCAGAGAAACGCTGCATTGAAACAACGTTTAACAAAACCTGAAGTGGAACTTTGGAATAACGACTTTGTTGCACTAAGCCTTGCCTTAAATGACCAGCGCCAAACCTTTATAGAAAAACTCGAACCATTATTTACGAAGCTAATTGGATTAGTTTTACCTGAGTATGAGATTAGTTTGCGCTACGCACGCGGTTGGCATTGCGATAATAGCCTAGCACAGGCACTTGTTGAGCATTATAGACAAGATGCTTATCACGGTTACACCAGTATTGGGCCACACCGGGCTAATCTTGAGTTTTTTGCTGACGGCACCCGAGCTCAAGATATTTTGTCGCGCGGCCAGCAAAAGCTCTGGGCTAGCGCGCTGCGTCTAGCGCAGGGTTATTTACTCCAGCAAGAAACTAATAAGCCCTGCTTATACCTACTAGATGATTTGCCTGCAGAGCTTGATGAAACAAAACAAGCGGCACTACTTAGTTTACTTGCAGATTTAAAGGGTCAAATTTTTGTAACCTGCATTCATGAGGCGCCATTGTTAAAACATTTTGGCCAATACCCACACGCCATGTTTCACGTGAAACATGGTTGTTTCGATTCAAATATCATTGAGGCTGTAGATTTCGCTAAACTTGATTAGCTTGCTCAATCAAATCTAGACTGATCAACATTTCCCAACTCATTCGCTGGCACTCTAATATGAATTTGATTGGATAGTTAATTAACGACTCATCGCGAGCTTATTTTGTTAAGCTTCGGCGACCAGCACTTAGTATTCGTAACCAGGGTATATCTCGGCTACATTTATAGACAAATTTGAGGCCAAGTTAAGTCTATAACCCTGGGTTTACAATTCTATATAGCAGTTAACAGACACTGGCATGACGGATTAATATCTAATAGCTCGTTAATCAAATTGTTCATAGACTATGGGTAAGCCTGAAAAATACCTGATAAACAAAAGTCACTAGATTATGATGGGTAGTATTGAGGCACGAACTTGTAAACAAGCAAACCTTACTTGACCAATAGGTGCCAAGCCATTGATCATAACATACTGATTAATAGTGCTTTTAACGGCGGAAAGGAGTAGCCAATAAGGATCGTATTTCTTTTTCTAGCCATAATGTACTTAATCTAAGCTACTTTCTCACACCCACTACTGACTATTCTGTAACAGAATGCAGAATAGTCGTGGCTATTTCGCATTCTGTTGCAGAATAGCCGAGATGAAGCGCTTTCAAGAAAATACTATTCGGGCTGACCTTGAAAAGAAAATGGTACTAGCAGTTGGCCCGCGCCAAAGCGGAAAGACCTGACCTGCACAAACTATAGCAAGCAGTATTCCTAAATGTAATGATTATAGCCGCATCGGCATGACTACATACAATTGATGACTACTACTTGGATCCTCAATCAGTAAACTACTGTTAGGATCGGATAATGACAAACTAACCTGCTCTGATTTTAAGTTGGATAAAACATCTAAGATATAATTAACATTAAAACCTATTTCGAGGCCCTCAGCACTATAATCAATATCCAGTTCTTCTTCAGCATGTTCTTGCTCTGGATTGGTGGCAGAAATACTCAATTTTCCTTCTGTAAGGGTAAAGCGAATACCACGGTACTTTTCATTCGACAAGATTGCGACACGAGATAAGACATTCTTTATAAGCTCTCGCTTCAGCAATAGCGTCTTATCACAATGGGTTGGCACGACGCGTTTGAAGTCCGGAAATCGACCATCAATTAATTTTGAACTAAAGATAAACTGCTCAGACTGAACACGAATATGATTTTTGTTAATATTGACTGATACTTGCTGCTCACTGGTTGTGAGTAAGCGCAATAACTCAAGCACACCCTTGCGTGGAATAATAACCTGTGTATTAGGATAGTTTGCTACACTTTGGTTTTCGAGCTGACATAGCGCTAAACGATGGCCATCTGTTGCGACACAACTCAACTTATTATCACTAATATCGAGTAACAAACCATTCAGATAGTATCTAACATCTTGTTGTGCCATAGAAAACGCTGTCTTCTCGATCAAGTCGTGTAGATCTTGTTGCTGAATGACAAACTCGATATCTCCCGGTTCACTCTCCACAGCAGGAAATTCAGTAGCAGGTAGTGTTGAAAGTAGAAACCGACTTTTACCAGAGCGTAAGACAACCTGTGTCTCTTCAAACGAAAACTCAATATTGGCATCATTTGGTAAAGATCGACAGATATCTAATAACTTGCGCGCCGGTAGTGTAACCTCTATGGCTTCTGTTGTTTGCTCGAAGCCAGTGCGTCCAACCAGCTCAACTTCAAGATCGGTTGCTGTTAAGGTCAGCGAGGTTGCTTGTAGTTTTAATAAGACATTAGAAAGAATCGGTAATGTTTGACGTCGTTCAACAACACCGGAAACTAATTGCAGTGGATTTAAAATTGACTCGCGTGCTAGCGTTACTTTCATAATTAAACCTATTAAAGCTATCCTATGTAGATAATGTCCGCAGTAAATTCATGTAATCTTCTGCAATATCGACATTTGTTTCTCGCAATTCTAAAATCTTTCGGCACGCATGCAAGACCGTAGTATGATCACGACCACCAAACGCATCGCCTATTTCTGGCAAACTGTGATTCGTTAACTCTTTCGCCAATGCCATAGCAATTTGACGCGGGCGTGTGACCGACCGGTTTCGGCGTTTAGATAAAATATCCGCAACCTTAATTTTATAATACTCTACTACCGTTTTCTGGATATTATCGATCGTGACTAGCTTGTCTTGCAACATGATTAAGTCTTTCAGTGCTTCACGAACAAAGTCTATGGTAATTGGCTTACTCGTGAATTGTGAGTTCGCGATAACGCGTTTTAGCGCTCCTTCTAACTCACGAACATTGGAACGTATCCGTTTAGCAATAAAAAATGCGGCTTCGTATGGTAAATCAACCTGTGTCTGCTGGGCCTTGTTAAGAAGGATCGCAACACGTGTTTCAAGATCAGGTGGTTCAACAACAACTGTAAGCCCCCAACCAAAGCGTGATTTTAATCTTTCTTCAACACCGCTGATTTCTTTTGGATAACGATCACAGGTAATGATGACTTGACGTTGACCTTCAAGTAGGGCGTTAATAGTGTGGAAAAGCTCCTCTTGTGATCGTCCTTTGCCAGCGAAGAATTGAATATCATCAATCAATAGCGCTTTTACTTTTCGGTAGCGGTCTTTAAACTTTTCCATCTGATTGGTTTGTAAGGCTCTGACCATGTCGGCAACAAAACGCTCTGCATGTAAATACAGTACCTCTGCCACAGGATTGCGGTCGACGATAAGATGACCTATAGCTTGCATGAGGTGGGTTTTTCCCAGACCAACACCGCCATAAAGGCAAAGTGGATTGTTTGCGCCACCCGGGTTTTCTGCGACCTGTATCGCTGCTGCACGTGCTATTTGATTTGATTTACCTTCAACAAATGTGTGTATCGTAAAGATAGGATTCAAGTTACTTGTGCTTGGCGTTTGCTTAGTGCTGTTTGTTGTCGTAGGCTGACGCTCTGACGCTGTTTGTTTATTATTTGCCGCTGCACGACGCGTACCAACCTCAATGATGACTTCTGCATCTTGCGCTTCCGCAAATGCAGTATCTGTTGAAGATTGTAATAGCTCACGAATTCTCCCCATGTAATGCTGGTTAACCCAGTCAAGCACGAATCGATTGGGTGCAAGTAACTTTAAAGTCTGATTTTCAAACTCTGCCTGCAGTGGCCTAATCCAGGTATTGAAATGCTGGGATGAAATTTCGTCCTGCAAAAAACCCAGGCAATGTTGCCAAATAGTAACCACCTGAATGTGATCTCCTTAACTTACGTAAAATTGCTTATCAGTGGGACACTAGACAGAGCAGACGCAAAAGAATAGCGATGTGCATTGGCGGATTCAAGCGTGTCTGATGAGATTTATAAATTTTCTTTTGTAAATTTTTTCCTACCACAAGATATGGGATAACAACATGTGATCACCGCATAGGGTAACATGTTAGTAAGCTGTGTTTGTTTGGCGAATTATTTTTACCCACAGTCTTATCCAGAACATAATCACCTTTTCAAACCGCCCTATTGGCATTTAAAGTTCTGTTTTAAATGAATATTTTTTTTATCCCCGCTATCAACAGGACTAATAACAATCATAAAATAAATTAAGTATTAACTTTATTTGTTATTGATGATAGACCGATTTACACGAACGGCATTGACAAATATGTAGCGGAAAGTCTAAAATTGACGACTTAATTTAGTGCTTCGTCGGATTTTTAGCTATGAAAAGAACATTTCAGCCCAGCAATATAAAACGCAAACGACGTCACGGTTTCCGGGAGCGGATGGCAACCAAAGCTGGCCGTCAAATCATCAAGCGTCGACGCAGAAAAGGAAGAAAAGCTCTCTCAGCCTAATGCCTTGTGAAGCCAGTGTTAAAAAAAAGTTTAAATTTAATAGAGAGTTACGAATACAAGCACAAGACGACTTCCAAAATATTTTTCGTTCTGCCAAACGCGTTTACCTCCCACCCCTAGTCATTCACTATCAGCCGAACGGCTTGGCGAATAGTCGGCTAGGTCTATCTGTTTCAAAAAAGCGTTTACGAGCAGCAACACAAAGAAATAAGGTGAAACGGTGGTTGAGAGAGGCCTTCCGTACGAGACCAGCGTTATCACACCAGTTTGATTTTGTCGTGAAGTTATCTTTTCATGAAGATAAACCTGAATTTAAATCGGTAACAGCGGCACTGGAGAAACTATGGCGCAAGCTCAACGTATCTTAGTAAAGATAATTATCCCACTATTACGCAGTTACCGTTATTTACTTAGCCCTATGTGGTCGTGTTGCCGGTTTTATCCGAGTTGCTCGGAGTACGCCGAGCAAGCAATCACGAGACATGGCATAGGCCATGGAAGCCTATTGACGATAAAAAGACTTTTGCGATGTCATCCGGGATGCCAAGGTGGCTATGACCCGCTACCAAAACAGTAAGTAAAAAGAGCAGCTATGGAAATTAAACGAGTTTTTCTTTACTTTGCGTTAGCCCTCGTTAGCTTGTCTATCTGGCATGCTTGGGAAGAAGAGATGTTGCCGAAAGGAATCATCACGCATGATGATGTGACTGCAGAAGTCACTTTACAACAGCCGGTCGTGGAGACAGCAAACGAGATAACACAACAGGCACAGACCGCAGACTCTAAATTAGCAGCGATAATAACAGTTAATACCGATGTGTTGACCCTAAAGGTCGACTTAAATGGAGGCAACATTATAAGTGCAGGTTTACTGCGCTACCCAGAGGCACTACATAGCGATAGACCCTTCCAGTTGCTGAGTCGAAATAAGGATACTTACTATGTTGCTCAAAGTGGCTTGACTGGTCTTGGTCGCGCCATGCAGCTTACGGCTGACAAAAAAATCTATCAGCTTGAGGCTAATCAAGATCAGCTTGAAATCCCACTTAGGTGGCAGAGTAAAGAAGGCGTTTCTGTCGTAAAGACACTCCGTTTACAACGCGGGTCGTATGTCGTCGATGTGAGTTATGATGTTCATAATCAAAGTGCTAAAACATGGTATGGACATGCCTATACCCAGCTGCAGCGACGTTGGAATAAGCATGCAAAAAGTATGTTTCAATCATACATTGGCTTTACGGGTGCAGCACTTTCAACGCCAGAGAAACCGTTTAAAAAGATTAAATTTTCAGATTTCTCAGGAAACGAGATTGCAACGGAGACAAAAGGTGGTTGGATCGCTATGATTCAGCACTATTTCTTAACGAGCTGGATACCACCAAAAGAGCAAAACGTCTCTTATTATAGTCGAATGCAAGGCCAGGATGTTTACAATGTGGGTTGGGTTGGGCCAGGGTTATCGGTACTACCGGATCAACATCTAACAGCAACGATTGCTAAACTATACATTGGGCCAAAGCTGCAATCACTTGATGAGGTTGCACCAGGATTACGTTTGTCTCTCGATTTTGGTTGGCTGTTTTTTATATCTGAATTCCTGTTTTTTGTCTTAAAATTTATTCATCAGTGGATGGGAAATTGGGGTTGGGCAATTGTGTTATTGACTTTAACCATTAAGCTATGCTTTTTCAAACTTTCCGCAAAGAGTTATCGTTCGATGTCGAAAATGAAGAAGTTGCAGCCAAAGCTTGAGCGTATTCGTGAGCGTTACGCTGATGATAGGGAGGAGTTGTCAAAACAAACTTTTGCACTTTATCGTGACGAAAAAGTTAATCCGCTCAGCGGATGCCTACCGATACTTATCCAAATCCCTGTTTTCATAGCACTCTATTGGGTGCTAATGGAAAGCGTTCAGTTACGACAGGCACCATTTGTCTTATGGATACACGATTTATCAGCTAAGGATCCTTATTACGTTCTACCGTTGATTATGGGCTTAACGATGTTTATTCAACAAAAACTGAATCCACCACCACCAGATCCTGTACAAGCACAGGTTATGGCATTTTTACCAATCGTGTTTACAGTGTTATTTTTAAGTTTCCCTTCAGGCTTGGTGCTGTACTGGGTTGTTAATAATACACTATCAATCTTGCAGCAATGGGTGATAGCACGCAGTATCGAGCATGGCGCTGCTACAAAGCAAACAAAAAAAACTTAGCCGTGCTGTTAGAAGATACCATTGTGGCGCGGGCAACACCGGCAGGCAAAGGTGGTGTTGCGGTTGTTCGTGTATCAGGGCCACTCGTCGAGGCAATAGCTGACCAGCTCCTAGCTAAAACTATACCGTCACGTGTCGCACATTATTGCCAGTTTCAAGCAAGTAATGGCTCGGTCATTGATGAAGGGATTGCATTAAGATTCGTCGCGCCAAAGTCATTTACGGGCGAAGATGTGCTAGAATTACAGGGTCATGGTGGGCCTGTGATCGTCGATCTACTCATCAAGCGTATACTTGGGCTAGGCGCCCGGCTTGCGAATCCCGGCGAATTTAGTTTGCGTGCATTTCTTAATGATAAAATTGATTTAACACAAGCTGAATCGATAGCAGATCTCATTAATGCAACCACAGAGCAAGCAGCACAATCTGCCATTCGCTCACTACAGGGAGAGTTTGCTGCTAAGATTAAGCATTTAGTTGAGTCAGTGAAGCAGTTGCGAAAATATATAGAAGCAGCAATAGACTTTCCTGAAGAGGAAATTAATTTTCTTGCTGATAAAGTCATTAGTACCCAATTGCATAACTTGTTACACGAAGTCGATGGCGTGCTTAGTGCTGCGCAGCAAGGTTTAGTGTTGCAAGAAGGCATTCGGTTGGTGATAGCTGGATTGCCGAATGCAGGCAAATCGAGTTTATTAAATCAACTGAGTGGTGAGGAGAGCGCAATTGTCACCGAGATTGCAGGCACGACGCGCGATTTATTGCATGAGCAAATCCAGCTTGATGGTTTACCGGTTCATATTATCGATACTGCAGGGTTGCGCGAAACAACCGATGTCGTTGAACAAGAAGGTGTGCGGCGTGCAGAAAAAGAAATTCAACACGCAGATAAAGTACTACTCGTCATCGATAGCAAGATGAAACATACGGATGAGGTGAATGCGTTATCTGAAAAGTTGATCCAGCAAGTTGGCATAAATAAAGTAATTAAACTTTTTAATAAAATAGATATAACAGGTGAAGCTGCTAGTGAGACCGTTGATCAAAACCAACTTTACTTGTCGGCAAGAACTGGTGCAGGAATTGATATATTGCAGCAAACCATAAAACATGTTGCAGGTTTCAATGCACAGACAGAGGGTCAGTTCATAGCGCGCAGACGCCACGTCAAGGCGCTTGAACAAACACAACAAGCCTTGCAAGCAGCTTGGCAACAGTTAACAGACTATAAAGCAGGTGAGCTCGCAGCAGAAGAACTACGTTATTGTCAACAGCAGCTAAATACCATTACCGGTGAATATACCAACGACGATTTGTTGAGCGATATCTTTTCCAGCTTTTGTATCGGTAAGTAAACGGCAATGCTTAGTAGTAAATTGCCTAGTCGGGCTATGAAAAAATATATCATGAATGTTTAGTTAAAGAAGCTCACGACACTGAGATGATTTATTCAAGCTCAAGACAGTCTTTATAATTTAATGCTTAATAAAGCAGATAATGTATTAGCTTTAGCAGAAATTATTATCTAGTTACGCTCATGTTTTTAATAAATACGGTTTTGCTTGACTTAAAGCTTTTATTTAATGGTTTTAATTAAAGACAGCGAGTAAATAGATATAAAAAATTAAATTGTAAACTGACTTAAAATAAGCCTTAATTAAAATCAAAGCGGTTGAAAGGTTTGCAATCAACTTGAAAACCAATAAAAAATAAGGTAGTATTCCTACGCTTAAATCTAAAAACAAGTCCATAAGCGTCAAAAAATATTTCAGAAACTTAACATTAAGGAGTATGTAAATATATCTAGATACATGGCTTTCATTTTCTACCATAATTTAGTTAGAGTTCCAGATAGAGCTTTTAGGTGGCAAGCCAGTCAAATGTCTAAATCAGGTGATAAAGTAGAATTATTACCGGTTACCACTAAGAATGATTTCATAGCTGCTTGGGGCTCTATAGCTTCTCAAGCTCAAAGCAATGGTGTTAAAGTTAGTTATGTTGCTATTTTTTCTCATGCAATAAAGGATCACATAGGAGTTGATCAAGATAATGGTTTAGAATTTGTCAAAGATTTTGATGGTAGTGAGAATACATTGGGACGAAACGATATTTTACAGATGAACATTTTGCCTTGGGCTGAAAATGCAAGGTTACAACTGCATGCATGCAATAGTGCTTTGTCAGGTGAAAGAGGTTGGAATCCTGCCGAAGCTTTTCACCAGCGTCAAGGTGTTACGGTATCAGGTGAGCAGGGCTATTCGTACATGTCAAAACAGCAAGATGTTTATGTCGATACCAGTGGCTACAGTGGTGAAGAGATATATTTATATGCTTACGCTCGCCGTCGAAACGGTCCTATCGGAGATGGAAAAAGAATTTTACCGAAAATGTATGAAGGCAGAAATAAAGTAATCATCGATCGATTACGATCTGAGATACATAGTCTTGAACAACAAATTTTAATAGTAAGCGATTTGATGAATCAACTAAGAGCGTCAATCAAAAAACTAACAACAGATTTAAGCGAATTAGAGAATCAAAATTCTATCCTTGTTAAAGAAGAGGATAAAATAATTTTACGCAGTCGGCCGTTATTCGATGAGTATAAGTTGCTTTCAACTGAAAGAGAAGAAAAGAAAAAGCAGCTTGAAGATATGAAACAAAAGCGAAACCGTCTAATTGAAGAGGGGCAAGGGCAGGAAAATTACGTAAATAGTTTAATTGATGAATACAACAAGACATTTGATGACAGTCTCTTAGAAAAAATCAAGGCTGAAGAGCGCAAGCTAAATGAGATTGTGGGTGCAATTAAAGCTCATGATATCCATTTTGACACAGTTTGGTATCCTTCTTTCCAACAGTTTGCAGAAAAGTTTGCATCTGTCAGAGATAAGCTTCAACTTGATCTAGATGAGTTAAAAAGATTAAAAGAAGAAATTGATTCTCTCAATCATAGGATAAGTAATTTGCGAGATAATCTTAAAGAAAAAAAGTCGCATATCACTCAAAAGGAACGATCGTTAGAAAATTTGAAGGCCCAGGTACAAGACAAGCAAAGAAGGGTATTAGAGTTAAGAGGCGATAGGCTTAGTGGTAATCGAAGTACGTTCTTTGCATCTCCTCGGGGCAATACAAGTGATGAAGACGGTTCGCCACATAGTAGAAATATTGAGATTATGTCTAGATTGTAATTAAGTTTTAAACTGATTGTTATAACTCCAACATAGTCGATTTGTATATCACTTCACCTTAAAATCGTGTCGGTAAGTGTATTCGCTAACAGATAAATAAAAATGTAACTGTGTACTGCTGAGAGCTAGACATATCGTGTTACCGCTATTTAGCTATTAATTTCTTTAGATTAGTTGGCTCGCCCACCGGTTTTGTAATAAAATGACTCATCTTTAACCGCTAGTCTGGCTAGCCAATTCACCCATTTATCAATTATGAAAAAAAATCAATTAAAACAATCCTTTGACGTCATCATTGTCGGTGGTGGTCATGCCGGTACCGAGGCCGCGATGGCGAGCGCGCGCATGGGCGCGAAGACCTTGCTGTTAACTCACAATATTGAAACCATTGGCCAAATGTCATGTAATCCAGCGATAGGTGGTATTGGTAAAGGTCACCTGGTCAAAGAAATCGATGCCATGGGCGGTATTATGGCTGCAGCAATTGATGAAGCAGGCATACAGTTTCGGATTTTGAATGCGAGCAAAGGTCCAGCGGTCAGGGCAACCCGCGCGCAAGCAGATCGAGCCTTGTATAGGCAGGCAATCCGTCGGCGCATCGAGAATCAAACTAATCTGGTGTTGTTCCAACAAGCGGTTGATGATCTGATCGTCGAACGCGACCAAGTGGTTGGTGTGCTCACTCAGATGGGGTTAGCCTTTTACGCGAAGGCTGTTGTACTGACCGTCGGGACCTTCCTCGGTGGCAAGATTCACATTGGTGACTCAAACTATCAAGGTGGTCGGGCGGGTGATCCACCTTCACTGGCATTAGCGCAGCGGTTACGTGCACTACCCTTCCGTGTTGGCCGTTTAAAAACTGGCACACCACCACGCATTGATGGTCGCACTATTCAATACGCTCGCTTAGCGTCACAGCCCGCTGATGAGCCGGTACCGGTGTTCTCTTATTTAGGTAATGCTGATCAACATCCTACCCAGCGATGCTGTCACATCACTTATACCAACGAAAAAACACATGCCATTATCCGCGCAGGATTGGCGTATTCACCGATGTATTCTGGTGCAATCGAAGGTGTTGGCCCACGCTACTGTCCATCGATCGAAGATAAAGTTATTCGTTTTGCTGATAAAACCGCGCATCAAGTATTTATCGAGCCGGAAGGATTAGATACTCATGAGGTTTACCCAAATGGCATCTCTACTAGCTTGCCCTATCCACTACAGGTTGAGCTTGTGCGCAGTATGGAAGGATTCCAGGATGCACATATCACCAGGCCAGGTTATGCGATCGAATATGATTTCTTTGATCCACGTGACTTAACTTATTCACTAGAGACTAAGTTCATTGCAGGATTATTCTTTGCTGGACAAATCAATGGCACTACCGGCTACGAAGAAGCTGCGGCACAAGGTCTTATTGCAGGTATGAATGCAGCAAGAAAAGCAGCCGGCGCAAGTGCTTGGACACCACGTCGTGATCAAGCTTACATGGGTGTATTGATCGATGACCTCATCACCTCAGGCACACAAGAGCCCTACCGTATGTTTACTTCGCGTGCTGAATACCGTTTATCTTTGCGCGAGGATAATGCCGACTTACGTTTAACAGAGCAAGCACACCAACTTGGTCTGATTTCATCACAGCGATGGCAGGCTTTCCTCACCAAGCGAACTAGCATTGTAGAGGAACAGCAGCGGCTAGAAAAAATTTGTTTGCAACCTAACACTGAAGCAGCACAGGTCTTTAGTGAATTTTTTCAGCAAGGCTTGACGAAAGAATATAAAGTAAGTGAATTGCTGCGGCGGCCAGAAGTAAATTATCAAACACTAATGGCAGTACCAGGCATTGGACCGGGTGTTGCATCACAGCAAGTTGCTGAACAAATTGAAATACAATATAAGTACGCCGGTTATATCAATCGCCAACAGCAAGAAGTTGCCAAACAACAGCGCTATGAAACCATGCAGATCCCACTTGATATTAACTATCAGCTAGTATCCGGCTTATCGGCAGAAGTGTGTGAAAAATTAACTCGGGTTAAGCCACCAACGCTTGCAGCTGCTGGACGTATCTCTGGTGTTACACCGGCTGCGATCGCTTTGCTGTTAGTCTATCTAAAGCGTCATCGTGCGAGTATTCTGCAACACGATCAAGAACAAGTATGTTAGTTAACCTAATGCAACAGTTACAAGCCGGTATTGATCAGCTTGGCTTAACTATTGCGATAGACATACAGAAACAAATGCTAGGCTATCTGGAATTGCTTCAGCAATGGAATAAAGCCATGAATTTGACTGCGGTAAAGGGTACAAAGCAACAAATTAAACTGCATTTACTTGATAGCCTTGCAGTGACACCTTATCTTAGCGGAAACCGCATTGTTGATGTTGGAACTGGCGCCGGTTTACCTGGGATTCCACTCGCGCTGACAAACCCAGCTCTAAGCGTGACATTGTTAGATGCATCAAAAAAGCGCACCTTGTTTTTAACACAAGCTGTACATGAGTTAAACATCACTAATGTTGATATTCACCAAGTGCGAGTGGAATCATTCACAGTCAGCCCCGGTTTCGATAGTATTGTGACTCGTGCGTTTAGCTCATTAACGCAAATGATAGCTAAAACTCAGCACTTACTCGTGCCAGGTGGTCGATTCTTGGCAATGAAAGGCCAACTACCTGTTGCCGAGTTAACCGAGCTCGATCAGCAGCAATGGTCATCTGACGTGTACGCATTGACTGTGCCGGGTTTAGCCCAGCAACGGCACGCGATTGTGATAACAGCAAAGGAACAGAACGTTGACTAAAGTCATCGCGATTGCAAACCAAAAAGGCGGTGTTGGCAAAACAACAACAAGTGTCAATCTAGCCGCATCACTTACTCAGTTAAATGATCAAGGTAAGCATCGCGTGTTGTTGATTGATACTGATCCGCAAGGTAATGCCAGTATGGGTTGTGGTATTGATGGCTTTGAATGTAGTCATACGTTAAATGAAGTATTGCTTGGTGATGCTGAGATTGAGCAAGCGATCCAAACAACACAAGTAGGCCTTGATGTGCTGCCTAGCAATAGTCAGTTAACCGAAGCTGAAGTTCGTTTACTTGGCCAAAACATGCGAGAGTATCGGTTACGGCAGGCGATTGCTAAAGTTCGTGATCGATATGATTTTGTTATTATTGACTGTCCACCCTCTCTTAATATGTTGACGGTAAATGCATTGGTTGCCGCTGATAGTCTTATCATTACTATGCAATGTGAATACTACGCACTCGAGGGTTTGACCGGTTTATTAAATACCTTTGAAGAGTTGAGAAAATCACGTAACCCACGTTTACGTTTACAGGGTTTGTTGCGCACGATGTATGATGGTCGTAATCGATTAACGCTGGATGTTTCACAACAATTAGGTGAGCATTTTGGTGATCGTCTTTATAACACAGTGATACCACGTAACATTCGGTTAGCGGAGGCACCAAGTCACGGCCTTCCTGTTTTGTTCTACGATAGAAAATCAATGGGTGCAGTGGCTTATCTTGAGTTAGCAAAAGAGTTAATGCAGCAACTTAAAAAAGAAGTAAAATTAGCTAGTGTCGCTGACACAGTACCAGCCTAAGTTAGATGGAGTAGAGACTAAAAAATGGTTAAGAAAAGAGGTTTAGGGAAAAATCTAGATGCGTTACTCGGTACCAAGATTGCTGACATGGTTAGCGATGCTAGTTATTCGGCTGTCATGCCTGAAAAAGAATTAACGCGTATCGCCATCGATAAATTAAAGCCAAGCCGGTTTCAGCCACGTAAGCGTATCGATCAATCTGCCCTGAATGAATTAGCTGAATCGATTCGTCGCCAAGGATTAATTCAACCGATTGTAGTGCGGCCGATTGCAGATGATCGCTACGAAATTATCGCTGGTGAAAGACGTTGGCGCGCATCTAAGCTTGCCGATTTACTGGAGGTCCCTGTCGTCATTCGTGAGCTATCGGATCAGGCCGCAAGCGCGATTGCTCTGATCGAAAATATTCAACGCGAAGATTTAAATCCTATTGAAGAATCAGTTGCGTTACAACGCATGCTTGAAGAACATAACTTAACTCATCAACAACTGGCCGATATGATAGGTAAGTCAAGGACCGCTGTGACTAACTTATTACGTCTTAACGATTGTGAGGCAGAAATAAAGCAGTTGTTGATCGATGGCCAGTTAGAGATGGGTCATGCACGCGCCCTACTTGCACTCACAGGCCTTGACCAGGTGACACAGGCAAATGTGGTCATCGATCGAAAGTTATCTGTGCGGCAGACTGAACAACTCGTACAACAGTACTTAAATAGTGTTGTTGATGCTGAGCGGTCAGCAATATCCGATCAGTTCATTGATAAGCCTGAGCGCACCGCGTATGAAAAGCGTCTAACCAATGCATTCGGGCACAAGTCTAGGATTAAACCTTTAGCTTCTGGAAAGTTTAATATCGTTGTCCAGTGCGACAGTTTACAAGGTTTAGTAGAGCTAATCGATCTGATTGGCTAACCTATTGTTTTAACTTTAGATTGTGTTATCCACTGGTTTGATAGCCGCGCCGATAGCTGTTAACTTCTACTTTTGCTTTAATCAGTATAAAAATAGTTTATATATATTTTTCAATAAGTTATCCTTTTTAAGGGAACTTTTCTAACACTTTCCTGTCATATGTTGCAGAGTGAGAAATGCCCCTTATCTATTGCTAGATTCAGATGTTAAAAGGGTAGCTGGCCGTGTTTTGGTAGCGCCAAGATACAGCTGTAAAATATGCTATCACTACTGGTAACTCATTCATTTAGTTGGTTTTTCAACCAGGAGCCGGATTGAACTTTTAGAGCACCGGCTGGTCTAATAGGTACTCGTCTCATTACGCCCAGGCTTTGGAGCTTAGTATGACCACAGAACAAACCATTGACATTACCATCATTGACGCGGCCGGTGAAACTCGGACATTGGCGGTTGAGGCAGGTAGTACTATTCAATTAGAGCCGGGTGAGCAATTTGCGCCAAGTGTCAATGCCAAGTATCGCACGCTTGGTAACGGCACGGTGCTGGTTGAGCGAGCGGCTGACGCGGAGCAAGTGCCCTCTATCCCTCTTGAGCCGAATGTTGGCGCCGTCAATGTGCTTGAGCCCAACCCGATCGGAGAAGTGTCAACTGGGACTGAAAGCCCTATCGCTGTTGAGACGTCAAGCAGTTTGTTAGATGAACAGGCGGCTATCGTTGAGCGCTTTGATCATGGCCAAGCGCATCCCTATATCGATATGGCGTTTAAACATGGCAGAACCATGGATATGAATTTTGGCGAAGCAAGCGAACGCTTTGCTAAATATTTTGACGTAAACAATGATGGATACTTTCGGCCGGGTCGCGGTCGCGATAAATTAGCTGAGAGCCTTGAGGAGCGATTGGAGCAGCGGTTAGAAAAAACTGAAGCGCAAGATGAAGCGAGACTAAACGGTGAAGACGCTGGATCGTTTAAACCATCTTTCTTTGATACTGACTTCCTCTCTGTAAACTCAGGTGATGGTGCAACCGATCCGAATATTGCACCGACCTTTGCCACTAGCGCCCGTGTGACTGAAAACGTAACCTCGGTAGTGACGTTTGCGGCGAAAGATGCTGATGGCGATAACGTCAGTTACAGTATTGTCGGTGGTGCCGATCAAGCACAATTTACCCTCACCGGTCAGACACTGAGTTTCAACACTGGACCAGATTATGAAGTGCCAACGGATGCTGGTAGTAACAATAGTTACGAAGTGATGATTCAAGCGAGTGATGGTAGTGTAACCACGACTAAGCTAATGACGGTGACTATTGATAATGTGTTTGATGGTATGTCGTTGCCAATTATCAATGCAGGCTTACATGCAGATGATACCAATTTAGTGTTCCGATTTGATGGTGCCGATTTGGATGCTGATCGGGATTACAGTGATCAACCGGCGGCTGCAAGTAGCGTGACGAGTTGGTCAGATAAGTCGAGCAACGGTCATGATGCCTCAACGCTGGGTACAGCCGGGACTTACAATGAAACCAATACCTCAGTGAGCTTTGATGGCAGCCAAGGCTTAACGATCGGCGATCACGCCGATATTAATACTGCAGCGAGTTATGCCAATAAAACCATAGCAGTTGAATTCACCACTGGTAGTGATATTAGCGGCCAGCAAGTGGTATTTGAGCAAGGTGGCAGCTCGGTGGGTTTTAATGTGATCCTGGATGGCGGTAATTTGTATGTCGGTGCCTGGGATAGCAACTGGACCGGTGATGTTGAAAATTTTATTGATCTCGGTGCGGTGTCGGCCAACACCAGTTACTCGACGGTGTTAACCTTTGATGGCAGTGCTTTGAAAGGCTATCTGGATGGCGCTTTGGTGAATACCGATAGCGTGTCGGGCAGTATTGCAGCGCACAGTGATGATGTGGGTATCGGTCGCGCGAGTGGCACGACGCTGGATAGCAGCGGTACTGAAATCAGTACCGCGAGTGAATTTACCGGCGAGGTGACGTCATTGGCGCAATGGAATCGCACACTAAGCGCAGATGAAATCGGTGCCAACGCGATGGTGGCTGATGGCGAGCATGCCCCGCTCAGCAACACCATTTTAAATTACAATAGCCCGGATGCAGATGCAGGCAATATTGTGTATACCGTAACATCGATTACCGGCGGTACTATCACGTTGGCAAGTGGTGCATCTGTATCGACTTTCACTCAATACGACTTGGATACTAATAGTTTAATCTTCAATGAAACTGGTTCAGCTAGTACTGCGAGCTTCAGCTACAGTGTGACTGATGGTGTCTCAGGCACACCGCTTACCGGTACGGTGAATTACATGGTGACTGAAGGAATTGTTGACGATTTCAGCGGTGGTAATAAATTTGGTAATCATGGCAATGGCTATGATTATTTTTTTGGTAATTTGGGTAGCGATTATGTTTATGGTTTTGGTGGTGATGATTACATATTAGGTCATAAGGCTACCGATAGATTGTATGGTGGTGATGGCAATGACTACCTTCATGGCGGGGTGCATGGTGATCAGCTTTTCGGCGAAGCAGGCAATGATAATTTGGTTTATCATGTCGATAATATTCTTCATGATGGTGGCACTGGCTTTGATACCTTAACAGTCGTGTCTAAGAATAAGAGCTTTGACATGTCAACAGCAAACCTTGTTAGCGTTGAGCGAATTAATTTAACCGGGACTGGTAATAACACGCTCGATAGTTTAACTATTGATGAAGTCTTGACCGCAGATGATGATATCTTATATGTCGATGGTAATAGCGGCGATACCGTGACGACTTCCGAGAGCTGGACCTCAGCCGGTACCGAAACCGTGAATGGTATTTTGTATGATAAATATACCGGCGTCAGTGGTAGCGACACGGCTACGCTTTATATCGATGCTGATATCACCCAAACTGGGTTTTAGCTACCCAGCCAAGCACACACTCTATCAATTCGCTTGGTGATAAGACTGACGATGTCGCTGCCATTCTAGGTCGCTTCATGTTGTCTTAATTTTTATAGAATCATTTCTGGTTCGCACAGAAACTAGTCTTTACCCATAGCTCATCATAAATAATTTGCACATTGTTGGCAGAGTTTATATACTTCTGCCTCTTTAATTTCAATATGTCGAACAACAACTGTGTAGCCATTTCTTCAATAACCAATTTTATAGGTATTTAAAGTGTTTAAAGATGAACATAGTGCAACATTGAGTCAGTCACAAGCGTCTTATCTTTTATATGTACAGCTCGTGCTATTGCTGCTATCTGCTTTTGTCTTTAAAAGTACCGGTTACCTGGATTCTGGTCGCGGCTTTGCTTGGGGCTCTATCATAAATATATTGCCCAATTGGGTATTTGCTCGTATTTACTTTGCCAAGGCTGGTGCACAACAAGCTGAACAAATTGTTACAGCTTTTTATGGTGGTGTGACATTTAAGTGGATGCTGACCATGGCATCGTTTATCATCGTCTTTTCACTCTTGAGGCCGCCCGCTCTGCCCTTCTTTTCAGGCTTTATGCTGATGCAGTTGATTTGGGTAGTTGCTAGCGTGTTGCGAGGGGAACAGTAATGGCCGGCGCCACTCTCACAACGACGGAATATATTCAGCATCACCTAACGAATTTACAGTATAATTTCGCTACCCACTCTTGGGGTCCAGCCAATGGTTTTTATACCTTGAATGTGGATACATTCATCATGTCACTCTTGTTAGGCTGTTTGTTTCTGTTTTTTTTCAGCAAAGCAGCGCGTCGAGCAACGGCAGATAAGCCGGGTAAATTACAGAATTTTGTCGAGCTCATGGTTGAGTTTGCTGATAGCCAGGTAAAAGAAGCTTACCATGGTCCACGCAGTTTCGTTGGTCCATTAGCGCTGACTATTTTTATCTGGGTTTTACTCATGAACTTTATGGATGTTGTGCCGGTTGATCTATTGCCGGTAGTGACTGGTAGCTTGGGCATTCATTATTTTAAATCAGTGCCGACCGCTGATCCGAATATGACATTTGCTTTATCTATTTCCGTGCTGTTACTAGTGATTGTTTTTAATATCAAATCAAAAGGTGTAATCGGGTTTGTTAAAGAAACTTTAGCAGCACCTTTTGGCCCTTACTTAGCACCGTTTAATTTCATTTTTCGTATTATTG